>DASYUM010000150.1:0-18457 GCA_036001225.1 Candidatus Methylomirabilota bacterium | reverse complement strand
CCCTGCCGGGCGTACCAGAAGAAGAGGTTGGCGGTGGCCAGGATGCAGGCCGAGAGGAGACCGGCCCGAGGCCCGAAGAGATCGGCGCCGAGGCGGTAGACGAGCAGCAGGCCGGCGATGGCGGCGAGGGCCGCGGGGAGCCGGGCCGTGAGCTCGCGGACCTCGCCGCCGGCGAGCCAGCCGAAGGCGGCCGTCACCCAGAAGTAGAGCGGCGGCTTGTCGGGGTACAACACGCCAAACAAGTGCGGGACGAGGAGCGGGCTGGAGCCGTGGAGCATCTCGCGCGCCACCAGGGCGTACTTGACCTCGAGCGGGCTGCGCAGGATCTCCACCCCGAGGGCCGGGAGGTACAGGGCGAGCCCCAGCCCGAGGACCAGCGCCACCGCCCACCCCTGCTGTCCGCCCGACCACCGCATCGACGCCGGACGTCGCGCCTAGGGGCGGACCACCGAATTGGAGTGAATCGGACGACGACCGAAAGTGCGGGGCCAAGTAACGAGCATAGCTAGGACGCAGGGAGGAGGCGGCCCGAGGCGTATGCCGTATACGTTGAGGGCCGCCGGCGACCGAGGACGACGCTAGGCGAAGTTAATTGGCCCCGCACTAGCCGAGGCGCGTGCTCGGCTCGTACTGGGCTTCCAGCCGGTTGGCGTGGCGGTGGACCAGCCGCCATTCGCCCGCCTCGAGCCGGAAGACGTGGGTGACGCGGTTCGACCACTGCGCCGGCCCGGTCACGCCCGCGAGGCCACTCTGGATGGTCTCGATCGCCGTCGTGTAGGCCAGCTCGGCAGTGACGATCGTCGTGAGGGGCTCGTAGCTGACCTGGCCCCCGGCTTTGAACTGTCGGGCGGCCCAGTCCCAGCGCCGGCTGACCGCCTCCCACCCCGTCTGGTAGCCGCCCCAGCCGTAGAAGGCGCTCACGTCGTCCCGGTGCGAGTAGAGCGCCTTGATCGCGCTCACGTCGCCAGCCACGACCCGGTTCATCGCAGTGTGGAGCCGCTCGATCGCTTCGCGCACGCCGTGTTCGGCCGCCGGATCGGCCATGCCGATTCCTCCGTGGGCGCGCTACACCGGGTCGCGGATCAGCGGTGCGGTGGAGCAATGGATGCCGCCGCCGCCCCGGTAGACCGCGTCGAATTCCAGCGAGACGACCTCGATCCCCGCCTTGGCCAGCCGCTCGAGCGTGTGGCCGGAGGCCTCGCTCATGAGGACGCGTCCCGGTCGGACGGCCAGGCAGTTGATGGTGAACGGGTGGTCATCGGGGTGGAGATCGAGCGTCCGGATCTTCGAGGCCGCCAGCTTCTCGAGCAGCACGTACGGCACCAGGGTCGGGTTGACGAGGGCGACGTCCACGTCCACCATGACCAGGAGCCCGTCGAGGTGCTGGCGGTAGCCGGGGAGCTGGACGCGCAGCAGCTCCACGCCCTGGGGGCGGAGGACCTCCTCGAGCTGGCGGGCGCCCTCCTCGTTGGCGCGGGTGCCGAGGCCCACGACCGCGGTCCGCTCGTTGAGCCAGGCGAAGCTCCCGCCCTCCAGGAGCCCGGTGCCGTGGATGGTGCGGAGGATCGGCATCCCGAGCTTCCCCAGGGTCCGCGTCACCGGCGCTTCCTCGCCGCGCCGGACGCGGGCCCCCATCCGGCAGACGACGGCGCCGCCGCCGACGGCGATGACCGCGTCCCGCGTCGAGGAGGCCTTGTAGCGGCCGGGCGCGACGCCGTCCAGCGCCACCACCTCGACGCCTTCCTGCCGGAGCGCGGCGACCATCGCGTCGTGCTGGGCCTGCATGCGGGCGAGGTCGGGCGGCTCGGGGCCGCGCCAGTACCAGCCCTCCTCGCGGTCGCCCCAGGCGCCGATGTCCTCCAGGTACTTGGCCGGGTCCACCCGGTTCAGCTCGGGGCCGGGCCGGTGAACGAGGACGGCGCGCAGCGGGCCGACGTCGGTCGTGCAGCCCCAGCGGCGCCCCCAGACGTACTCCTGCATCGTGGGGTGCTCGAAGGGCGGCTCGGCGAGCGACGGGAAAGCGGCCATCAGGCGGTTGTAGCTGTAGTCACCCGGCAACATGATCGGCATGGGGCCTCTCCGCAGACTAGGGTGAGT
Source organism: Candidatus Methylomirabilota bacterium (assembly GCA_036001225.1). Lineage (GTDB taxonomy): Bacteria > Methylomirabilota > Methylomirabilia > Rokubacteriales > DASRDR01 > DASYUM01. The sequence continues at coordinate 16,360 of DASYUM010000150.1, read as the reverse complement.
CCGCCGCGCTCGGGCTGGCCTCGACGAGCTGCCAGAAGTCGGGATACCGGGTCACGAACCCGGCTGCGTTGACCTCGAGGTCCGGCACGAACCGGCCCCCCGCGCTCTCGTATCGATAGGTCCGGGAATCCAGGCGCCGGTAGCGCTGCTCGAGCGGCTCGAGCGTGAGGCTCGGGAAGCCGAGCCAGGCCGCCCGCACCGGCGCCTCGTGGCCGACGTCCAGCCCCAACCGGCGAATCGGCAGGAGGTTGGTGGAGGGGCTGAAGCCCAGATCGAGGTCGAGGCAACCCGAGACGTCGGGACGGTCGGCCTTGTTGAGCCGCCACCGGCGCGCCAGGTCCACGGCCAGCTCGATCTCGACGGTGCGGGTTCCGACCCAGCCGCCCACCCGACCCGAGAGGGTCTGCCACGCCAGATCGCAGACCACCACGTAGTCGAGCCGGCACGGCTGACCCTCGTGGGCGAAGACCGCGGTGCCGCGCAGCCGCCACTGATCGTCCCGGGCGTACAGTCGCGCGGAGTCGTGGCCCGGCGTGTCGAGTCGGCGCCAGAGGACCGCCTGGTCGGTCACGCGCGCTATCACCCCTCGAAGATGTCTTCGGGCAGGAACGCGGAGACGACGAAGTTCGGGACGTCCACCACGTTGCTGATCCGGAGGTCCACCGCCACGCTGCAGACCACGTAGGCCTGCTCGCGGCTGAACCCGCGCTCCTGGAGGAGGGCGATCATGTTCAGCACGGCGTTCCGGCAGGCGAGGTTGAGGTCCTCGCTCCGGTTGACGCCCTCCTCGTCCACCGGCATGCCCATGGTGGCGACGAACCGCTGGGGCACCGCCCACCGGGGGTCGGCGAAGTGGTCGGTGCGCTGGAAGCGCGGCCAGCGGATGTGGCGCCGCTCGGCCTCGCCGTGGTGCACGCGGAAGCGCACCACGCAGGTCGCGCCCATCTCGACGGCGGTCAGGCACACCTCGCCGTCGCCCTGGGCGAAGTGGGCGTCGCCCGTCGAGAAGCGCGCGCCCTCGACCGCGACCGGCAGCTGCAGCCGGGCGCCGCGGGTCAGCTGCTTCACGTCGAAGTTGCCGCCGTTTTCGCGGGGCGGGATCGTGCGGAGCCCGTGGGTGGCGGCCGGGCCGGAGGCGGGGACGGCGCCAACCGGGTCGGGCGGCAGGGCGAGCCCGCCGCGGGCGGCCGCCTCGGCCTCGCGCCGGGTCCAGGCCTCGAGCTGCGCCGGCGACGGCGCGACGCCGCTGACGCCCATGAAGGGCGCGCCGGGAATCCGGACCTTCGGGATCTGGGGCGAGGTCGCCCAGCCGTCGGCGATGCTCCAGTGGACGAGGTACGGCGTCGCGATGACGTCGCGCAGATAGCCCAGGTTGGGGACGATGGCGCTGAAGCCCCACCGCTGCGGGGCGATGTCGAGGAACTCGACCTCCAGCAGGTCGCCGGGTCGGGCCCCTTTCACGGACACCGGGCCGGTCAGCGGGTGCACCGCCCCGAAGGGCAGGCTGGCCAGGTCGGCCACGGTGGAGGCGGGACCGAGGTAGCCGTCGCAGGCATCGCGCGTCTGGAGCGCGACCTCTTCGCCTTCGCCGACCTCGAGGACGGGTGCGATGTCGGGATGCCAGCGGTTGTGGCCGGTCTTCGGCTCGTCGGCGAGGTGCGCGCCGCGGTTGATGGCGACGGTGTTCATCGGCTGGTCTCCTTTTTCAGGCCTCGGGGGCCTCGCCGCGGCGGCGGAGCAGGGCGCTGGCGCCCAGCACCGCCGTCGTCACGCCGATCAGGAACGAGCTGACCGCGGCGATGGTCGGGTCCACCTCCAGCGTCAGGCTGTTCCAGATCCGCACGGTGAGGGTCTGGGTCTCCACGCCCGACAGGAAGAGCGGGATCAGCAGCTCGTCGAACGACGTGAGGAAGGCGAACAGCGCGGCCGACAGGACGCCGGGAGCGATCAGCGGCAGCGTGATGCGGCGGAGCGCGGTCAGCCGGCTCGCCCCCAGGCTGAGCGCGGCCTGCTCGAACCGGATGTCGAACCCCTGGAGCGTGGCCGCGATGATGATGACCACGATCGGCAACGCGAGCACCGTGTGGCCGAGGGCCATGGCCAGGATGCTGCCGGTGGCCTTGAGGCGGACGAAGAAGAAGTAGAGGCCGATGGCGGTGATGATGGTCGGCACGATGGCCGGCGAGAGCAAGACGGCGTAGACGGCGCCCTTCCGCCGGAACTGGCCGCGGACCAGCGCCACCGCGGCAGCCAGGCCGACCGTGGTGGCGAAGAGCATGGTGAGGCTCGCCACCTGGACGCTGACCTCGATCGCCCGCCGCCAGCTCGGCACGCCGAAGAAGCGCTGGTACCAGCGGAGCGAGAGCCCGGGGGGCGGGAAGGTGAGGTAGTCGGCGGCGCTGAACGAGACGATCAGGATGATGACGACGGGGGCGAGCAGGAAGACGACGACCGCCCCCGCCCAGGCGAGCACGGCGACGGTGCCGGGGCCGGCCCGCTGGCCCTCGTCGGCGATCACGTCGCGACTCCGAGGGTTGTCGCCGACCGCGCCCCCAGACTCGATGCCGGGCCGAGACCCGAGCAGCGGTAGGACGCAGGGAGGAGGCGGGCCGAGGCGTATGCCGCATACGTTGAGGCCCGCCGACGACCGAGGACGACCCGATGCGACGGGTATCGGCCCGGTACCATCATCCGCGGCCCTCGAAGAGGCGCTCGAACCCCGCCACCCGACTGTAGAGCGCGAAGCCGGCCAGGGTCAGCGCGAGCAGGATCACGGCCAGCGCCGAGGCGAACGACCAGTTGAGCGTGATCTCGACCTCGCGCTCGATCAGCATCGCGATCATGACGTCGGAGGGCCCGCCCATGAGCGCTGGGGTGATGAAGAAGCCGAGGCTCAGGATGAAGACGAGCAGCGCGCCGGCGGCGATCCCGGGGAGACTGAGCGGCAGGAAGACCCGGCGGAAGGCCTGGAAGCGGCTCGCCCCCAGGCTGTGGGCGGCGCGGACCAGCGCCGGGTCGATGCCCCGCATGACGCTGAACAGCGTCAGCACCATGAACGGCAGCAGGATGTAAGTCATGCCGATCAGCACGCCGGCCTGGTTGTAGAGGAGGGGCAGGGGCTTGTCGGCGAGGCCGAGGGCGACCAGCCACTGGTTGACGAGACCGTTCCGGCCGAGGAGGACCATCCAGGCATAGGTGCGCACGATGAGGCTGGTGAAGAACGGCAGCACGACGACGATGAGCAGCAGGCGGGCCAGGCGCGGCCGCACCCGGGCCAGGACGTAGGCGAGCGGGTAGCCGAGCGCGAGACACAGGAGCGTCACCACGGCGGCCGTGCGGAAGGTGAGGGCCATGACGGTGAGGTAGACCGGCACGCGGAACACCTGGCGGTAGGCGTCCAGCGTGTAGCCGCCGCCCTTGTACACGCTGCGGGACAGGATGCCGTAGAGCGGATAGATGAAGAGCACCAGCAGCACCAGCAGGGCGGGGACGAGCGCGAGCCATTCCCGCCGGCGCTCGCGGCGCGCGGGGATCACGGCACGTCTCGCGGGAAGAGGCGGGTCTCGGCCGGGTCCCAGCCGAGGGTGACCGGCTCCCCGATCGCGTACGGGCGGGTGCCGAGCCGATTCGGGATCCGCATGCTCACCGTGCCGTCGGGGCCGAGGGTGACCCGGTAGCGGGTCGCGTCGCCGGCGTAGATCAGCTCCTCGACCACGCCCTTGGCGACGTTCCCCTCGGCCGGCGGGGCCTCCGCGGGGGCGAGCTTCTCGGGCCGGATAGCGGCGGTGACGGCCTGCCCGGCGGCGAGCGGCGCCGCGCCGACGCCCTGGAGCTCGAGTCCGCCCGCCGTCCGCACCCGGTAGCGGCTGCCGGAAGCCGGCCCCACCACCGTGCCGTCGAGGAAGTTGGACTCGCCGAGGAAGTCGGCCACGAACCGGTTGGCCGGCGCCTCGTACAGCTCGGCCGGGGCCCCCACCTGCTCCAGCCCGCCACCGCGCATCACGGCCACCCGGTCCGACATCGTCAGCGCCTCTTCCTGGTCGTGGGTGACGTAGACGACCGTCACGTGGAGCTGGCGCTGGAGGTGCTTCAGCTCGAGCTGCATGTGGGCGCGGAGCTTCTTGTCGAGCGCCCCCAGGGGCTCGTCCATGAGGGGGACGCGGGGCCGGAAGACGAGGGCCCGGGCCAGGGCCACCCGCTGCTGCTCGCCCCCCGAGAGCTGGCGCGGCAGCCGCCGGTCGTAGCCCTGGAGGCGCACCAGCTCGAGGGCCTCGCCGACCCGCCGGCGGAGCTCGGCGGCGGCGACCTGGCGCACCCGGAGCGGGAAGGCGATGTTCTCGAAGACCGTGAGGTGGGGGAAGACGGCGTAGCTCTGGAAGACCATCCCCAGGTCGCGCTTCTGCGGCGGGAGCCCGGCCACCGGGCGGCCGTCCACGAAGATCTCGCCGCGGGTCGGGTGGACGAACCCCGCGATCATCATGAGCGTGGTCGTCTTCCCGGAGCCGCTGGGGCCGAGGAGGGTGAAGAACGAGCCGGGACCGATGGTCACGGAGACGTCGCGCACCGCGACCACCGGCCCGTAGGACTTGCTCAGGCCTTCGAGGCGGACTTCAGCGCCTGGGCTCACCCTTTCTGGAGGACCCACTGAGACCAACGCTCAGCGACCTCGTCAGGGGGGGAGTCCCAACCACTCCCCCCCTGGACCCCCCCACCTGGGCCGGGCCGCGCGCGTGTGCCGGCGGGCACGTGGACGATCAGCTTTTCTGCAGGACCCATTGGGACCAGCGCTCCGCCACTTTGGGTCGGTTGTCGGCCCACCACTTGCCGTCCATGAGGAAGGCCTTCGCCTTGTACTCGGGGCTGGAGGGCAGCCGCGCGGCGACGGCGGCCGGAATGAACTTGAAGGCAGCCCGGTTCGGCGGGCCGTAGGGGATCGCCTGGGCGAAGTCGGCCTGGATCTTCGGCTGGCAGGCGAAGTCGATGAAGCGCTGGGCGTCCGGCACGTTCTTGGCGCCTTTGAGGATCCCCCAGTACTGGACTTGGAGCATCGCCTCGTTCCACTCGATGGCGAGCGGTGCGCCCTTGTCGGCCACGGCCTGGAGGCGGCCGTTCCAGATGCTGCCCGCCACGACTTCCTTGTCGGCCAGCATCTGGGCCGACAGCGCGCCGGTGTCCCAGAACTTCCGGATCGCCGGCCGCACCCGGTCGAGGGACTTGAAGGCCCGCTCCACGTCGATCGGGTAGAGCTTGTCCTTGGGGACACCGTCGGCCAGGAGCGCGAACTCCAGGTCCACCGCGCCGGAGGCGATGTCGGCCAGCATCCGCGGCCCCGGGAACTTCTTGAGATCCCAGAACTCCGCCCACGAGCGCGGGTGCTTGCCGGTGGGGAAGGTCTGACTGTTGTAGCCGAGCACCGAGGAGAAGTAGAGGTCGCAGACCATGTCGTCCTTGCGGACGGGGGCGTCGATGTCCTCGGGGTTGGTGAGCTTCCAGGCCTTGTAGTCGATCTTCTCCAGGGCGCCCTTCTGGCTGAGCGCGATCATCCCCAGCTCGCCGGCGTCCACCACGTCCAGCTCGATGTTCCCCGACTCGAACATGGCGAGGAGCTTGCCGAGCGTGGCCGGCACCTTGACGATCTCGATGCCGGTCGCCCTGGTGAACGGGTCGAAGATCGTCTTGACGACCGCCTCCTCGTAGGCGCCGCCGATGGTGCGGACGACGAGCTTGCCGGCCGCCCCCGCCCGGCGGATCCAGATGAAGGGGCCGGTGGCCGCGGCCGTGGCGCCCGCGGCCCCGGCCAGGAACTGTCGTCGCGTCATGCGGTAGTGCCTCATCGCGCGCTCCTTTGTGGGGGAATGCCCCGTGGGTAGCACGCGGCCGTCGGGGCTGTCAAGCGGTGGCCGGTGCTAGCGGGACTCGGTCGCCCAGGGGTGAGAAGGCCTCACTGCCGTCTATTGGCCCGCCGCCGAGCGCGAACGTGTCGCCGGACCGTCTCGACCGCCGCCGCTGCGACCTCGGCGAACCGGGCGAGGATGGCTTCGTCGCTCCGGGTGAAGTCGCCGACATACTTGTCGGACAGCTGGATGAGGCCGATGTTCCGCCCGCGCCGCCCGATCAACGGCAGCGCCAGCCAGCCTCGCATCGGCGGATGGCGTCCGGCCGCCGGTCCGAAGCCCCGCCACGCCGGATGCGCCTCGAGCTCGGCCTGGGTCAGCCGCATCGGTCGGTTCGACCCGCACACCAGGCCGTAGATGCCGGACCCGTCCGGCCGCTCGTCGTATTCCCGCCAGGCTGCGTACTCGTCACTGAGCGACACGGCGTGCATCGCGCGCGACCAGTTTCCCGCCGGGGCCAGGCTGGTCGCGGCCTGATGGGCGCCCACGAGTTGCCGGGCCTCCTCGGTGACGATCCGGAGGACCTCCTCGAGCGAGCCGGCCGCGGCCAGCGCGAGCGACGGCGCGGCCAGCTCGCGCGGCCTGGTGGGGACGTGGCGATCCACGAGTCCGACCTGTCAGTCAGGTGCGCGCGGTTACCCGACGATGCCCCAGAAGGACCCGGACTTGCCCAGGTCCTTCAGCGCTCGGCCAGCTCGGTGTAGTGGGGGGCGCGGCCATCGCGCACGAAGCCGGACATGATCATGTGGTAGGCGCGGGCGAGCAATCCTGAATCGACCATGACGCGTTGCCTCCGGAGAGCTCAGTCCTTGGCGAGATAGCGGAGCACGGCCTCCTCGCCGAGCCGCGCCGCCTGGGCGACCGTGAAAGCCTTGGGGTCGAACGTGAGCTGGAGCGACAGGCCGTCGGCCAGGGCCAGGATCACCGCGCCCGCCTGCTCGGGGTGGACGCGCCGGAACTGCCCGGTCCGGATCCCCTCGGCGACGATGTCGCCGATCAGCCGCCGCACCCGCGCATACAGGTCGGCGTTGACCCGCAGGAGCGCCCGGTCGTGCATCATCTCGCCCCAGAACTCCACGAAGACGACCCAGAACTCCCGCGCCTCGACCGCCACCGACAGGCAGGCCTCGATCAGCGCCCGCAGCCGTTGCCGGGCATCCCGCGCGCCGCGGGCTTCCCGCACGAACCGGCGGGTGAGGTCGGCCATGACGCGCTCCAGGGCGGCCACCAGGATGGCCCGCTTGTTGGGGAAGTAGTAGTGGAGGATCCCCTGACTGACCCCGGCCTGGCGGGCGAGCTTCTTCATCGTGAGGCCGGAGTAGCCCTCCCGGGCCAGGCAGCGGATGGTGGCACGGACGATCTCCTCCCGCCGCTGGGGGGCGACACGGGGCCGAGGGGTCATGCTCGCGCTGCTGGATCCGACATCCCGTCGTGCCTCACGTTGATTGGTCGGTTGACCAATCATGTCGCGAGACCGACGGCGGCGTCAACCAGAAACTGCCGCCGGGCGGGAGCCCTCTTGATCAGCCGGCCGCCGCCGTGTGACGCTCGAAGGGCCGGATCGGGGCGCGGGGGGGTGGGCGCCCGAGTTCTTCACCACCGGAGGAGGAGTTCATGGCCGAACAGAACGCCGAGGCGGAGCTGGCGCGACTGCGGGCGGAGAACGAGGCGCTTCGGGCCCGGGCCCGGAAGGGCGTCCACCTCCGGGTGAGCGAGAAGGGCGGGGTGTCCGTCTACGGGCTGGGCCGGTTTCCCGTCACGCTCTACAAGGAGCAGTGGCTCCGGCTGCTCGACATGGCCGACGAGATCCGCGCCTTCATCCGCGAGAACGCGAGCCAGCTCAAGACCAAGGAGTGACCGGCGGGCGGCGCGCCCGCCTTGCCGCGGCCGGAGCCGTCGTCTATGATCGGCGCGCCATGATCTTCTCCCGCGCCGAGTACGCCGAGCGCCTGGCCGCCGTGCGCGCCCGCATGGTCGCGCGGGGCATCGACGTCCTGCTGGTGGACGAGGTCGAGCACCTCGGCTACCTGGCGGGCTGGCACGCCTCGGGCTCGCTCTACCACGTCTATCTCCTGCCCCTCGACGGTGAGCCGGTCATGGTGTGTCGCCGGCTCGACGAGCCGGCATTCCGGGAGCGGAGCTGGCTCGCCGACGCCGTCTTGTTCGCCGACGCCGAGGATCCGGTGGCGGTCGTGGCGGCGACCCTCACCAGCAAGGGCTGGGCCACGCGCCGCCTCGGGGTGGAGCTGGACTCCCACTACCTCCCGGTCCGGCGCTACGAGGCCCTGCGGACCGCGCTGCCCGGGGCGACCTTCGTGGACTTCTCGGGGGTGCTGCGCGAGCTGCGCCTGCGGAAGTCGCCGCAGGAGATCGCGTATCTCCGCCAGGCGGCCGCCATCGCGGATGAGGCGATGCGGGAGGCCGTCGCCGCGGTCGGGGACGGGAAGAGCGAGCGCGAGGCCGCCGCCGCGGCCGCCGGCGCCTTCCTTCGCCTGGGGGCCGACACCGCGCGGACCGGCCCCATCACCGCGGGCCACCGGTCGGGGACGCTCCACGGGATGCTGGGGAACCACCGGCTGGCGGCCGGCGACCTCCTCCACATGGAGCTGGTGCCGTCGGTCCACGGCTACAGCGCCCGGCTCATGCGGCCCACCCTCATCGGGACGCCCTCGGCGGAACAGGCGGCGACGGCGCGGCGGCTGATCGAGGTCCAGGACGAGCAGATCGCGGCGATGCAGCCGGGCGCAGCCGCGCGCGACGTCGATCGCATCTGCCGCGACGGCGTCCTCAAGGCCGGCCTCCGCGAGAGCTACGACAACTTCACCGGCTACACCCTCGGCTATTACGGCGCGACGCTGCCGCCGCGGACCAGCGACTTCACGCGCGCGTTCCTCCCGACGGCGGAGTGGGGGCTCGAGCCCGGCATGGTCTTTCACATGTACACCGGCGCGCGCGGCATGGCCTTCAGCGAGACGGTCCTGGTCAGCGAGCGCGGCCCCGAGCGGCTCACCCGCCTGGAGCGGCGTCTGTTCGTGCGATGAGCCCCGACGACTGGACCCCGCAGCCGCATCTGCCGTCCTACTGGGTCACGACCGGTGGGCCCGAGCCGGACGGCGTGACGCCGCTTGCCGGCGACCGCACGGTCGAGGTCGCGGTCATCGGCGGCGGCTACACGGGTCTGGCCGCCGCCCGCCGCCTGGCCGGGACGTACGGCCTCGACACGCTGGTCCTCGAGTCCCACCGCGTCGGGTGGGGCGCGAGCGGCCGGAACGGCGGGTTCGCGTCGTTCACGCTCGGGAAGGTCCCGCTCGCCGAGCGCATCCGGCGCTGGGGGCTCGACGCGGCCCGGAGCTCGATCCGGGTCGGCCTGGAGGCAGTCGAGACGGTGCGCGAGCTGATCGCCACCGAGGAGATCGACTGCCAGCCTCAGCCGCCCGGCTACCTGGTCGTCGCCCACCGGCCCCGGGAGCTCGCCGACTTGCGCCAGCGGGCGGCGCTCTACCGCGATCCGCTCGGCTACGACGGCGTCGCCGTCCTGGACCGCGCCGCCCTGGAGGCCGACGGCTACCTGCGCGGGCCCTCGGCCCACGGGGCGCTCCGGCTCCGTGACGCCTTCGGCCTCCACCCGATGCGCTACGTCCGCGGTCTGGCGGCGGCGGCACTCCGGCGCGGCGCCCGGCTCTGCGATCGCTCGCCCGTGCTAGCCTGGCAGCGGGACGGCGGGTGGCATCACCTCTCGACGCCAGGGGGGACCGTGCGCGCCCGCCGGGTCGTGATGGCGACCAACGGCTATACGCCGGAGGGTCTGCACCCTTTCCTCGGCGGCCGCACGCTGCCGGCGACCAGCAACATCATCGTGACCCGCCCGCTTACCGCCGCTGAGTGGCGGGCGATCGGGATGCTCACGACGCAGGTCTACGCCGACACGCGGAAGCTCCTCTTCTACTGGCGCCGGCTGCCGGACGACCGGATGCTCTTCGGCGGGCGGGCCGGGATCGTGAACAGCGCCGGCACGCTCGAGCGCCGCCGGCGCTGGCTCGAGGCCCGGCTGGCCGAGAAGTTCCCGGTGCTGCAGGGTCTGGGAAGCGAGTCTTTCTGGTACGGGAAGGTCTGTCTCGCCTACGACCTCACGCCCCACGTCGGCACCGCGGACGGGGACCCGAGCGTCGCCTACGCCCTCGCCTACATGGGGAGCGGGGTGGCGATGGCGACCTACTGCGGCGGCCTGGCCGCCGACCTCGCGGCCGGCAAGGACGTGGCCCGCGACACGCCGCTCACGGCGGCGCCCCTCCCGCGCTTCCCGCTGCCCATCCTGCGGCAGCTCTACCTGGCCGGCGCCTATGTCCTCTACAACCTCACCGACCGCCGGCGCTGATCGCCGCCGGGCCGCAACCGCCCGGGGCCGGGCTCTACGATGCCCGGCTGGTCGTAGCGTGGGTTACCCTTTGCACGTCATCTTGTCGCCGGCCGCGCGCTTCACACAGATGGCGGGGATGTGGACCTCAGGGACCTCGTTGTAGTTCACCCAGACCTCCCGATCCTTCTCGAGCTTGAACCAGTGCGTCGTCTTGTTGCCCTGGGTGTCCTCCGTCACCACGATGAGCTCGGAGTCTTTATTCGGGGTGTATCCGATCATCACGGTTCCGCTCCAACGGGTGAAGTCGCCGATGAACTGCAACTGGGTGAAGATCAAAACCGTGTGAGACCCGCTGACCAAGGCCATGGCCTCCTCCTCTCAGCGCTTCACCTGAAGGAAGTAGACGGCGATCGTCGGCGGTGCGATCAGGATCTCGTGGGTGCCGATGTCGGCACGGTCATCGCCCGCCGAGCTCGGCCCGGAGCCGCTTCGCTGCCGCCGCCATCGCCCGCATCTTGCCGAAGGCCACCTCGCGCGGCAGGTATTTCATCCCGCAATCCGGCGCCAGGATGACGTTCTCCGGCTTGACGTAGGGCAGCGCGCGCCGGATCCGGGCGACGACCGTCTCCGGCGTCTCGACCGTCATGTCGTTGAGGTCGAGGCACCCCACCATGATCTGCTTGTCGGGGAGCGTGGCCAGCACCGCGCAGTCGAGGTTGGCCTGGGCCGTCTCGATCGAGACCTGGCGACAGGCGCACCCGGCGAGCTCGGGCAGGAACGAGTAGCCGGCCGGCCGCTGGTGGATGATCGCGGCGTAGCCGAAGCAGATGTGGACGGCGGTGGTGCCGGTGATGCCCTCCAGCGCCTGGTTGAGGGCCCGCAGCCCGAACTGGCGCGCCTTGTCCGGCCGCGCCTGCATGTACGGCTCGTCGATCTGCACGACGTCGGCCCCGGCCGCGAAGAGGTCGCGGATCTCCGCGTTGACCGCGACCGCGTAATCCAGGGCCGCCGCCTCCTCGCTCGGATAGTGGTCGTTCTGCGCCTGCTGGCTCATCGTGAACGGACCGGGCACCGTCATCTTGATCGGCTTCGTGGTGTGGGCGCGCAGGAACCGCACGTCCTCGACCTCGACGGGCCGGGTGCGACGGATCGGCCTCACGATGCGCGGCACCGGGTTCGGATGGCCCGAGCGGTCGAGCGCGGTGCCGGGGTGGTCGATGTCGATGCCGTCGAGGCCGGTGGCGAAGCGGTTCGAGTAGCTCTCGCGCCGGATCTCGCCGTCGGTGATGATGTCGAGCCCCGCGTCCTCCTGGGCGCGGATGGCCAGTAACGTCGCGTCGTCCTGCGCTTGCCGGAGCCAGGGGTCGGGGATGCGCCACAGCTCCCGGGCCCGCACGCGGGGCGGGAAGCGGCCGGCCAGCTTCTGGCGGTCGATCAGCCAGTCGGGCTGGGGGTAGCTGCCGACCAGCGTCGTCGGGAACAGCATGGCTACTTCGCCATCGCCTTCTTCTTCCACAGCTCCCAGGGCCGCCCGATGGTGCCGGTCACCGACGCCTCCGCCTTCTGGGCCTCTTCCGGCTGGAGGTAGTTGACGTTCTGGCCGAGAGCCATGGCCTGGGCCTGGAGGCGCGCGTTCATCTCGGTGTAGACGCTGCGGAAGACCGCCACCTGGATGGACGGGCCCACCACTACCGCGCCGTGGCCGCGCATGAGGGCGACCGGGCGGTTGCCGAGCGTCCGGGCCAGGGCCTGGCCGAGGGCGGGGTTGCGGACGAGCATGTCGGTCATGCCGCCGGCGTCCCGGATCTCGAACAGGGGGACGCCGCCGCCCAGGAAGGCGCTCATGTGGTAGAGCGGCCGGAGCGGCTGCCCGCTCACGCCGAACGGGATCACCGACGGCGAGTGGTTGTGCACGATGGCCTTCACCTCGGGCCGAGCCTTGTAGATCTCGCCGTGGATGAACCGCTCGATGAAGAGCGCGCGGCCTTGCGGATCGACCGCGTTCGAGTCGAGGTCGTACTCCAGGATGTCGGCGGCGGTCACCAGCTCGGGGGCGAAGCGAGCGCGACATCAGGTACCGGTTGGCGTCGCGATCGTGGCGGACACTCGCGTGGCCGTAGCCGTCCACGACCCCCTGGTCGGCCAGGATGCGGTTGGCGGCCACCAGGTCTTCGACGAGCTGCGCGGCCGCCGCCCCCGCCGAGGCCGGCGCCTGGGCGGCCGCCCGACGTCCGACCAGGATGCCGGCCAGGAGCATCCCGCCGCCAAGCACGAACCGACGCCGGGTGACTGCGTCGTGAGCCATCGCTCCGTCTCCCATGGTGCCGCCTCCTTTCGCGTGCCGACACCATACATCAGGGGCGGGCGGCCGGGAAGCCGACCGGCCGCTGGCCCCGGGCGCCCCTTGCACGGACCGCGCAGCGGCGTGCTAGTATACGGGCCGCCGCCTGACCGGCCTACCTCGATCCGCCGTCGTGAAGGGGGACCCGCGATGAACACATGCATTCTTCGGCTCGCCGGCCTGGTGCTGGCGCTCGGGATCGCCGCGCCCTCCGCGGCCGACGCCGCGGAAAAGACCCTGGTGGTCGGCTCCAGCTTCATCATCAAGAGCCTCGACCCCGGCCGGACGATCGAGACCACCAGCAACATGATCAACCACTCCGTGTACGATTCGCTCGTCACCTTCGACGGCGAGGACCTGACCACGCCCAAGCCCTCGCTGGCGACCGACTGGAAGATTTCCGACGAGGGCAAGACCTACACCTTCCACCTCCGGCGAAACGTGAAGTTCGGCAGCGGGAACCCCCTCACGTCGGCCGACGTGAAGTGGTCGCTCGACCGCGTGAAGAACCTCAAGAACAACCCCGCCTTCTTTCTCAACTCGGTCGACGACGTGCTCGCTCCCGACCCCGCCACGGTGGTGCTGAGGCTCCGGGCGCCGAACCCGGCCCTGCTCCCGATCCTGGCCAGCTCGAGCCTGGCCGCGCTCGACAGCAAGCTGCTCATGCAGAAGGGCGGCGACGCCAGCACGAACGCCAAGGACCGGGACAAGGCGGAGAGCTTCCTGCACAGCCAGTCCGCCGGCACCGGGGCCTACGTCCTCGAGCGCTACGTCCCGGACCAGGAAGTCGTGCTCGTCAAGAACCCGACTCACTGGCGGGGCGCCCCCAAGCTCGACCGCATCGTGATCCGGAACATCACGGAGCCGGCCACCCAGAAGCTCCAGCTCGAGCGAGGCGACCTCGACATCGCGACCGGGCTCGACCAGGACCAGATGAAGGCGCTGCGGAGCGCGGCCGGCGTCATGACGAAGACGAGCCCGGCGGCGACGACATTCTACCTGCTGATGAACAACAACCCGCAGATCGGCGGGCCCTTCGCGAACCCGAAGGTGCAGCAGGCCGTGCGCTACGCCCTCGACTACGACGGCATCCTGGCCATGGCCGGGCCGGGGGCGGTGCGGCTGGCCGGCGTCATTCCCACGACCTTCCCGGGGTCCCTCGATCCCCGGCAGGCGGTCCGGACCGATCGCGACAAGGCCAAGGCGCTCCTGCGGGAGGCGAACCTCGGCGAGGTGAAGGGCGCCATCACCTACGCCAGCGATTCGACGATCTGGGGCGTCCAGATGAACCTCCTGGCCCAGAAGGTCCAGGCCGACCTCGCGGCGGTGGGGATCGCGATTGCCCTGAACGGCCTCCCACGGACGACGGCCCTCCAGCTCTACCGCGACGGGAAGAACCAGCTCGGCGTCTGGAGCTGGGCGGCGGATTACCCGGACGGGCAGAACTTCCTCGTGTACGCCCCCGGGCGGACCGTGGGGAAGCGCGCGGGTTGGCCGGCGGAGGCGAGCCCGGAGGCGCGGGAGCTCGCCCAGCTGGCGGCCGACGCCGAGACGGAGGCCGACCCGGGGAAGGGCGCCGCCCTCTACCGGAGGTTCGAAGAGCGGCTGGCCCAGGTCGGCCCCTACGCGCCGCTCTTCCAGCCCGCGGTGCCATACGCCTTCCGCGCCAACGTGCAGGGCGTGACGTTCAACAGCGTGTGGGGGGTGGATTTCTGGACGGTGAGCAAGTAACGCGCGGATGAATCGGGTCCCTCCGATTCGCGCCTCGGTGGGGAGACCGCCCTGAGAGGCCTCCAGCTCTTCGTCGCCCGACGCCTGCTGCTGCTCGGGCCGATGCTGCTCGGCATCACCCTCCTGAGCTTCGTCCTCTCCCAGGCCATCCCCGCCGACCCCGTCACCGCCAACCTGGGCGAGCAGGCCGCGGCCGACCCCCAGATCGTCGCCGCCTTCCGCCACGAATGGGGCCTCGACCGCCCGCTCCCCGCGCAGTACGGGATCTACCTCTGGAACCTGCTGCAGGGGAACCTCGGGGTCTCGATCTCGACGCGCCAGCCGGTCCTGCTCGACCTCCAGCAGCGCTTTCCGGCGACCATCGAGCTGGCGGTGGTGGCCATGGCGCTGAGCGTCCTCGTCGGGATCCCGCTGGGGATCCTCTCCGCGGTGCGGCGGGACAGCCTCCTGGACCAGCTCACGCGGGTGGCGTCGCTGGTGGGCGTCTCGATGCCGGTCTTCTGGCTGGGGCTGGTCGCGCTCGTCGTCTTCTATGCCCGACTGGGATGGGCGCCGGCGCCCGGACGGCTCAGCGCCACCATGTCGCCACCCCCCCTGGTCACCGGGTTCCTGCTCCTCGACGCCGTGCTGGCCGGCCGCCTCGACGCGGCGCTCGACAGCCTGCACCACCTGGTGCTGCCGGCCGTGGTCCTCTCCACCTATAACCTCGGCGTGCTGGCCCGGCTGACGCGCGGGAGCACGCTGGATGTCCTGGGCGAGGACTACGTGCGGACGGCCCGGGCCAAGGGGCTCGACGAGCGGGCGGTGACGCTGCGGCACGCCGCCCGCAACGCGCTCGTTCCGGTGGTGACGGTCATCGGGCTCTCCTTCGGCCGGCTCCTGTCGGGGGCCGTGATCATCGAGAGCGTCTTCGCCTGGCCGGGACTCGGGCTCTACGCCTTCCGGAGCGCGACGTCGCTGGACTTCCCGGCCATCATGGGGGTCGGGATGGTCGTCGCGACCGTCTACGTCCTCGCCAACCTGCTGGTGGACGTCGCCTACGCGTTCATCGACCCGCGCATTCAGGTGGCGGGCTGATGGGCCGGACGGGGGTGGCGGCCGTCGAGGCCCCCGTGCGCCTCGCCGCGGGGGCCGAGGCGCGCCACCGCCGCTCCATCCCCTTACCCTTCCGGCGTTCCCCCCTCGCCCTGGCCGCCCTCGGCGTCGTCGGGCTCTGGATCGCGCTGGCGGCGGCCGCGCCGCTGCTCGCCCCGTACGCGCCGCTCCAGCAGGACATCGTCGGCCGCCTCGCTCCGCCGAGCCCCGCGCACTGGCTCGGCACCGACGCCCTCGGGCGCGACGTCCTGAGCCGCATCCTCTACGGCGCCCGGCTCTCCCTCCCGGTCGGGGTCGCGGCCGTCGTGTTGGCCGCGCTCGTGGGGGCGGTCGTGGGCGGCGTCGCCGGCTACGTCGGCCGCCGGGTGGATGAGGCCGTCATGCGGGCGACCGATCTCATGCTCGCCTTCCCGACCGTGATCCTGGCTCTCGTGATCACGGCGGCGCTCGGCGCCGGGATCCGGAACGCGGTGATCGCCATCATGGTCGCCTGGTGGCCGACCTACGCCCGCCTGGTCCGGGGACTCGTGCTGGCGGCGCGGGAGCGGGAGTACGTGCAGGTGGCCGTCGCGCTGGGAGCCTCGGATGCCCGCGTGCTGGTCCGGTACATCGTGCCCAACGTGGTCTCGTCCGTCATCGTCCTCGCCACGCTGGACGTGGGTCACGCGATCCTGACGTTCGCGGCGCTCTCCTTCCTGGGGTTGGGGCCCCCGCCGGAGGTGCCGGAGTGGGGCTCGATGATCGCGGCCGGCCGGAGCTACCTCGACCAGTGGTGGATCGCGACGTTTCCCGGCCTCGCCATCCTGAGCCTGACCATCGCGTTCAACGTCGTGGGCGACAGCCTCCGGGATTTCCTGGATCCCCGCCTGCGCCGTCTCTAGGCTGTCCCCGCTCACCGCCCGAACATCTTGCGCAAGTTGTCGAAGCCAGCCTCGTAGATGC
>DASYUM010000149.1:0-23615 GCA_036001225.1 Candidatus Methylomirabilota bacterium | reverse complement strand
GTCCGAACGCGATGACCTCCTCGGCCGTCAAGGACGCGCCCGGCCGCGGGATCACGAACGCCATCACGGTTTCCCCCAGAAGCTGGTCGGGCACCCCGACGATCGAGATGTCCAGGATCTTCGGGTGGCGGAGGTAGAAGTTCTCGATCTCGGCCGGATAGGTGTTGAAGCCACCCACGATGATCATGTCGGTGAGTCGCCCGGTGATCCGCAGGTATCCGTCGGCGTCCTTGACCCCCATGTCGCCGGTGCGGAGCCAGCCGTCGCGGACCTTCTCGGCGGTGGCCTCGGGCATCTTGTAGTAGCCGAGCATGAGGGTCGACCCCTTGAGGCAGACCTCGCCCTCCTCGCCCGCCGGCAGCTCCCGCCCCGTCTTCGGGTCCACGATGCGGTCCTCGATCTCCGGCGTCCGCAGGCCCACCGTGCTGACGCGCTTGTCGAGCGGATCGCCGGGCCGCGTCCAGTGGGTGCCGCCGGTGGCCTCGGTGAGCCCGTACACCACCAGGGCATCCATGCCCAGGCCGCGCTCGCGGTCGAGGATCTTCCGCATGATCTCGGCCGGCACCGGCGCCGCCCCGATGGAGCCGGTGCGCAGCGATCGGAGGTTCCGCCGCCCGAAGTCGGGATGACCGAGGATCGCGATGAACATGGTGGGGACGCCGGAAAAGATGGTCACCCGCTCGGCCTCGATGAGGGCCATGGCGGCGGCCGGGTCGAAGACGTCCATCACGACCTGGGTGGACCCGACCAGGCAGTTGGCGGCGATCCCGCCCATCGAGCCGAAGATGTGAAAGTAGGGGACGGGGACCAGATAGCGGTCCTCGGGCGTCCAGCCGTGGAGGTCGGCGTAGACCCGGCACTTGTAGTACATGTTGCCGTGGGAGAGCAGGCAGCCCTTCGGCTCCCCGGTGGTCCCCGAGGTGTAGAGCATCTCGACCGGATCGTCGGGCGCGATCGGGATCCGCGCGAGGTCGATCGGCGTGGTTTGTCCCGCGCGCTCGACGGCCTCGAAGGTGACCGCGGCCGCCGGCACCTGGTCGCCGAGGACCACGACATGACGCAGCTCGGGGAAGCGCGCGCTCCGAAACTCGCCCGGCGCCCCCGCGTCGATCTCGGGGCACAGCTCGCGCAGGATCTCGAGGTAGTCGATCTTGGCGGCCGGGAAGCGGTCCACCATGATCAGGGCCCGGGCGTCGGACTGGTGGAGGACGTACTCGACCTCGAGCGCCTTGTAGCGGCTGTTGCACGTCACGGTGACCGCGCCGACCTTGGCGATCCCGAGATTCGCGACGTTCCACTCGACCGAGTTCGGCATCCAGAGGACCACGTGGTCCCGCGGCCGAACGCCCAGGCCGAGCAGGCCCCGGGCGAAGGCGTCGGCCCGCTCCCGGAGGTCGCCATAGCTGACCCGCTCGCCCTTGAAGACGATCGCCTCCCGGTCGGGGTCGCGGTTGGCCGCCCGGTCGAGGAGCTGGCCGAGGGTCAGCGCCGGGCCGAGGTCCGCCATCAGAGTTTGAGGTGCGGGTCGAGCCAGTCCCGCAGCGCGTTGCCCATGAGATTGATCGCCAGCGTCGTCACGAAGATGGCGAGGCCGGGAAAGGCGGCGATCCACCACGAGTTCAGCATGTAGACCCGACCCTCCCCGAGCATGTTGCCCCAGGCCGGCGTGGGCGGCTGGACCCCGAGGCCGAGGAAGGAGAGGAACGCCTCCGCGATGATCACCTGCGCCACCTGGAGGGTGGCGATCACCACGATCGCCGACACCAGGTTGGGGAAGATCTGCCGGAAGACGATGCGGAGGTGGCCCATTCCGAGGGCGCGCCCGGCCAGGATGAACTCGCGCTCGCGGATGGCCAGCGTCTCCGCGCGAACCACGCGCGTGTAGATCGGCCAGCCGGCCGCGCCGAGGACGGCGATCATGTTGGGGAGGCTCGGTCCCAGCACGGCGATGACGGCCAGCGCCAGCAGGACGAAGGGAAACGTGAGCATCACGTTCACCAGCGTCATGACGACGGCGTCAGTTCGCCCGGCGAAGTATCCGGCGGCGAGGCCCGACAGCACGCCGATGGTGGCCGAGATCAGCACCGCCGCCACGCCGACCATCAGCGACACGCGACCGCCGTAGATGACGCGGGACAACAGATCGCGCCCGACCTGATCCGTCCCCAGCCAGTGCGCGGGCGCCCCGCCCTCCATCCAGGCCGGGGGCGCCAGCCGGTGGCGGATGTTCACGGCGAGCGGGTCGTGGGGGGCGAGCCAGGGCGCGAAGACCGCGCTGGCCACGATGGCGAGCAGCAAGACGGTCGCCGCCAGCCCCCACTTGAGCCGCCAGACGCGCCGGAGCGAGACCTGGGCCGGCCGGGCCTCGACGAGCCCCGGCGCCGGGCGGGCGTCGATCATCTCGCCCGCGGCCCGAGCCGCCGTCATGCGACCCGAATCCGCGGATCGATCAAGCCGACCGCGACATCGACGACCAGGTTCACCACCACGATGATCACCGCCAGCAGGACCACCGCGCACTGGACGACCGGGAAGTCCTGGTTGCGGATCGAGTCCACCGCCAGCGTGGCCACCCCCGGCCAGGCGAAGACCGTCTCGGTGATGATGGCGCCGCCGAGGAGCTGGCCGAACTGGAGTCCCAGCACGGTGATGACCGGGATGCAGGCGTTGCGGAAGGCGTGCTTCACCACCACCGTCCCCTCGCCGACTCCCTTGGCGCGCGCGGTCTTGATGAACTCCATGTTCATCACCTCGATGACGCCCGACCGCACCAGCCGCATCGTGATGGGGGCCAGGAACGCCCCCAGGCAGAAGGCCGGCATCAGGAAGTGCTGCCAGGTGCCGTAGCCGGACGCCGGCAGGAGCTTGAGGCGAACGGCGAAGATGATGATGAGCATGATGCCGAGCCAGAAGAGCGGCATCGCCTGGCCGGCCACCGCGACGATGGTGCAGAGGTTGTCGAGGAGCGAATGGCGCCGGAGCGCGGCCAGGATCCCGAGGGGGAGCGCGATCAGCAAGCCGGCCCCCAGGCCGGCCAGCGTGAGGTAGATGGTGGGCGGCATCCGCTCCAGCACCAGCCGGAAGGCCGGCGTGTCGGCGTACCAGGACTTCCCGAAGTCCCCCTGGACGGCCCGGCTGGCGAACTTCCAGTACTGGACCCAGATCGGCTGGTCGAGGCCGAGGAGGTGGCGGTAGCGCTCGAACTCCTCCTTGCCCGCGTTCTGGGGAAGCAGCAGCAGGACGGGGTCGCCGATGACGTGGAGGATCGCGAAGGAGAGGATCGAGATGCCGATGACGACCACGACCAGCTGGACGAGCTGGCGGGCCAGATAGCGCTTCACCGGAGCGAGACTACTCCCTCTCCCTCCGGCGGGAGGGAGAGGGAGGGCACGTCATTTCTTGCGCGGCGTCACGACGAACATGCGATCGATCTCGTCGCGGGGCGCCTCGTACTCGACGCGGTTACTGATGCCCCAGACGCCGCGGAGACCCCACTTGTAGACGGCCGCCGCGTCGTCGAACAGGAGCTTCTGGGCCTTCTGATAGACGTCGGCCCGCTTCTTCTGATCGAGGGTGGAGCGGCCTTCCATGATCAGCCCGTCCAGGTCCTTGTTGCAGTAGTAGCTGAACGGCTGCCCGCAGGCGAAGATGTCGAAGAGGATGGCGTCGGCGTCGAAGACCGAGTAGTAGCCCCAGTTCAGGTTCAACATGGGGCCGGCCTTGCCTTCCCGGACGCGCGTCGAGTAGACGACCGTGTCGCCGATGTACTGCTGCTGGGCCCGGATGCCGGCTTTGGCCAGGTCGGCCACGATCGCCTCGTTGGTCTGGAGGGTCGCGGGCTCGGTCCCCTCCAGCCCGGTCTGGAAGCGCACGTCGAGCCCGTTCGGATAACCGGCCTCGGCCAGCAGCTTCTTCGCCCGCTCGGGCTCCGGGCGGTACGGCTTGAGCGCCGGATCGAAGCCGAAGGCCATCGGATTGACCACGGTGGCCACCCGGTCCCCGAGCCCGTTCAGGACGTGCTTGATGACCGCGTCCAGGTCGGCGGCCAGGTTGGCCGCCTGCCGGACGCGGCGATCGGTGAAGGGGTTGGGGCCCCCGCGGGCGGCCTGGTCGAGCTGCAACAGCGCGGTGCGCAGGATGGGCGAGGTCGAGACCCGGGCGGCCCCGGACCGATTGATGGTGTCCATCTGGTCGGGGGGCACCGACTTGATCACGTCCACCCCGCCCGAGATCAGCTCGGCGATCTGGGTCGCCTGCTCGGGGATGATCCGCACCCGGACGTACTTGAAGTACGGCTTGGGCCCCCAGTAGTCGTCGTTGCGGACCAGGAGGTGCTCGCGCTTCCGGTCCCACCGGACCAGCTTGTAGGGCCCGGTGCCGACCGGGTTCTCCTGCATCCAGTCGTGGCCCTTCTCCCGCATCACCTTCTCGGACTGCATGGTGAGCGAGGTCATCCGCTCGACGAACAGCGGGTAGGGGCCGTCGGTGAGGAAGCGCGCGGTGTGGTCGTCCACGACCTCCACGCTCTTGATCTTGAGGTGGTTGCCGCGCAGCGGCATCTTCCGGGTCGGGTCGAGCACGCGCTCGAAGGTGGCCTTGACGTCACGGGCGGTGAACGGCGAGCCGTCGTGGAACTTCACGCCCGGGCGGAGCTTCACCTCCCAGGTCGCGTCGTCGAGGGCCTTCCAGGAGAGGGCGAGGCTGGGGCCGACCTTGCCGGTCTTGGGATCGCGCGCGGCCAGGTGGTCGAAGACGTGGTAGCCGAGGATGATCGACTCCCGGAGCACCGAGTTGGGGGGATCCCAGTTGCCGACGTCGGACACCAGCGCGTAGACGACGGTGTCGTCCTTGGTCTGGGCCGGCAGGTCGGCGGGGGTCAGTAGCCCGAACGCCAGCCCGGCCAGCGCCGTGACCCTGAGAGCACGCGTCATGGCCGGCCTCCTATCTCTTCCGCGGCATGGCCGTGAACATCCGGTCGATCTCGTCGGCCGGCGCCTGATACTCCACCCGATTGGAGATCCCCCACACCCCGCGGAGGCCCCACTTGAAGAGGTAGGCGGCGTCGTCGAACAGGAGCTTCTGGGCCTTCTGATAGACGTCGGCCCGCTTCTTCTGATCGAGGGTGGAGCGGCCTTCCATGATCAGCCCGTCGAGGTCCTTGTTGCAGTAGTAGCTGTAGGCCTCCCCGCACTTCAGGCAGTCGTAGAGGATGGCGTCGGCGTCGAAGACCGAGTAGTAGCCCCACGACCAGTTGAACATCGGGTCGGCCTTGCTCTCCTTGATCTTGGCCACCAGGACGGTGTTGTCGCCGATGTAGTTCTGCTGGACGCGGAAGCCGGCCTTGGCCATGTCGGCGACGATGGCGTCGTTGGTCTGCTGGATGGCCGGCTCGACGACCGGCGGTCCGGTCATGAACCGGACGTCGACGCCGTTGGGGAATCCGGCGTCGGCCAGGAGCTTCCTGGCCCGGGCGAGGTCCTGCTTGTAAGGCTTCAGGCCGGGGTCGACGCCGAAGGCCATGGGGTTGACCACGGTCGCCGTCCGGTCCCCGAGGCCGTTCAGCACGTGCTTGATGATGGCGTCCATGTCCACGGCCAGGTTGGCCGCCTGCCGCACCCGACGGTCCTGGAAGGGATTGGCCCCGCCCCGGCCGGCCTGGTCGAACTGGAGGAAGGCGGTCCGGAGGATCGGGGAGGTACTGGTGCGGGCCTGGCCCGACTTGTTGATGACGTCCATCTGGTCGGGCGGCACCGCCTTGATGACGTCCACGCCCCCCGAGATCAGCTCGGCGATCTGGGTCGCCTGCTCGGGGATGATCCGGACGCGGACGTGCTTGAAGAAGGGCTTGGCCCCCCAGTAGTCGTCGTTCCGGACCAGCTGGTGCTCCTGCTTGCGACTCCAGCTCACCAGCTTGTAGGGCCCGGTGCCGATCGGATGCTCCTGCATCCAGTCGTGACCCTTCTCCTTGATCTGCTTCTCCGACTGCATCACGAGGGCGGTCATCCGCTCGACGAACAGCGGATAGGGCCCATCGGTGTGGAACTTGACCGTTTGATCGTCCACGACCTCGACGCTCTTGATCTTGGCGTGGTTCCCCCGCGCGGTCATCTTCTTGGCCGGATCGAGCACGCGCTCGAAGGTGGCCTTGACGTCACGGGCGGTGAACGGCGAGCCGTCGTGGAACTTCACGCCCGGGCGGAGCTTCACCTCCCAGGTCGTGTCGTCGAGGTTCTTCCACGACACCGCCAGGTTGGGGCCCACCTTCTTGGTCTTCAGGTCGCGCACCGCCAGGTGATCGAAGACGTGGTAGCCGAGGATGATCGACTCCCGGAGGACCGAGTTGGGGGGATCCCAATTGTCGATGTCGGACTGGAGCGCGTAGACGATGGTGTCGTCCTTGGTCTGGGCCGGCAGGTCGGGGACCGCGGCCAGGCCGGCGACCAGGACGAGGAGACCGGCGAGCGTGGCGAGACGACCCATGGGCTCCTCCTTCAGCGTCGTGACTGCGGGGAACCTGCTTCGGCGAGTGGCCCCATCCTAGCCAGCCCCCCCGGAGCCTGTCAAACGGCCTCGCCGCTCGGTGCCTTCGGCCTCCCGCCGCCGTCCGACTCGAGGCCGGCCGCCGGCCGGGCTTGACGGCCCGCCTCGACAGGCGCTTCATTTCTCCTGCAGGCTCGCCCAAGGAGGTCAATCATGCGGCAGCGCCGGGGCTTCGTTTTCGTGGCGTGGGTGCTCGTGCTGCTTCTGGCCGGGTGCCAGAAGGCCATCCCGCTCCAGTCGTCCTTCTGGCAGGCGAAAGACGCGCGGATCGCGGTGAGCCTGACGACGCTCCCGGACCCGGATGTGTATCAGGAGGGACGCGAGACCGAGGGCCTGGTGGCGCTCGTCGTCAACGAGGTCCTGCGCTCGCAGATGCGGACATTCCTTCGCAAGGTCGAGCTGGCCGAATTCGAAGCGACCGCCGAGCGGTTCGTGCAGAGACTCCAGCAGCGCGGCTTCACGGCCCGGCATCTGGAGCGGCGGGTCGACCTGGAGCAGTTCCCGAAGTTCACGGGGTCCGGTGACGCGGTCCTGGACCGCGACGTCCGGTCTCTCGCCGGGACGGAGAGCGCGGACCTCGTGCTTCTGTTGTCGGTCGACGCCTGGGGCACCGCCCGGAAATACGTGCTCGGCATCCCGGTCGGCCCGCACAAGGGCATGGTGAGGGCTAGAGGCCGGCTGGTAAACCTCCGGACCAACCAACTGCAGTGGCAGGCGTTCATGACCGTCGAGGACAGCATCGTCCCCGTGGAAGGGGAGTGGGACCAGCCGCCCGACTACCCTAACCTGACCAACGCGGTCCGCAAAGCGGCCGAGCAGGCGGGGCAGTTCCTGGAGCGGCAGTTCTTTGCCTCGGGCTCGTGAGCACGGCCGCCCGGTATAGTGAGCCGGCGAGGAGGAGGTATCGACATGCAACTCGACGCGAAGACGATGCTCCGACGCCTCGGCGCCGGCGAGCCCATCGCCGCGGTGTGCGCAGCCGCCGGGATCACGCGGGCCGAGCTCGACGCCTGGTGGCGCGAGGAGGCGGCGGCCCGCGTCCCGTCGCCCGGCGGGACCCGGCGCGTGGCCGGCGGCCACCCGGCCGAGATCCGACGCGATGCCTGGGGCATCCCCCACGTCTTCGCCGAGACCGACACCGCCCTCTTCTTCGCCTTCGGCCATGCGATGGCCGAGGACCGCCTCTTCCAGCTCGACTACCTGCGGCGGAAGGCCTCCGGTACGCTGGCCGAGGTCCTCGGCCCTGCCGGCCTCGAGCCGGACATCATCGCTCGCACGCTCGGGCTCCGCCGGATCGCCGAGGCCGAGTGGGCCGAGTTGCCGGGCGAGACCGGGGCGCTCCTCTCGGCCTTCAGCGACGGGATCAACGCGGTCATCACGGCCAGCCGCGCGCGGCCACCGATCGAGTTCGACCTCCTCGACTACGCGCCGGAGGCGTGGTCGCCCGTCGACTCGCTCGCCGTCGCCGTCGAGTTCCGCTACTACCTCACCGTCCGCTTCCCGGTCATCGCGATCCCCGAGCTCGCCAAGCGGGCGCTCGGCGAGGGCGCGCTCTACCAGGCCTTCCTTCGCGGCGAGGCCGACGAGGAGAGCATCCTGCCCCCTGGCGCGTATCCCACGGGGCGACGGGGCGCCGAGCCGATCGGGGCGGCGGTCGGCGATCCCGACGAAGGCCGCGGCAGCAACAACTGGGTGGTGGCCGGCACGCGAAGCGCCACCGGCTGGCCCCTGCTGGCCAGCGACCCCCACATCGCCTTCGGCGCGGTGTCCTGCTGGTACGAGGTTCATCTCTGCGGCGGCTCCTTCGACGTGGTCGGCACGGGGTACGCGGGCGTTCCGGCCGTCATCTTCGGCCGCACGCGGGGGCTAGCCTGGGGCGTGACCAACAACATCTGCTCCCAGCGCGACCTCTACCAGGAGCGGACCGACGCCGCCCATCCCGGCTGCTTCCTCTACGACGGCCGCTGGGAGCCAGCCCGGGAGCGGGTGGAGGAGATCCGCGTCAAGGGGACGGCGCCGGGCCGCAGGGTGATCCGCGCCTCGCGCAACGGGCCGATCGTGGACGAGCTGCTACCGCCGGCCGCGCGTCACACCGGTCCCGTCGCGCTCCGCTGGCTCGGCGCGACACCGTGCGGCTGGCTCTCGGCGCTCCTCGGGCTGAACCGCGCCCAGTCCGTCGAGCAGGCGCGCAAAGCCCTTGGCGGCTGGCGGGTGCCGACCTGGAGCCTCGTCTTCGCCGATGCCCATGGCCACATCGGGTATCAGGCCGCCGGCGGCATCCCGATCCGCTCGGTCCGCGAGCGGGCCTACCGGCCGGGCTGGGACCCTCGCCACCAGTGGGAAGGGCTCATCCCTTTCGAGGCCATGCCGGGCCTCGCCGATCCGGAGCGTGGCTGGATCGCGACCGCCAACAACCGCCCCGCCCCCGATGACTTCCCCTACCCGCTGTCGGGGAGCTGGTCGAGCGGACACCGCGCGCGTCGCATTCGCCAGATGATCGAGGCCACCCCGCAGCTTTCGCGGGACGACGTCGCCCGGATGCACCAGGACGTCCTCTCCCTCCGCGCCGTCGACTGCGTGCCGCGGCTCCTCAAGACGCTGGCGGCGGCGCCGGCGGCGCTGGAGGACGCCCGCGGGCGCGAGGCGGTCCGGCAGCTCGAGGCCTGGGACGGCCGGATGGAGGTGGACCGGGCCGGGGCGGCGATCTTCGAGGTCTTCTTCCCCCGCTGGTGCCGGGCCGTGGCCAACGAGCGCTTCCCACCCGATCAGGCCGAGCTGGTCGCCGGCGCCATCGCGGGGCTGGCGACCGAGCTTCTGGCCGAGGATGCTGTCGGCTGGTTCCGAACCACCCGTCGCGAGGCGGCGGTCGCGCGCGCGCTGACGGCCGCCCTCGACCAGCTGGCCCGCCGGCTCGGCCCCGACATCGGGCAGTGGACCTGGGGCCAGCTCCACCAGATCCGCCTCCCGCACGTCCTCTCGGGCCGCGGCGAGCTGGGCGGGCTCCTCGATCGCGGCGGGCTGCCGGTGAAAGGCAACGGGACCACGGTCTGCAACACCGGCTATGACCCGAACTACCTCGCACCGATGGGCGCCAACTACCGGCTGATCGCTGATCTCGCGGCGACGCCACCCGGGCTGTGGGCGGTGGATGCTCAGGGGCAGTCCGGCCATCCCGGCAGCCCGCACTACGGCGACCAGCTCGCCGAGTGGATCACCGCCCGCTACCACTTCCTCCCGCTCGACCGCGCGGAGGTGGCGAAGAGCGCCCGGGACACCCTGCGCCTGGAGCCCGCGCCGCCGGCCTGATGCCGGAGCTGCCCGAGGTCGAGGCGGCGCGGCTGGCGATCCAGCAGGTCGCCGCCGGCCGCCGCATCCGGGCGGTGTGGTGTGCCGACGATCCGCTGGTCTTCGAGGGGGCGATGCCGGCAGGGTTTCGCCGGGCGCTCCTCGGCCGGCGGGTCCGCCGGGTGGGCCGGCACGGCAAGCACCTCTGGCTCGAGCTGGACCGGCGGCCCTGGCCCTGCCTCCACTTCGGGATGACCGGCGGCGTCTACACGCCGCGCGGGCGGCGGGTGAAGCTGCGCTCGAGCCGGCGCACGGACGACGGCGCGCGGTGGCCACCCCGCTTCACGAAGCTGCGGCTCACCTTCAGCGACGGCGGCGAGCTGGCGATCGCCGACCCGCGGCGGCTGGGGCGCATCCGGCTGCGCGACGACCCGCGGCAGGAGCTGCCGATCCGCGCGCTCGGCTTCGATGCCCTGCGCGAGCTACCGCCGCCGGCCGAGTTCGAGGAACAGCTCCGCCGGCGCGCGGCGCCGGTGAAGGCAGTGCTCCTCGACCAGTCGTTCGCGGCGGGTGTCGGCAACTGGGTGGCCGACGAGGTCCTCTACCAGGCCGGGATCGATCCGCGACGGCGCGCCCGCTCGCTCTCGACCGCCGAGGCACGGCGGCTGCGGACGAAGCTCAGGTCCGTCCTGCGGACGGCGGTGCGGGCGGGAGCGCAGAGCGACCGGTATCCCCGGACCTGGCTCTTCCACCATCGGTGGGACCGGAACACGACGACGGCCCGGGGCGAGCAGATCCGGCACGCCACCGTCGGCGGTCGGACGACGGCCTGGGCGCCGGCCGCTCAGCGCTGAGGGCGGCCCGGGACGCGGTCAGTCGGGGCGGGGCGGACCAGGAGGCTCGGCAACCGCGCCCAGGCCGTGCCGCTCGCGGAGCAGCTGCACCAGCGCCTCCGGGATGACCTCCGTGGCCCCCAGGCAGGACTGGCAGATCAGCCGGACCCGCCGCGTGCCGAACTCCTGCCAGAGCCCGACCTTGTGAAAGATCTCCACGGTCTGACTCGGCCCGTCCCAGGAGACGAGATGGAGGTGGCAGCTCGGGCAGGCGTAATGGTTGGCGGGACCCCTCTGGACCATCGCTTCCTCGTTGGGGGTAGCTTACACCCCGGCCAGCTTTTCCCGGAGCGCCTCGACCTGTTGCCGGAAGGGCGCGCCGGGCGCCGTCATCGGCGTCTGCTCGGCGAGCGTGGTGTGCAGCTCGACCAGCACCGGCCCCTCCGCGCTCAGCAGCGCCGGCAAGCGCCCGCGCAGCTCGTCGAGGGTCTCGATCGCCAGGGCATCCCGGTAGCCCGCGCCGCGGGCCACGGTGACGAAATCCACCTGGCGCCCGCCCGGGATCTCTTGCGCCCCCGACGTGTGGTAGACGGCGTTCTTGAAGACGAAGTGTATCAGGTTGCGTGGCGCGGCGCCGGCGATGGTCGCCACCGAGCCGAGCTGCATGAGCAGCGAGCCGTCCCCGTCGAAGACGAGCACCCGCCGGTCCGGCCGCGCCAGCGCGAGACCGAGACCGAGCGAGGAGGCCCCGCCCATGAACCCGACGCAGGTCACCGAGAGGTCGTCGGGCGCGATGGTCCGCCAGGCCGGCGCCGTCGTCATGGTCGGCACGCAGATCGCGTCGCCGCGAACGGCGGCGATCGCGCGGAGCGCCTCTTCGGGCTTGATGGCCATCCTAGCCGGTCTCCAGCCCGACGAGCAGCGCGGCCGGGCCGCGCCGCTGCTGGGCCAGCCGGTAGTACTCGGGAATCCGGTGGACGTCGTTCGGCCCCTCCAGCCGGGCATGGGGGACGGCGAAGGTGTCGAGCAGGGGCTCGCAGAAACGGACCATCGAGTGACGCGACTCGCGAGGGTCCTTCTCCTTCTCCCGACCCAGGAGGCCGATGAGGTAGAGGACGGGCACCCGCCCGTCCATGGCGACTCCGCGCAGGGTGTTCACCGACGCGTAGAGCCCGGCGTGCTGGATCATCAGGACGTAGGGCTCGCCTCCGATGTAGAGGCCGGCCGCGATCGCGTTGGCCTCGTCCTCGGTCGCGCAGGTCAGGACGCGGAGGGCCCGCTCCTTGTCGAGGGCGGCCAGGACGGACTTCTGGTGGGTGTCGGGGACGCTCAGGATCCATCCCAGCGGATCGGCGGGCCGGGCCCCGCGGGCCTCGCGAAAGGTATCCTTGAGGGTCTCGATGACGAGCGAGGCGGGGATGGATTCCGGCATGGCTGCCTCCGTGGCGGTTCGCCCTTATACTACGCTAGGACGATGGGAGCTCAACCGACCGGCAAGGATCCCGTGCCCGGCACCGTGCGGCGGGTGGTCGAGATCCCCGCCCGCCACGGCGCCGCCATCGAAATGGAGCGCGGGCAGACGCTCCGGGTGATCGACGTCGACGGCCAGCAGGTCGGCGACCTGGTCTGCTTCAACCGGGCCGATCTCACCGAGCGCTACTCGCCCCAGAACACCGTCCTCTTCAACCGCACGATCTATCCGAAGGTGGGGGCGGCGCTCGTCTCGGACCGGGGCCGGGTCATGCTGCGGCTGGTCGCTGACACCGTCGGCGTCCACGACCTCATCTGCGGCTCGTGCAGCGATGAATACTACAAGAACCGTCTCGACTACCACGGGCCACATCGGAGCTGCCGGGGCAACCTCGCCGAGGCGATGGCCCCGTGGGGCGTCGTGCCCCGGGAGATCCCGTTCTCGTTCAACCTCTTCATGCAGTGGCCTGTCGAGCCCGACGGGTCGGTGCGCCCGATGGCCGCCCCGTCGGCGGCCGGTGACTACGTGGACCTGTTGGCCGAGATGGACCTGGTGGTGGCGAACTCGGCCTGCCCCTCCGACATCACGCCGACCAACGCCCACAACCCGACCGCGATGCGCTTCGTTCTCTACGCCCCGGCGTCAACCGTCTCGAGCGCCGGCTGAGCGAGCCGACGCCGCGCGAGCCACCGCCAAGGATCGCTGTTCCGCTCCGAGCGCGGGCTTTGCCCGCGCAATTTCCGCGGGGGAGGTTTCGGAGGGGGTGTCCCGACACCCCCTCCGAGTGTCTAGCCGATCGGCGGGTGGCAGATCGTCGCCCCGCCGTCGATCACGAGCGTCGTCCCGGTGATCCACGCGGCCTCGTCGGAGGCCAGGAACAAGATCGCCTGGGCCACGTCCTCGGGTCGCCCGACCCGCCCCAGCGGGATGTTCTTCCCCCAGCGGGCGAGCACCTCCGCCCAGTCCTCGCCGGGCTCGAGGCGGCTCTTCGGCATCGGCGTCGCGATCCGGCCCGGGCAGACGGCGTTGACCCGGATCCCGTGCGGCGCGTAGTCGAGCGCCATGTTCTTGGTCAGGAGGTTCAGCCCACCCTTGGCGGCATTGTAGGGCGCCATCTTCGGATCACCCATGATCCCGGCCACCGACGAGACGTTGACGATCGCGCCGCCCCGCCCGCCCCCGACCATCTCGCCGAGCGCGAAGCGCGAGACGAGGAAGACGCCGGTCAGATCGACGTCGATCACGCGCTGCCAGTCCTCGATCGCGACCGCGGTGACCGAGGCGTTCCGGACGATGATGCCGGCGTTGTTGACGAGGACGTCGAGCCCGCCGAGGGCGGCCACCGTCTCCCGGACCATCCGCTCGGCGTCGGCCGGCCGGGCCACGTCCCCCTGGACGAGGGCTGCCGTCCCGCCGGCGGCCCGGACCTGCCCCACCGTCTCCTCCAGCTCCGCGCGCCGGCGCCCGGAGACCGCCACCCGGGCCCCTTCCCGCGCGAACAGCTCGGCGGTCGCGCGGCCGATCCCGCTGCCGCCGCCGGTGATGAGCGCGCGCGTCTCGGCCAACCGCATGGCGGTCACACCGCCGCGATCGCCATGATCTCGACCTTGAAC
This sequence comes from Candidatus Methylomirabilota bacterium, assembly GCA_036001225.1. Lineage (GTDB taxonomy): Bacteria > Methylomirabilota > Methylomirabilia > Rokubacteriales > DASRDR01 > DASYUM01. The sequence goes on along the minus strand of DASYUM010000149.1, from coordinate 9,873 downwards.
TGCGGGCGGGCGAGCTTGGTCTCCACGGTCGCCCGAGCCGGCGCGTTCCCCTTCTCCACCCAGGCGTCCCAGGCCGCGTTCATCTCGTCGTAGCTCGCCATGTCCGCGAGATAGACGGTCGCCGAGAGGAGCTTCGACTTGTGGCTACCGAAGTGCGTGAGCGCGGTGTCGATCTTCTTCAGAATCGCCTCGGTCTGAGCCTTCACCGACGGGCCGTCGGCGACCTGGCCGGCGATGTAGATCGTATCCCCATGCTTCACGGCCTGGGAGAGCCGCGGCCCGACCTCGTAGCGCGCGATGCTCATGACGACTCCTTTCCGGTGTGCGAGTTGAACCACAAGCGCTCGGCGGTCCCGCCCATGATGGCGTCCAGCTCCGCCTTGGCGAGGAACGCCGCCTCCCGCAGCAGGAGGTGGCGGTTGCGCACGTAGCCGCAGCCCGCCAGCACGTGAGGGAAGTCAGACCCCCACATGCACCGATCGGCCCCGAACGCGCGCACGGCGGCCTCGACGAACGGCATCCCGTGCCGGTAGGGGTAGCGTTCCCGACACCAGTGGTGGAAGCCGGAGAGTTTGACGGAGACGGTGGGCAGCCGCGCCACGTCGAGCAGGGCCCGGAAGGCCGGCTGATCCAGCCCCTCGGCGGGGACCGGGTTGTTCAGGTGGTCCACGACCACCCGCACCGACGGGAAGCGTCGGAGCAGGTCGTGGAGCTTCACGAGGTCGGCGCCGGCCCACAGGGTGCAGACGATCGTGCCGGTCTCGGCGACGGTCTCCCAGAGCGGCAGCGTCTCGTCGGTCCCGAACCACGCCCCCGGCCGCGGGCCCTCGCCCTCGCGCAGGGGCCGGAGGCGGATCCCGGTGACGCCCTCCGCCCGCCACCGCCGGAGCGCGGCGGGAGCGCTCGGCCCCCGCGGGTCCACCACGCACACCGCCCGGAAGCGGTCCGGATATCGCTGCACGCAGCGGACCAGGTAGCTGTTGTCCCAGTGGTAGAACCAGGGCTGGACGAAGACCGCCCGCTCGACGCCGGCCTCGTCCATGTAGTCGAGGAACAGCTCGACCGACGCGGTGGACTGGGCACTGTAGCCGACCGGCATCGGCCCCGGATCCTTGCCGGCCGCGGTCGCGTCCCACCCGTGGAGGTGAGCGTCGATGACGGGAGGCAACTCGGCGTCGCGCTACGCGCGAGCGAGGACGCGGCCGGCCAGCTCGCCGACCAGGTCGTCGAAGGCGGCCACGGTGTCCGCCACGTCGGCCTCGCTGTGCGCGGCGCTGGTGAGGCCGCCGGTGTAGCTCAGCAGCTCCACCCCCCGGGCCCGGAACCCATTCTGGATCGCCGTGACGACCGGGCCCGGAATCGACTTCAGCGTGGCGGCATCGAGCGTCGGCAGCGTCGCCCGCGCGCGTCCGCTTCCGGGTGCGGCCTCCACGTAAATGTGGAACGTCGAGGCCTCGCCGTAGACGTAGCCGGCGATTCCCCGCCGGTCGAGCACGGCGTCGAGACCGTCGCGAAGGCGGGCCGCCACGGCGTCGGCCTGCCGCTGGGGCTCGCCGGTCTTCACGATCGCCAGGCAGGCGAGCGCGGCCGCGGCCGAGACCGGGTTCGCGTTGAAGGTCCCGAGGTGCATCACCCGGCGGTGGCGATCGCGGTGCGCCTCGCCCCGGATCGTCATGAGCTCCATCACCTCGGCTCGCCCGCAGACCGCCGCCCCCGGCATCCCGCCCGCGATCACCTTCGCGTGGCCGGACAGATCGGGCGTGACGCCGTAGCGCTGCTGGGCGCCGCCCGGGGCCCACCGGAACCCGGTGACGACCTCGTCGAAGATGAGGAGAGCGTCGTGGCGGCGCGTCAGCTCGCGAAGGCCGCCCAGGAAGCCCGGCGCCAGCGGCACCGTGCCCCACGATGCGCCCGAGGGCTCGAGGATGACGCCGGCGATGTCGCGGTCGCGCGCCAGCGTGTCAGCGACGCGGTCGAGATCGTTGGCCGGGAGCATGACCGAGCCCACCGCTGCCCCCGGCGCCAGGCCGAGGCTGGTGGGGGCGTCGAAGGGATACGCGAAGCCGGTGGCGAGGTCGTCGTGCCAGCCGTGGAAATGACCCTCGAAGCGAAGCAGCTTCCCGCGCCCGGTGAAGGCCCGGGCCAGGCGGGCGGCCAGCATGGTGGCCTCGCTTCCCGAGTTGACGAAGCGCACCCGCTCCGCGCAGGGGACGAGCCGCTGAACCGCCTCGGCCCACTCGACCTGGGCCGGGTGATCGTTCCCGAAGTGGGTGCCCCGACCGACCGCCTCCCGCACGGCGGCGACGATGGCCGGATGGGCGTGGCCGAGCAGGAGGGCGCCGTTGCCGAGCCCGTAGTCGATGTAGCGGTGGCCGTCCACATCCCACTTGTAGGCGCCCTCGCCGCGCACGATGCAGGTCGGGCTCGGCGTCGCGTAGCGGAGGTCGTGGCCCACCCCGCCCGCGATGGCCTGGCGAGCCCGCTCGTACCACGCGGCCGACTCGGGTCGCGTCGGCGTCGAGCGCTCGGTCGCGTCACGCGTGATCATGCCGGCATCTCCTTCGACGGGAATCCGCGGCTCGGGCTACAATGCCCCGCAAGCCTACCACGAACCTTCGGAGGCCGCCCATGAGCGCTGGCGAGCGCATGCTGATCGTGGTTCCTGGCGACGACCCGCCCCAGATCCAGGGGTCGCCGCATCTGGAGCGGCTTCGGCCTTACGGCGAGGTCGTCCTCTACAAAGACCGGCCGCGGACGTTGGAGGAGCAGATCGCCCGCGCGAAGGACGCCGTCTGCCTCATGAACACGCGCGGAGCGGTCAAGTGGCCCATCCAGGCCCTCCGCGCCTTGCCGAAGCTCCGCATGGTCACGGTGTGCGGGATCGGCACCGACAGCTTCGACCTGGCCGCGGCCGGGGAGCGCGGGGTCGTCGTCTGCAACATCCCGGGGCGGACGGCGCCGATCGTCGCCGAGCACGCCTTCGGGCTCATGCTGGCGGTGGCCAAGCGGGCCGGGTTCCAGACGGTCGGGCTCAAGGCCGGTCGGTGGGACCGCGCGCTCGACAACGTCTACCTCCACGGGAAAACGCTCGGCTTGATCGGCACCGGGAACATCGGGATGGCGATGGCAAGGCTCGCGCGGGCGATCGGCATGGAGGTGGTGGCGTGGACCTTCCACCCCTCGGCGGAGCGGGCGGCCGCGCTCGGCGTGCGCTTCCTCTCCCTGGAGCAGCTGCTGCGGACGGCCGATGTGGTGAGTCTCCACGTGAAGCTCACCGACCAGAGCCGGGGGCTTCTCGGCGCCCGCGAGCTCGCCCTCATGAAGCCGGGGGCCATCCTGATCAACACGGCCCGCGGTGCCGTGGTGGATTCGGCGGCGCTGGTGACCGCGCTCCGGAGCGGCCGCCTCGGCGGGGCCGGACTCGACGTCTTCGATACCGAGCCGCTACCTCCGGATCACCCGATCCTGAGCTGCGAGCAGGTGGTGCTCACCCCGCACAGCGCCGATCAGACGCCGGAAGGCATGGACCTTCTCAATGCCGGGGTGGTGGACAATGTCATCGCGTTCCTGGAGGGCCGCCCCCAGAACGTGGTGACCTGAGGATGCGGCGACTCGTCCTGATTCTCAGCGGGGCCCTTGCCCTTCTCGCTCTGCCGCTGGCCGCCAGGGCGCAGGCGGGGAAGATTCCCCGCATCGGTCTCCTCGAAGCTAGCTCGCCCCGCCCGGAGCTCGGGGCGCCGTTGAAGCACCGGCTGCGCGAGCTGGGCTACGTGGAAGGGCAGACCGTCGTCTTCGAACCCCGATGGGCGCATGACAAGGTCGAGCGGCTCCCCGACCTCGCGGCCGAGCTGGCGGCCCGGAGGGTGGACGTCATCGTCACGACGGGGACTCCGGCCGCACTGGCAGCCAAGCGGGCGACCAACACGATCCCGATCGTCATGGCGTCCGGGAGTGATCCCGTGGGGTACGGGCTCGTGGCCAGCCTCGCCAGACCGGGCGGGAACGTCACGGGGCTCACGTCGGTCTCCGAGCAGCTGATCGGAAAGCGGGTCGAGCTGGTCAGAGAGCTGGTTCCAGAGCTGGCTCGCCTGGCTGTGCTCTGGGATCCTGCCAACCCAGCCAGCGCGGAGGCGCTGCGAGAGACGCGAAAGACAGCCCAGCCGTTCGGCGTGCAGGTTGAGGCGCTCGGCGTCCGGGACGCGCGCGAGTTCGACGGCGCCTTTGCCGCGATGGCCAGAGGGCGCGCCGACGCGCTCCTTGTGATACCAAGCGCCACCTTCCTGACCAAGGCCCGACGGCTCGCGGAGCTGGCCTTAAAGCACCGGCTGCCCGCCGTCTACGGGCGGCGAGACTACGTGGAGGCGGGCGGCCTCGCCTCCTATGCCGCGAGCTTCCCCGACCTCTTTCGGCGCGCGGCTGAGTACGTCGACCGGATCCTCAAAGGAGCCAGGCCGGCCGATCTGCCCGTCGAGCAGGCCACCAAGACGGAGCTGGTGATCAACTTCAAGACCGTCAAGGCGCTCGGGCTCACGATTCCCCAGTCGGTGCTGCTGCGAACCGACGACGTCATCGAGTGATTCCGGCCGCGCGGTCGGCGATGTCCGCCGTCAGGCCGGGAAGGTCTCGGCGCCGCCATGCCCCGACACCCGACCGGGCCGAGACCCGAGCAGTTCTAGGACGCAGGCTCGAGCCGCGCCGAGGCGTATGCCGCATACGTTGAGGCGCGGCGAGGGCCGAGGACGACGAAATGCGACGGGTATCGGCCCGGTCAGGCCGGGAAGGTCTGGACGCCGCCGTCCACGCGGAGGATCTGGCCGCTGACGTGGCGGCCGGCGTCGGTCACGAAGAACTCGACCGCCCGCGCGATGTCCTCCGGCAGGCCGTAGCCCTCGAGAGTCTCGCCCTTGGCCAGCACGTCCGGCTTCCCCTGCCCCGTGGCCAGGAACCGGGCGGTGAGGGTGCCGCCCGGCGCCACGCAGTTGACCGCGATGTCGTAGGGGCGGAGCTGCACGGCGAGGCAGCGGGTGTACTCGTGGACCCCGGCCTTGGCGACGGCGTACATGACGCCCTCGGCCCGGCCGTCGAGGCCGGCCACGCTGCCGATGTTGACGATGCGGCCGGCCCGCCGCTCCATCATCTCGGGCGCCACCTCGCGGCAGACGAGGATGCAGGAGAGCAGGTTCCGATCGAGGACGGCGCGGACGTCCTCCACCGCGACGAAGACGCAGTCGTTGCGCTCGGGCTTGCCGCCGCGCGGCCCGAGCGCGCCGGCCGGCCCCATGTCGCCGCCGGCGTTGTTGACCAGGATGTCGATCCGTCCCCACTCGGCCCGGATCTTCTCGGCCGCCGCCTTGACCTGGCCGGGATCGGTGAGGTCGCCCCACACCGCCAGCACGCGCCCGCCGGTCTCGGCCGCGACGTCGCGGGCGACCTGATCGAGCGACTCCGCCTCGTCGAAGGCGCGAGCCGACGTCGGCGTGGTGCCGTGGACGACCACCGCCGCCCCGAGCCGCCCGAGGTGGCGCGCCATCACGCGCCCGAGCCCGCGGGAGGAGCCGGTCACCCAGGCCACCTGGTCCGTCAATGGTCGATTGTCTGACATGGCGCTCCTAGGGGGCGGCGACGGCGATCTCGATGAGGTTCCCATCGGGATCGCGGAGGTAGATGGACTCGATGGGGCCGAACGCCCCCGTCCGGCGGACCGGCCCCTCCAGGATCGGCACGTTGCAGGCGCGGAGGTGGGCGATCCAGTCGGTCAGGCTGGCCTCGGTGAGGAAGCAGAGGTCGGCCGAGCCCGGCGTGGGGCGCTCGGCCTTGGGGTCGAACTCGCGCCCGGCCTCGTGCAGGTTGATCTTCTGGGCGCCGAAGCGAAGAGCCTTCCGCCCGGACCCGAAGACGATCGGGGCCATGCCGAGAACCCGCGCGTAGAAGGCACAGGTCGCCTCGATGTCCCGCACGGTCAGCACCACATGGTCGAGCCGGTCGAGGGTGGGCGTCGACATGGTTCGGGCGCCGAGGCCCGGCCCCGCGTATCGACGAGCCGGGCCCCGATGCTGGTGGGTCGCCGCTGCTGACCCCCCTACCCGCTCTGGTAGCGGGCGTAGACCTCGGCGATCCGCTTGTGGCACTCGTCGAGGGCCCGGGCCGGCTCCCAGTTCTCCACCAGCACCCGCTGGATCATCTTGGGGATGATCTGCGTATTGAGCACCTCGCCGGCCGCCGGCGTCGGCGACCCGGCGTAGCTCACCGGCACCCCGGTCTCGGCCATCTGGATGAAGTGCTTGAAGGCCGGCTTCTCCTTCCAGAACGGAGTGTCGAAGAGCCGCTTGTAGACCGGCACCCAGCGGCCGCCGGTGGATTGGATGATCTTGTCGTAGTTCGCCGGCTGCATGAAGTGGTCGAGCAGGCCCCGCGCCAGCTCGGGGTACGGGTTCTGCTTGAAGGCGCCGAACGCCCAGGTGTCGATCTGGTTGATGGTGCCCTTGGGGCCGGCGGGCACCGGGAAGAGACCGGTCGCCTTCTGGAGGTCCTTGTCGTTCCCGTCGAGATAGGCATAGATGCTGCTCGGGTTCATGACGAAGGCGGCCTGTCGCGACTGGTAGGCCTTGTTGTTCCCCGAGTTGTCCCACGAGATGGCGCCGGGCGGGATGATCTTGTGCGTCTTGAACATCGCCTCGATCACCTTGACCCCGGCCACGTTCTCGGGCGAGTTCATCACCACCGTCTTGTTGTCGGCCTCGACCATCTTGCCGCCGTAGCACCAGAGGAGGTTCATCACGTTGTCGGTGGTGTCCTCGACCAGCCCCAGGCACATCCCGAACGCGAACAGGCGCGGCGGCGACTGGATCTTCTTGCTGGTCTCGATGAACTCGTCCCAGGTCCTGGGGTAATCGACCTTCGCCTGCTCGAGGAGGTCGATGCGGGCGTGGACCGGCCACGGGTTCACGGCCAGCGGGACGCCGAAGGCCCGGCCCTTGTAAACGACGGAGGTCATCGCCGACTCGAAGATCCCCTTCGGCTCCCGGCGCATGCGCTCCACGAGGTCGTGCACGTCCAGAAGGTGGCCCTGGGCCGCGTAGAACTGGACGTTGGACTCGTAGAGGCGGACGACGTCGGGCGGGTTCCCGGCCTCGATGGCGGCGGCCAGCTTCGGCTGCATCCCCTCGTTGGCCACCACCGCGTACTCGACCTCGTGCTCCTTGAGCCCGGCCGACTTGGCGAACTCGTAGACCTGATCCTTCTGGAGCTGGTCGGCCAGCGGCGTGAAGTTCGGGATCTGCCAGAAGACGAGCTTCTTGGCCCGGGCGGCGTGGCTCTTGTTGACCAGCCACCAGGGCGCGGTGGTCGCGATGGCGGTCGCCCCCGCCGCCTTCAGCACCTGCCGTCGGGTCATCCGCGTCTGTATCATGTCCTTCCTCCCTTTTGTCTTATCTCCTACTTCTTCTCCAGCGTGACCTCCTGGACGATCGCCCCCGGGGCGTCTATCCACGCCTTGACCTCCATCTTCCCCGGCTTGAGGGCAGCTGTGCTAACCACGGAGACAAAAGGCCCCGCGGTGCTCTTCCCACCCGACAGTCTCGGGATCGTCCAGGTAGCTTGGTCTCGCTCGATTCCGCATCGGTTCAATCCCTCCACCCCCGCCCAGCAGTCCAGTACCTTGGCATCGGGCGGGAACGAGGCATACACCTTCACGTTGGTCAATGGATCCTTGCCATGGTTTCGTACAAGGACCCGGTACGTGGCCGACTCCGTCTCCATCCTCCCCTCGAGCAGAAGATCCGCGATCGGTACCTGCACCGTCACGTGATCAGCCTGAGGCCCCTGCCAGTACTTGAGGTACGTCAGCACCATCGTGCCGAACCAGTGCGGGTCAGAGAGGTATAGGCGCCCCGCGTGGTCTCCACGGTCCAGGAGAAGCGTCCCGATATGCGGGTGATCTTTCACCGCATCGCGGTATCGCAGACTAAAGTTGCCACCCTCGTGTCGGCCCCGGCGAATCTGAGCCAGCCAGAGGAGGTCATCGAAGGCGGAGACCAGGAGGAGCGGGGCTTTGACCTGGGAAATGGTCGTGTCGGCCCGCATCTCTCCCTCGAGAAACTCTCGAGTCACCCCGTAGGACTTGGCCGATCGTTCGTAATACTCAAAAAACGACGGAGCCCCCAGGAAGCCGAGGAAGAACCGGTCGATCGGTGTCGCCGGCACGTTAGGGTCGGGCGGAAGCAGGGGAGCTGGCTGTCCGATGGGTGCTCCCAATCCCATTCCAGCCTGCAGGAGTTGCCCCTGATCTTTGATCATCGCCTTTGCGGCACTCCGCCCACCCATGCTGAAACCGAGGACGGCCACGGACGTGGCCCTAGACTCGTTCCGCAAGAGCTGCGCCGCCGCCAGGATGTCATCCGCTTCTTTCCAACCGGAGGTGATGAGAGCCTGCGAGAGTTGACGGCTCTCGCCGTGACCCCGCAAATCAATCGCGACGACATGCCAACCGTTTTGATAGAGCAGGGTGCTGACCTCGACAAGATACTTCTGGTTCTTGGTTTCCGTGAAACCGTGCGCCAGCACCACTCCCGGTCTCGGCTTTTCGTCCTGATGGATGGCCATCCCGCCCATCAGGGGAGTCCCGTCAAGGCTCTGGAATCTCTTCCGCTGGAATGGGGGGCCAAACTCCTTCAGTCGCCCACGAGCTGCACTCACTCCGAGAACGGCCGGGTCTTGAGGAATCTTTTGGATCTGGCCGAGGATCTCCGACATGCTGGATGCTTGAGCCATAAGAGGCGAGGTCGGAACAAGAACCGGGATAAGTAGAAGCAGGGTTGCCAGCCGAACTGGCCACTCGATTCCTCGCATGATCTCTCCCTCCCGTTGCATCAAGGCCGTTGAGGGTACTGCGACGCAGCACTCACCGAATCGGGGACTCACCGCGGGTAGGTGGGGGACGGCAGGATGCGACGATTACCGGCATGCTTTACCCCTTCACCGCGCCCAGCGTCAGTCCCTTGACGACCCAGCGCTGGAAGACGAGGTAGATGAGGATCGGCGGGATCGCGCTCAGGAAGGCCGCCGCCATCATCGGCCCCCAGAAGAAGACGTCCTCGATGATGAACAGGGTCAGCCCGACCGTAATCGTCCGCACCTCCACGCTGTTGACGAAGACCTGGGCGTAGAGGAACTCGTTCCAGGCCTGGGTGAACGAGAAGAACGCCACGACGGCCAGCGCCGGAAGCGACATCGGCAGGATGATCCGGACCAGCGTGCCCAGGCGCGAGCAGCCGTCCACCAGTGCCGCCTCCTCCAGCTCGAGCGGCACCGAGCGGAAGTAGCCCATGAGGAGCCAGGTGCAGAACGGCACCGTGAAGCCGAGATAGGCGAGGATGAGGCCCTCGTGGGTATCGGTCAGCCGCAACGTCGACATCACCGCGAAGAGCGGGATGAAGAGCAGGGCCGGTGGCACCAGGTAGGTGAAGACCAGGCCGCGGGCGATGAGCGCCCGTCCCGGGAACCGGAGCCGGGCCAGGGCGTAGGCCCCGAGGCAGCCGAAGACCATGGAGGCGACCGTGGTCGTCACCGCGATGATGCCCGAGTTGCGGACGTACTTGGCGAACGGCGTCTGGCGGAAGAGCCGCTGGTAGGCGGCGAGCGTCGGCTGGCGGGGGATCAGCGTGGCCTCGAAGCCATAGATCTCCCGGTCGGGCTTGAGCGAGGTCGCGATCATCCAGTAGAAGGGCACCAGCGTCCACACCAGCATCACGGCCAGCAGGCCATTGCCCACCCACTTGAGGAGTCGGCGCGTCCCCGAGATGGAACGCATCGCCTAGTGCCGTTCCAACGAATTGGAGCAGAATCGGACGACGACCGCAGGTGCGGGGCCAAGTA
>DASYUM010000148.1:0-2948 GCA_036001225.1 Candidatus Methylomirabilota bacterium | reverse complement strand
TGGCCGGCGCGGTGCCGGGCTCGCGGTCCCACGTGCCGAACGGAACGGTTTCGGTGTTCATCGATGCCCTCCTCGTTGCTCATACGTCCAGGGTGCGGGCCTGCCGCCCCCGGGGGCGCGCCTCGTCGGCGGTGCGCCGGGCGATCTCGGCGTCCAGGGCGTCCCGGTCCTCGAGCAGCGCCCGGTAGCGCGCCGGTAGCAGCGAGGCGTCGTCGCACTCCGCGACCGCCAGCGCGGTCATCAGCCGGACGTCGCGGGTGGCCGGGCGCAGGAGCGCCAGCGCCTCGTCGAGCGCGGCGGCGATCGGCAGCCGGCGCAGGCGGGCCAGGCCGTTGGCTTTGACGACCGCCCGCTCGATCTCGGCCTGCGTCCAGCTCTCGGTCCGCTCGCCGCACCGCGCCAGGAGCAGACCGTCCGGCTCGGGGTGGCCGTAGCGGCGGAGCGCGGCGCCGAAGACCTCGGCGCGCTCCTCAGCGGTCTCGGGCGGCAGAAGCGGGATCTTGACGTCGAAGCGGCCGGGCCGGAAGAGCGCCGCGTCGACCAGGTCGGGCCGGTTCGACGTCGCGATTGAAACGATGCGGCCACGGTGGGAGGGGTCGCCGAAGAACTCCAGCAGGCGGCCGAACAAGTTGCTCTCGACTGCCGCCCCGCCGTCGCCGCCCCCCTGGCCCCGCTGGAACCGCTGGTCGAGCTCGTCTATGAAAGCCAGGCAGGGCGCCAGCGACTCGATTCCGCCGAGGGCCTTGGCGAGGCGCCGCTCGCTCTCGCCGACGATCCCGCCCTTGATCTTCTCCGGCCGCAGCAGCACGCAGTTCAACCCGGCCTCGCGGGCCGTCGCGATCGCGAGGACCGTGTTGTGCGTGACGACGCAGTGCTCGGAGACGTAGAGGCTGTCAGGAGCATCGACCCGAATGCACTGGGCTTCTTCCTCGCCGTCCGGGAGGATGTCGACGATCTGGCGACGGGGTATGCCCCATGCGGTCCGCTCACGCAGGAGCGACAGCTTGCGCGGCAGCTGGAACGGCGGGAGGTCGCGCGGGAGGCGGATGTTCAACTCCCAGCTCGGTCGCCCGTCGCGCCGCTCGCCGTTCTTGTCGGTGTACGAGGTGGCCCGTTCCCGGCACCTGGCCGTCCCGCCGAGTGACTGCACAAGGAACGTCACTCCCTCAACGAGCCCTGGCGATGTGCTGGAGAACGTCACCGTTCCCTGCCGCCTCTCGGCGCAGCCATCGGTGTCCAAGAGTCCCTGGAGCAGCGCGAGGCGGTCATGGACCGAGCCGTAGAGGTACTGCTGAGGGATGAACTTCTCATACGAGTAGTGGCCGTACAGCCCGAGGTCCTTGATGACTTTGAGGGTTCGTCGGCCGGTGACCCGGTAGGAACACCGGCCCAGATGCTTGAGGGCATCGCCGGTCGGGAGACGGGCGCTGACGCGGCCGAGCACGTCCTGATCGGTGGATGCCAGAATGACACCCCGGCGGAAGCTCGCATCGCCCAGCAGCACGCCGAGGACGTAGGGGTGGAGCGGATACCGGCACCCGATGAACTGGACCGCCCTCACCAACGGGATCCGGTACCGCGGTCGGCCGTCTGGCCTCCGGAGGCGGCCCGCCAACTCGCGCGTGGTAAGGATCTTCTCCTGCCAGCTACTCCCTTTCCGGCGAGTCGTGACTGCCCAGAGATGATCCTCGGTGACCCGCAACGACGAGCCATCCTCGAAGGAAACCCTGAGAATTGGCCGCTTGCCCAGCGGGCAGGTGTCGGTCACCAGGACCGGGTAGCCCTGTGATCCGATCACCTGATCGCCGGGCTTGATCTCACCCATCGGTCGCGGGCCGGTCGGCGTCATGACCCTCGATGTCAATGGCTCGCCCTTGCCGGTCCCGGGCGGGCCGAGGAACGCCACGCCCAGCGGGACCATGTCTACCATCCCCTCGCGCAGCGGCCGGATGACCCAGTCGCGGAGGAACTGCTTGGCCAGGGTGTGGCCGCCGATCGCCTCGAAGCCGAAGAGCGGCTCGAGCACCTCGAGGACCTCGGCGTACTCGCTGGCGATGCTCTCGCGCTTGCGCTCCCGGACCAGCTCGCGCGTGATCGTCCCGCCAGCGGCCAGGGCCCGGAGCGCCACGTCCTCGATGTGGCGTCGGTACAGCCCGGCGGTCTGGGCGGCCAGCTCCTCAGGGCGCATCTCCAGGCGGAGGCCGCCCCGGGCGAGCCGCTCCTCGACGTAGGAGAGACGCGCCGCCAGGTCGGGCGGGGGCACCTCGATCGCCCGGATGCCCGAGGAGGCGGCCCGCAGGTCCGGGTGGACCTCCTCCAGGCTGGGGGCGAGCAGGATCAGCATGTTGCCGCGGGCGTCCAGGCGCCGGTCGGTGCCGGACCGGTGGAGCAGGCTCAGCAGCGCCAGGCGGGCCTCGGGGAAGGCCGCCTTATCGCCGGCCGGGACGAGCAGGTCGAGCCGCTCGACCAGGGCGACCGCCTTCTCCTCGTCGGCCCGGAGCAGGAACTCGAGCAGCAGCCGGACCGCCGGCAGCGGCTGGGTCGGCAGGGGCGAGCTCTCGCCGCCGGCGGGGTCCGCTCCGTCGGCGGCCGCGCGCAGGAAGGCGTAGGCCTCGTTCGCGGCGGGCCGGGCGACCCCGACCGTCTCCTCGAACCTGCGTCGGGTCGAGGCCAGGGGGAAGGTGATGCCCTCGTCGGGGGAATAGGCGACGACGTCCTTGAGCGCCCCGAACGCCTCGGCCAGGTACTCGCGGACCGTCCGGCCTTGGGCGACGTAGTCGAAGACGCCGCCGTGGAGCAGAAACGAGTTGGCGACGCCGCTGGTGAAGTCGGCGACCAGCGCGTCGAACCAGCCGGGACGGCGCGCCGGCTGAGCAGTCGACGCCGAGGTGGCGTCAGGCGCCGGGGCGTTCGTGGACATCGTGGCGCGCCCTCACGTTCTCGTCGTC
>DASYUM010000147.1:0-57767 GCA_036001225.1 Candidatus Methylomirabilota bacterium | reverse complement strand
TGCAGCGCTGGACGACGAGCCGGCCGGCGCGGACGCCCGCGAAGAACTCGGCGAGCGTGAGCGCGGAGCTGGCCGGAGCGGGAGCGGGCGGGGCGGCGCCGGTCACCGTGGTGAATTCCCGAAGAGGCTCACGAGGACGGTGGCGGTGTTGCCGCCCAGGGTGTGGGTCAAGCCCACGCGGGCGCCCTCGACCTGGCGCGGCCCGGCCTCGGCCCGGAGCTGCGTGGTGACCTCGGCGATCTGGGCCGCGCCGGTGGCGCCGATGGGGTGCCCCTTGGCCTTGAGCCCGCCCGAGGGGTTGACCGGGATCCGCCCGCCCAGGCTGGTTTCCCCCTTCTCGGCGGCGAGGCCGCCGGCGCCCGGCTCGACCAGGCCCAGTCCCTCGGTGGCCACGATCTCGGCGATCGTGAAGCAGTCGTGCAGCTCGACCACGTCCACGTTCCGAGGGCCGAGACCCGCCTGCCGATAGGCAGCCTCGGCCGCACGCTCGGTCGCCAGGGCGCGGCTGAGGTCGCGCTTGTCGTGCAGGCACATGGCGTCGCCGGCCTGGGCGGAGCCGAGGACCCACACCGGCTTGCGGGTCCGCCGGGCGACCTCCTCGCTGGCGATGATGACGGCGGCGGCGCCGTCGGAGAACGGGCAGCAATCGTACAGCTTGAGCGGATCGGCCACCTTCGCGCTGGCCAGCACCTGCTCGAGGCTGATCTCCTTCCGGAACTGCGCCTTGGGGTTCAGGGCGCCGTGGCGGTGATTCTTCACGGCCACGTGGGCCATCTGCTCCTCGGTCGTTCCGTGCTTGGCCATGTGGGCCCGGGCGATGAGGGCGAAGACGCCGGGAAACGTGAGCCCGGCCGGCTGCTCGAAGATGGCGTCCGAGGCGTAGGCGAAGACCTCGGTGGAGCGCTCGGTCGGCATGGTGAGGACGCGCTCGGCCCCGCCGACCAGAAGGACGTCGGCGGCGCCGGCGGCGATCTCGAAGAGCGCGTGGCGGAACGCGGCATGGCTCGACGCGCAGGCGGCCTCGAACCGGGTGGCGGCGACCGCCGGGATGCCGAGCGCCGAGGCCATCTGGGGCCCCATGTGGAGCTGGCGCTCGCCGGCCTCGCCGACGACGTTCCCGACGTACAGTCCCTGGATCCGGCCCGGCTGGATCCCGGCGTCGTCGAGGGCCTCGCCGGCCGCCTCGGCGAACAGCTCCGCGCACGTCCGCTCGTGCCGCCCGAACTTCGTGACGCCGACTCCGATCACCGCGACCTGACGCATGCCGTCTCCTCGTGGTCCTCCGGGTGAACCTGCCTCTCTCATTGTAGCGGACGGCTTCCCGAACCGGAAGGACAGGCGTGCCCGGCGCCGACGTCGTCTGGCGAACCCAGGACCGCTGTAGAATCGAACTCAGACATGGCCCTCGGAATCGGACCCAGGCGACCGGAGCTCGCGGCTCGGCGGTGAATGGATGCCCACTCGTGCGCAGGGTCTGCTGATGGCCGTGGCGACGACAGCGAGTCGCGGGCCCGGGGCCGCCGCCCTCCTCTTCGCGCTCCTCGCCGTCTCCGGCTGCGCGACGCTGGGGTCAGGCGAAGCCGTCCCGCCGCGTGACGCCGTCCCGCCACGAGAGACCATCCCACCGCGTGAGGTCGGGCCGCCGCGGGGCGCTGACGCCCTGGTCGGCGTGGCGTCCTGGTACGGCCCGCGCCACCACGGTCGTCCGACCGCGTCGGGCCAGCCGTTCGACATGAACGCCCTCGTCGCCGCCCACCGGACGCTGCCCCTCGGGAGCCGCGTGCGGGTGACGAACCTCGACAACGGGCGGACTGTCGTGGTCCAGATCGTGGATCGGGGGCCCTACGTTCGGGGTCGCCTGATCGATGTCAGCCAGGCCGCCGCCGAGGCGCTGGACATGCTCGACCGTGGCACGGCGCGCGTCCGCCTGGAGGTGCTGCCCCCGGGCGAGTGAGCCGGGTTCCCGCACGCGTCGCTACGCCTGCCCGTCGGCCCGACCATGAAGGGGGGGCCGGGCCCCGCCGTCGAAGCTGGTGAGAAGATCGGAAAGACCAAGGAGCCGCGTGAATAGAACCCGCGGCAACGGCGTCGGCGACGGTCGCGCCGGAACCAGAGGAGGCCAACGATGCGTCGGATGTTCAGTGCGGTCCTCGTGCTCGGCTTGACGGCCAGCTTGCTGGCCGCCTGCGCCACTCAGCCGCTGGTGACGACGCCCCGCACCTATCAGGGTGCGGGGGCAGGGGCGGCCGTCGGAGCGGGCGCGGGAGCGCTCATCGATTCGAATAACCGCTGGCGGGGCGCCGTTCTCGGCGGCGCGCTGGGCGCGCTGGCCGGCGGTACGCTGACCGAGATCTCGTCCCGCGCCTCACGCGAGGCGGCCTACGAGAACCGGACGGTGGCGTATCAGACCGCCGATGGCTTCCAGCGCGTCGAGGCGCGGCCGGTCAAGCGGGCGGTGAACGGCTGCCGTACCGTGCAGGAACGGGTCTACCAGAAGGGCCAGCTCATCCAGGAGCGCACGCGCGAAGTCTGCTAGGTCAATTCGGAGGGGGCCTCGACGGCCCCCTCCGAGACCTCCCCCAAGAACAGATTGCGGCGGCAAAGCCGCCGCTCGAAGCGGAACATTACACGCGCGGCGGTTCGGCGTCACGCTGCGCGCGGTCAGTCCAACGGTGCTTCGAGGGGGCCGCGACGGCCCCCTCCGGCCCCGAAGGACTTCTCAGGCACGCCAGATCGGTAATTCGCCGCCCGCGGCCCGCCAGCACGCCGCCCCGTGATCGGCCCCGACCGGCTGGAGCGGCTGCGGCTCGTCCTGGCAGCGAGGCAGGACCCACGGGCAGCGGGGGGCGAATCGGCACCCGGCGGGCGGCGCCAGAGCCGAGGCGGCCTCTCCCCGCACGACGAGCCGGGCTGGCTCGGCCCACGGAACGTCGCGAGGGACGGCCGACAGGAGCGCCTGAGTGTAGGGATGGCGGGGCCGTCCCAGGATCTCCGCCGTCGGCCCTTCCTCCACGACCTGTCCGAGGTACAGCACCATCACCCGCCGCGCCATCGTGCTCACCACCGCCAGGTCGTGCGAGATGAACAGGTAGGCGAGGCCGAGCCGGCTCTGGAGCTCCGCGAGAAGCGCCAACAGCGCGGCCTGAACCGAGACGTCGAGAGCCGAGGTCGGCTCGTCGAGCGCGAGCAGCCGCGGCTCGCAGGCCAGGGCGCGGGCGATGGCGACGCGCTGCTGCTGGCCGCCGGAGAGCTGGTGGGGATATCGCGCCACGTGCTCGGGGCCGAGCCCGACCCAGCCGAACAGCTCTTCGACCCGGGCCCGGACCGCCGCCTCGCCGCTCCGCAGCCGGTGGAGCCGTATCGGCTCGGCCACGGTGTAGCCGACGCGCAGTCGCGGGTTGAGCGAGGCCGCCGGGTCCTGGAAGACCATCTGCAGCAGCCGGCGGACGCGGCGGAGAGCGCCGCCGGCGAGCACGGTCAACTCCCGGCCCTGGAAGGTCACCGTGCCCCCCGACGGACGCTCGAGCTGCAGGATGCAGCGGGCCAGGGTGGACTTTCCGCTCCCGCTCTCGCCGACGAGGCCGAGCGTCTCGCCCTCCCGGAGGCGGAGCGAGACGCGGTCCACCGCCGCCAGTGGACGCCGGCCGAACGCGCCACTGGGGACCCGATACTCCTTGGAAAGTTCGGCCACGGCGAGGAGACTCACCGGTGGGGTCCCGGCGCCGGCTCAGGATAGAAGCAGCGGACGTGGCGCCCCGGCGCGAGCTCTTCCGACGCCGGGTGGCTCTCCCGACAGGTCGGCTGCGCCTGGTAGCAGCGCGGGTGGAACGGGCAGCCGGTCGGGCGCCGACGCGGATCGGGGACGCTGCCCGGGATCGCGTCCCCGGCCGGGGGCGCGCCGATCCGCGGCCGCGCGGCCAGCAGGCGGCGGGTATAGGGATGCCAGGGGGCGGCGAAGAGCTGCTCGGCCGGCGCGCTCTCGACGATCTCGCCCGCGTACATCACGGCCACGCGCTGGCAGGCCTCGGCGACCACCCCCAGGTTGTGGGTGATGAGGAGCTGAGCGAGCCCGAGGCTGTCGCGCAGGCGACGGAGCAGCAGCAGGATCTGGAGCTGGACGGTGACGTCGAGCGCCGTCGTCGCCTCGTCGGCGACGAGCAGCGCCGGCCGGCAGGCCAGGGCGAGGGCGATCATCGCGCGCTGGCACATCCCGCCCGACAGCTCGTGGGGGTAGGCGCCGAGAATGCGGCGGGTATCCCCGAGCTCGACCATGGCGCACAGCTCCTCGGCCCGCGCTCGCGCCCGCCGGCCGCGTAGCCCGTCGTGGCGGGCCAGCACGAGCGCGAGCTGCTGCCCGATGGTCAGCACGGGGTTCAGCGACTCGCGGGGCGCCTGGAAAATCATGGCGATCCCGCGCCCGCGTACCCGCCGTATCTCGGCTTCCGAGAGCGTGGTCAGCTCCCGCCGCTGGAAGCGAACGCTCCCGCCGGTGATCCGGCCCGGGGCCCGGAGCAGCCGCAGCATCGCCAGGGCGGTGACGCTCTTGCCGCAGCCCGATTCCCCGACCAGGCCCACGACCTCGGCGGGGGCGACGTCGAGGTCCACGCCGGTCAGGACGCGGGCGGCCCCCGGGGGCGCGTCGAACTCGACGGTCAAGCCACGGACAGACAGGAGCGGCTCGGTCACTTCCGTCGGGGATCCAGCCAGTCCTGGAGGCCGTCTCCGAGCAGGTTGAGCCCGATGACCGCCGCCATGATGGCGAGGCCCGGAAAGAACGCGATCCACCACTGCCCGGCCGTCACCTGCTGCACGCCCATCCCGATCATCACGCCCCACTCCGGGGTGGGCACCGGCACCCCGAGGCCGATGAAGGAGAGACCGGCGGCCTGGAGGATCGCCCACCCGGACTGGAGCGTGGCCTGCACCAGGATCGGCGACCAGGTGTTGGGCAGGAGATGGACGAAGAGGACACGCGCGGTCGGATTGCCCACGCCGACCGCGGCCAGCGCGTAGGGCGCCGTCCGCTGGGTCAACACCTGGCTCCGCATGAGCCGGGCATAGATCGGCACGTTGGTCAGCGCGATGGCCAGGACCAGGTTCGGCACGCTCGGCCCCAACGCGGCCGCGATCCCCAACGCCAGGATGAAGTTGGGGAAGGCCTGGAGCACGTCCATCCCCCGCATGATCCCCTCGTCGGACCATCCGCCCAGGAATCCGGCCCCGGCCCCGAGCGCGCCGCCCAGCACCAGCGCGATGCCGACGGCACCGGCGGCGATGAGGAGGTCGAGTCGTGCCCCCCAGATCACGCGGGCCAGGATGTCCTCACCGAAGACGCCGGTGCCGAACGGATGCGCCGCCGATGGCGGCCGGAGCGCGCGGGCCGGATCGGTGGCGTACGGATCGTAGGGGGCGATCCACGGCGCGAGCAGGGCGAGGACGACGAGGCCGAGCGTCATGGCCAGCCCGGTGAGGGTGACCGCGTCGCCCTTCCGCGTCACGTCGCGCGCACCCGCGGGTCGAGGACGGCGGAGAGGAGGTCCACGATCAGAAAGAGGGCGATGTACATCGTGGTGGTGTAGAGGATGAAGCCCTGGACGGCCGGATAGTCGGCGTTGGCGACCGCGTGGTAGGCGTACTGGCCGAGCCCCGGCCAGGCGAAGACCGCCTCCACCAGGACGACGCCCCCCAGCTGATAGCCGAAGACGACCGCGATCATGGTGATGACGGGGAGGAGCGAGGTGCGGAGCGCGTGGCGCACGACCACCGTCCCCTCGGCGAGACCGAGCGCGCGCGCGGCCCGCACGTAGTCGGAGCCGAGCGCCTCCAGCATCGTCGCCCGGGCCATGCGGGCGAGCGGGGCCATCGCCGCCAGCCCGAGCGCCAGCGCGGGGAGGGCGAGGCTCCGCAGCGCGCCGCCCAGCACGGCGCCGTCCCCGGCCAGCAGCGCGTCGATGGTGACCAGGCCGGTGACCGACGGCGGAGCCAGGAGGTGAGGCTCGAGCCGGCCGATCGGCGCCGGCGCCCACGGCCAGCGGAAGAAGAAGAGGTAGAGGAGGATCAGCCCCGACCAGAAGACCGGCATCGAGACGCCCAGCACCGCCACCACGCGCCCGAGGTGGTCGAGCCAGGAGTCCTTCCACACCGCCGACGCCACGCCGAGCGGGACCGCGAGGACGACGGCGAAGAGCATGGCCGCCGCGGTCAGTTCGAGGGTGGCCGGGAAGCGCTGGCGCAGATCGGCCCCCACCGGCCGGCTGGTCAGGAACGAGGTGCCGAGGTCGCCCCGGGCCAGGCCGGCCAGATAGGCCGCGAACTGGGCGGCCAGCGGGCGGTCCAGCCCGTACTCCCGGCGGATCTCGGCCCGCCGCTCCTCGGTGAGGAACGCGGCTCCCACCAGGCGGTCGGTCGGGTCGCCGGGGATGATCCGGGTCAGCGCGAAGGTGACCAGGCTGACGCCGAACAGCGCGAGCGGAAGGAGGGCCAGCCGGCGCAGGAGGTAGCGGGTCATCCGGCCGGATCAGAAGCCGGTGGTGCCCAGGCGTCCTCGGATGGCTTCCATCTCGCCGAAGTGGAGATCGTCGGGGTTGTCGCGGACCTCCATCGCTACGGCTTGGAGATCGAGTGGTAGCGCGTGTAGCGGTCGGGCCAGTAGATGTACCCGCGGACGTTCTTCCGCATGGTCACGATGACGTCGGGCTGGTAGAGGAAGACCCACGGCGCGTCCTCCATGAACAGCTGCTGGACGCGACGGCTGGCCTCGGCCCGCGCTTTCTGGTCGGTGGTCAGCATGAACTCCTTGATCAGCCCGGTCACCTGGGGGTTGTCGTAGTTGGCGTAGTTGCAGCAGCCGGGCTGGGCCAGCCAGAAGTAGTGGTAGAAGGGGTCGTTGTTGATCGAGAGCCACTCGTGGACGAAGAAGGCCATCTCCTTCTTGCGCATCCGGTCGGTGAAGCCGGCCAGGGGGAGCTTCTCGATCGCCACCTCCGCCCCCAGCGGCCGGAGGGCGGACTGGATCCAGACCGCGATCTGCTCGTCGGCGGGAAAGCCGGTCCGCACGGTGAGCGTCGTCTTGAAGCCGGAGGCCAGTCCGGCCTCGCTCAAGAGCTGCTTCGCCTTGCCGGTGTCGGTGGCGTACCGCCACAGCGAGGGATCGGCCGTGAGCATCCCCTCGGGGGCGAGCCCCTTGAGCTGGCGGCCGAAGCCCTTCACGACCTCCTTCATGATGGTCTCGTAGGGCACCGCATGGGCGACGGCCTGCCGCACCTTGACCTGGTCGAAGGGCGGGGTCTTCACGTTCATGGCCACGTACTTCACGATCGTGGAGGGGAACGACAGCACCTGGACGTTGGGGTCCCCCTGGAGCGCGAGCACGTCCTGGAAGGGGAGGTCGGTGGCGACGTCGACCGAGCCGTTGCGCAGCAGCAGGGTGCGGGTGGCCGCCTCGGGGACGATCTTGAAGACGACCTGCTTGAGCTTGGCCGGACCCGCCCAGTAGTGCTCGTTGCGGCGCAACACGATCTCGGCGCCCGGAGTCCATCGCTCGAGGGCGAACGGCCCGCCGCCGGCGTCGTTGGACCTGAGCCACTTGGTCGCCCACGGGTCGTCGGGCGCCCCGTGCGGCTTGAGGGCCTTCTCCTGGGTCACGCCGTGGCCGTACTGGGCCATGTTGCCGAACAGGAGGGGGTTGCCCTTGGCCAGCGTGAACTCGAGGGTCTGGGGGTCGACGATGCGAATCGACTCCGGCCCCTCGACCGCCGCCATCTTGGTGAGCGCCGCGGTGACCGCTTTCACCCCGAAGATGCGGTCGTAGGTGTGCTTCACGTCCTGGACGGTGACCGGGTCGCCGCTGGCGAACTTGGCCCCTGGCCGGAGCTTGAAGGTCACCTTGGTGCCGTCGGGCGAGACCGTCCACGACTGGGCGAGCTTGCCGGCGAAGCTGTTCAAGTCGCCCATCATGCCGCCCTTGCCGTCGCCTTTGGTGCCGAACTCGACCAGGTAGTCGTAGAGATTGGTGATCACCTCGTTCTGGAACGGTGCCCCCGAGGAGAACGGCGGGTCGATGGAGACCAGATCGCCGCTCACCGCCACGATCAGCACGTCGGCCGGCGTGGCGGCGACGGCCGCGCCCGCCGCGGCCAGGAGCAGGAGCACGAGACCGACCCTTCGGAGCGCCCTCATTTGCCTTTCCCTCCGTCCCAGCCTGGCCAGTGTGTCACGTAGCCTTCCTCCAGATCGCGGCGCACGAGGTCGTCGGGCCGCTTGCCAGGGTCGCCGTAGCCACCCCCGCCCGCGGACTCGAGGGTGAGCACGTCGCCCGGCTGAAGGCCCAGCACGCTCTTCATGGTCACCGCCCGCCCGTCGGCGAACCGGGCGTCGGCCCGCCGCCCCGCGCCACCCCCCAGCACGCCCGGTGGCGGGTGCCGGAAGCGGTCGAGGATCAGCGAGGCCATCATCGGGTGCTCGACGCGGAAGGTCTTCCGCTGGCCGAGCCCGCCCCGGTGCATCCCGACCCCGGCCGAGTCCGGGATGAGCCGCTGCTCCAGGTAGAGGACGGGCGCGATCGACTCCAGCACCTCGATCGGCAGGTTCGCGATGTTCGACGGGAACGTGGTGGTCGAGCGTCCGTCCCCGGCGAGCTTGCCGCCGACGCCGCCATTGACGAACTCGAAGGTCACGAAGGGCGTGCCGTCGGGCCGGCTGCCGTAAAAGGTGAGGATCGGCGGCGGCGTCCCGCTGTCGGCCTGGCAGTGGGCCGGCGCGCACTGGGCGAGGGCGGCGAAGACCGCGCCCTGGAGCACGAAGCCGAGGACGTGGCGCGACTGGACCGGGGCCGGCTCCGCCGCGTTGACGATGGTGCCGGGGGGTGCGGTCAGGGCGATCCGGCGAAGCAGTCCTTCGTTGTTCGGGATGGCGGGGACGAAGGCACACTTCGTGGTAAAGGCGGCGTAGGCGCGCGTGTACTGGAGGACCGCGTTGATCGGGGTGCGCTGCTGCGGCGAGGAGCCGGTGAAGTCGAAGTGAAGGTGGCCGCGCCGGACGCCGAGGGCGAGTTTCACCGTGAACGGCTCGCCGTAGCCGTCGCCCGTCGCCTCGGCGTGGTAGATCCCGTCGGGCACCTCGGCGAGCGCCGCCCCCAGCGCGCGGTCGCTGGCGTCGTGAATGGCCCGGGCCAGCCCGCGGAGGTCGGTCAGGCCATAGTCGGCCATGATGGCGGAGATCGCGCGCTGCCCCTGCGCGTTGGCCGCCACCTGGGCCCGGATGTCGCCGATGACCTGGTCGGGCGCGCGCACGTTGGCCCGGATCATCGCCCACACCGGCTCCACCGGGCGGCCGGCCGTCACCAGCCTGACCGGCGGGATGCGGAGGCCCTCCTCGAAGACCTCGGTCGTGTTGACGCCGAAGTAGGTCCCGCCGATGTCCGTCATGTGGGCGGTGTTGGCCATGAAGGCGACCAACCGGCTCCGGTGGAAGACGGGGCTGACGACCGTCACGTCGGGCAGGTGCCCGGTCACCACCCAGGGGTCGTTGGTGATGGCGACGTCCCCGGGCCGCCAGCGGCGCCCGTACAGCTCGAGGAACCGCCGCACGCCGCCGGCGGTGGTGCCCACGAAGCCCGGCGTGGAGACGGCCGACTGCGCGAGCGTCTGCCCGCGGTCGTCGGTGAGGAGCTGGGTCATGTCGTGCACTTCGCGGACGATGGTGGAAAACGAGGTCCGGATCAGGGTGGCGGCCGCCTCGTCCACGACCGCCAGCAGGCGAGCCCACAGGATGGACGTGGTGACGGGATCGAGGGGACGCCGGGTTGCCGTCATGGCCGGCCTCAGGCCGGCCATAGCTTACTTCAACTTGGCGTGCTTGTGGATGGCCGGCCGGCGCCCGGGTACACTGAGACCGGGAGGCTTCGATCATGAAGACACGCCCGGAATCGGACACCATGGGCACGATCGCCGTGCCCGCCGACCGCTACTGGGGCGCTCAGACCCAGCGATCCCTCGAGCACTTCCGGATCGGGGGTGACCGGTTCCCGCGCGAGCTGATCCGGGCCTTCGGCCTCCTGAAGAAGGCGTGCGCCCTGGTGAACCTGGAGCTGGGCTTGCTGCCCGAGGCCAAGGCCCGCGCGATCGTGCAGGCCGCCGACGAGGTCGTGGCGGGGAAGCTCGACGACCACTTCCCGCTCGTCGTCTGGCAAACCGGCAGCGGCACCCAGACCAACATGAACGCCAACGAGGTCATCGCCAACCGCGCGATCGAGCTGCTCGGTGGCCAGCTCGGCTCCAAGCAGCCGGTTCACCCGAACGACGACGTCAACCGGAGCCAGTCCTCCAACGATACCTTCCCCACCGCGATGCACGTAGCGGCGGTCGGGGAGCTCCGCGGCCGGCTCTTCCCCGCCGTGCAGCGGTTGCGGGAGACGCTGGACGGGAAGGCGCGGGCCTTCGCCGACGTCGTGAAGATCGGCCGGACTCACCTCCAGGACGCGGTGCCCCTGACCCTCGGCCAGGAGATCTCGGGGTGGGTGAGCCAGCTCGATCACGCGCTCGCCCACCTGGAGGCGGCGATGTCGCACCTCCACGAGCTGGCCATCGGGGGCACCGCGGTCGGGACGGGTCTCAACGCGCCGGCCGGGTTCGGCGACCTGGCGGCCAAGAAGCTGGCCGAGCTGACCGGACTCCCGTTCGTCTCGGCGCCCAACAAGTTCGAGGCCCTGGCCGCCAACGACGCGTGCGTTGCCGCCCACGGGGCGCTGCGGACCCTGGCCGCCGGACTCATGAAGATCGCCAACGACGTTCGCTGGCTCGCCTCCGGGCCCCGCTCGGGGCTCGGCGAGATCACGATTCCCGAGAACGAGCCGGGCAGCTCGATCATGCCCGGCAAGGTGAACCCGACCCAGTCGGAGGCCCTGACCATGGTCTGCGTCCAGGTCTTCGGCAACGACGTCGCGGTCACCGTGGGCGGCGCCTCCGGGAACTTCGAGCTGAACGTCTTCAAGCCGGTCATCATCCACAACCTGCTGCACTCGATCCGGCTCCTGGCCGACGCCGGCGAGTCGTTCGAAGCTCACTGCGCCCGCGGACTCGAGCCGGACCGCGCGCGCATCCGGGAGCACCTCGAGCGCGCGCTCATGCTGGTGACGGCGCTCGCCCCCCGCCTCGGCTACGATCGGGCGGCTCAGATCGCCAAGAAGGCGCACCAGGAGGGGCTCACGCTGAAGGACGCGGCGGTGGCCCTCGGGTACCTGTCGGCCGAGGAGTTCGACCGCGAGGTGCGACCGGAGCGGATGGTCAGTCCCGAGGGCGGGTCCCCGAAAGCGTGACGACGGCGTTCCCCCCGCGATCGATGGTGAGCCGGGCGCTGGGTGGCACGATGAGGGTGGACTCGCGCTCCTCGATGATGGCCGGCCCCCGCAGCGTGGCCCCCGCCCCCAACCGCGCCCGGTCGTAGACCGGCGTCGCCACGAAGCGCCCGCCGAAATACGCCGGCCGCCGCCCCGTGCGCGCCGGCCCCGCGTCGCGCCCGCGGGGCGCGGGCTCGAGCGCGAGCCGGGGCAGGGGGCCGGCGGCGCGCACCCGCCAGGAGACGACTTCCAGCGGCTGATCGCGCGTCGCCTGCCCGTAGCGCTCGCGATAGGTCGCCAGGAACGCCCGTGCCACCGCTCCGGCGCGCGCGGCCCCGAGGCGTCCGCCGGGCAGCGGCGCCGTCACCTCGAACCCCTGGCCGGCGTAGCGCATGTCGGCGGCCCGCTCGATCCGGATCGCCCGCCGCGGCACGCCGGCCGCGCGCAGCGTCGCCCTCGCCGCCGCCTCCATGTCACGGAAGAGGGCGGCCACGCGCGTCCAGTCGGTCCGATCCAGCCGGACCAGGTAGGTCCGCACCTGGTCGGCCGCGATCGGCGCCGCGAGGAACCCGAGGGCCGCCGTCACGCCGGCTCCCCGGGGAACGACGATCCGGGCGGTGCCCAGCAGCCGGGCGATGCCGTGGGCGTGGACCGGCCCCGCGCCGCCGAAGGTGAACAGCGGATAGCGGCGCGGGTCCTTGCCCTTTTCCAGGACGTGGATGCGGGCGGCGCTGGCCATGTTCTCGTTCACGATGCGGTGGATGCCGGCCGCCGCCTCGACCACGTCGAGACCGAGCGGGTCGGCGACACTGTGGACGGCCCGCCGGGCCGCCTCCGCATCGAGCCGCATGGCGCCGCCGAGGAACCGGTCAGGGGCCAGATAGCCGAGGAGGAGGTCGGCGTCGGTCACCGTCGGCTCCTTCCCCCCGCGACCGTAGCAGGCCGGTCCCGGATCGGCGCCTGCGCTGCGCGGCCCGACCCGCAGCAACCAACCCGAGGGGATCGACGCCGGCGATGGACCCCCCGCCGGCCCCGATCTCGATCAGGTCCATGGCCGGGATCCTGAGCGGCAAGCCGCTACCTTTCTTCTGCAGGTGGACGCGGGCCACCTCGAGCTCGTTCGTCATGAACGGCTGGCCGCGGTGGATGAGGCACGCCTTCGCGGTCGTGCCGCCCATGTCGAAGGCGACCAGGTCGGGCAGCCGGGCCCGCCGTCCGTGGAAGACGGCGGCCAGGCAGCCACCGGCCGGCCCCGACTCGATCAGCCGCACCGGGACGCGTTCCGCTTCGTCGGTGGTGGTGAGGTGCCCGCTCGAGGTCATGACGTGGACGGCGGCGTGATCGGCGCCGGCGCCCGCCAGGCCGCTGGTGAGCCGGCCCAGGTAGCGGCGGGTCAGGGGCTGGACGTAGGCGTTGAGGACGGTGGTCGAGGCCCGTTCGTACTCGCGGATTTCGGCCAGCACCTCCGACGAGGTCGTCACGGTCACGCCGGGCAGGGCGGCGCGGACGGCTTCGGCCGCCCGTCGCTCGTTGGCCGGATTGCGATAGGCGTGGAGGAAGCAGATCGCCACCGCGGCCACGCCCGCCTCCCGTAGCGCCGCCATCGCCTGGCCGAGACTCGCCTCGTCGACCGGGAGCCGCACGACGCCCGTGTGGTCGGTGCGCTCGGCGACGCCGACCCGGAGCCGGCGGCGGACGAGCGGCTCCGGCCGGCGCATCTCGAGGTCGTAGAGGTCGTAGCGTTGCTCGCGACCGATCTCGAGGACATCCTCGAAGCCGGCCGTCGTCAGGAGCGCCGTGCGTGCGCCCTGCCGCTCGATCACGGCATTGGTGATGAGCGTGGTCCCGTGGAGGACGTGGGCGAGGTCAGCCGGGGGCGCCCCCTGCTCGCCGAGGACGAGCCGCATGCCCTCCAGCAGGCCCCGCAGCGGATCGTCGGGCGTGGTGAGCACCTTCCCGAACCGCACGCGGCCGCCGGCGTCGAGGAGGGCGAGGTCGGTGAAGGTGCCGCCGATGTCGATGCCGAGGCGATAGCGCCCCATCGCGCCGGCGATTCTAGCAGAAGCGGCGGCGGGCGGCCGTCCCGCCGTTGACAAGCCTCGCGCCCCCCGCCTACACTCGCGCCGAAGCGCGCCGGATCTTCGCCCGCGCGGGAGGCCCCATGAAGACGCTCAAGATCGTCATGCTGGCGCAAGCCGTCGTGCTCCTGCTGTACGGGCTTCCCTACCTGCTCGTGCCCCGCTGGACGACCATGGTGACCCAGCAGCTGCCGCTGCCGGAGAACTACATCCTCCGCGCGCTGGGCATCGCGTTCGTCGTCCTCGCCGGGCTCGAGATCCAGATCGCCGCCGACCTCGCGCGCTATCGCGGCCTCACGCCGGCCTACCTCGCGCTGCCCGCGCTGTTCCTGGTGACCATCCTCGCCCAGGCGTTCGTGCGCGGGTTCAACGGTGCCGCCTGGTACTGGATGGTGAACGGGGCCGTCAGCGGCATCTTCACCGTCGCCGTCTTCGCCGCGCGCCGCGAAGGCTGAGCCGGGGTTCCGATGGCGGCCGCCGCCTCCCCGCTCTCGACCTTCCGCGACCGGGTGGCCGTGGTGACCGGCGGCGGCAGCGGGATCGGCCGCGCGCTCGCCCTGGCGGTGGCCCGCGACGGCGCCCACGTGGTGGTGGCGGATGTGGACGAAGCCGGCATGGCCGAGACCTGCCGGGGCGTGGCCGGGCACGGCCGCCAGGCCCTCGCCGTCCCGACCGACGTCGCCGCCGCCGCCGCCGTGCACGCTCTGGCCGACCGCGCCTTCAGCCGCTTCGGGGCCGTCCACCTCCTGTGCAACAACGCCGGCGTCGCCGTGCACGGCGGGCTGGAGGCGGCGACGCTCCAGGATTGGCAGTGGGTCGTCGGGGTGAACCTGTGGGGCGTGATCCACGGGCTGCTGGCCTTCCTGCCCCGGATGATCGCCCAGGGCCCGGGCGGGCACGTCCTCAACACCGCCTCCATGGCCGGCCTCGTCGCCTCTCAGGGGCTCGGGATCTACAACACGACCAAGTACGCGGTGGTCGGTCTGTCGGAGACCCTGGCCAAGGACCTCAAGCCTCACGGCATCGGCGTCACCGTTCTCTGCCCGATGGGCGTGGCGACCCGGATCCGGGACGCCGAACGGGCGCGGCCGGCCGCGCTGGTGAACCCGCCAGGCCGGCCGCCGGCCGAGCCCATCACGCTGATCGGACGCACGCTGACGCCGGAGGCGGTCGCCGAGCAGGCGCTGGAGGCCGTCCGCGCCGGCGAGCTCTACGCGATTACCCACCAAGAGGGGCGAGAGCCGCTCCAACGCCGCTTCGCCCGGCTGGAAGCGGCGATCCTGCGTCGCCCCGAAAAGGGCGCCGCATCGTGAGCCCGGTGACTCGGAATTTGACAGTCGAGGGGGGGCAGCTTATCCTGAATTCGAGGGCCTGGATGGACAAGGATGAAGCGGTCCGCGACCTCATGGCCAAGCTGATGCAGGCCGTCGAGGCGTCCCTTTCCACCTCTTCCGAGGTCCGGGAGGCGCTGGCCGAGCTCGTGCGCAACGGGTACGAGGCGCGGCTGTTCTTCGTCGCCAACGCCGAATCGGCGGAGTCGGCCGAGGCCGGCGACGGTGACGGCGAGCCGGGGGAAGACGGCGAGAGCACCGAGGCCGAGGCGCCGGCCACCGAGGACGAGGAAGCGACGTACATGGTCCGGGAAATCGGCGCCGCCCCCGCCGCCGACTCGAGCGACCTCCGCTTCGAGCTGACCAAGCTGGACCGCGATTTCCTCAAGTCGCTCCATATGCGGCCGGAAGGGGGATAGTCGGGTCACGGCGCCCGCGCTTTGCTCCGGCTGCTCCTTCTCGCCGTCCTCGCCGTCCTGATCTACCTCCTCATCCGAGCCGCCGTCGCCGGGTTTCTGGCCGGGCTCCGCGGGGTCAGGCGTCCCGGCGGGCCCCGAGCACTCCGGGACGAGCTGGTGAAGGACCCCGTGTGCGCGACCTACGTACCGCGGCGCACCGCGATTGCCCGGACGGCGGGGCCGGTGACCTATTACTTCTGCAGCCCCGCCTGCGCCGAGAAGTTCAAGCTGCCGAGTTGATCCTCGCCTCGGGCTAGAAGCTTCGTCCGGGGCCTGCTAGAATCGGCGCGGTCGCCGCGCCGATGCCATCCTCTTCGTCCTCGTCTACCGGGAGAGGATCTCCCGATCCCTACCTCGCCATCGACGCCCAGCCGGAGCCGCTCGAGTTCGCCCGCTTCCTCGAGCTGCGGGGGGCCCAGCCTCACCAGCGGCGGCTTCGCCGAGCGTTCCTCGCCTTCGCCGGCATTCGCCCGGGCGCTCGCGTTCTCGACCTCGGCTGCGGGACCGGCGTGGTGACGCGGGACATCGCGGCCCGCGTCGGCGCTCGTGGCGCGGTCGTCGGCGTGGACCCCAGCCGGGCGTTCGTCGCCGAAGCGCGGCGCCGCGCCCGCCGAGCGGGCGCGCGCTGCCGCTTCCGGGTGGCCGACGGGCGCCGGCTGCCGTTCGCGGCCAGGGCCTTCGACGCCGCGGTCGCGGTCACCGTCCTCCTCCACGTGCCACGAAGCGATCAGGTGCTGGCCGAGATGGTCCGGGTCACGCGATCGGGCGGCCGGGTGGCCGTCCTCGATCAGGATCTGGGGACACTGGTGATCGACCTGCCCGACCGGGCCCTGACCCGGCGGATCATCGACGGCCACGCCGAGCGCTTCTACCCGAATCCCTGGAGCGGGCGCGGCCTGCTGCGGCGGCTGCGGGCCGCCGGGCTTCGGCGCGTCCGCGGCCGGGCGTTCGTCGTCGTCGAGCCGACCTACGACAGCTACGTGCGCTCGCTCCTCGAGCGGCGCGTGGCGTTCACCAGGCGGCGGCGCGTCATCACCGCCGCCGAGGGGCGCGGGTGGCTGGCGCAGGCGGAAGCCGCCGCCGCCCGCGGCGACTTCTTCATGAGCCTGAACTTCTACGCGGCGACCGGGGTCGTGCCCGGATGACCCCGGGGCGGCGCGCCCGCCGGTGGGCGGCGGCGCTGGGCCTGGTGGCCCTGGCCGGCGCCGCCGCGCTGGCCGCTGACGGCTTCGATGGAGGGCGCGCGCTCCGCGACGTCGAGCGGCTGGTCGGCTTTGGGCCGCGCCCGCCGGGGTCGCCGGCCCTCGGCCGGGCCCGGGCGTACATCGCCGGCGAGCTGCGTCAGGCCGGGTGGCGAGTCCGCGAGCAGGCCTTCACCGCGAAGACGCCCCGCGGCGCCATCCGCATGGTCAACCTGATCGCCGAGTGGCCGGGCCGCCGCCCGGACGTGGTCGCGGTCGGGGGCCACTACGACACCAAGGTGTTCACCAGCTTCCGCTTCGTCGGCGCCAACGACGGCGGCTCGTCGGCGGCGCTGCTGATCGAGTTGGGCCGGGCCCTGGCCGCCCGCCACCGGGCCACGCCGCCCGCCTACACCCGCTGGCTCCTGTTCTTCGACGGGGAGGAAGCGCAGGTAGAGTGGAGCGCGACCGACAGCCTCTACGGCAGCCGGGCGCTGGTGGCGGCCCTCCGGGCCTCCGGCGAGCTGCCGCGACTGCGGGTGCTCGTGGTCGCCGACATGATCGGCGACCGGGACCTCGGCCTCCGCCGGGAGTCCGCCTCCACCTCGTGGCTCACCGAGCTGGTGTGGGGCGTGGCTCGCCGCCTCGGCTACGCGCGACACTTCCTCGACGAGCGTCAGCCGGTCGAGGACGACCATAGCCCATTCCTCGACGCCGGCGTGGCGGCGACCCTGCTCATCGACTTCGACTACGGGGGACGGCCGGGGGAGAACGCCTTCTGGCACACGGCGGAGGACACGCTGGACAAGCTCGACGCCCGGAGCCTGGAGGCGGTGGGCACCGTGATCCTGGAAGCCCTGCCGGCGATCGATGCCGAACTCGACCGCCGCGGCCGCTGAGCCCGCAATCTCCCCTGGGCGAGGCCTCGCAGGAGCCGTCGAGGCCCCCCGAAGAAACTTGGAGACTGTCGGACTAACCGGGCGCAGCGTGACGCCGAACCGCCACGCGTGTGATGTTCCGCTCCGAGCGGCGGCTTTGCCGCCGCAATTTTTCCCCTGGGGGAGGTCTTGGAGGGGGCCGTCGAGGCCCCCTCCAACCATCTAGATGGTGTAGGTCTGGTCTTGCTGGAGGATCTCCACCCGCCCGTCGAGCCGGCTCAGCTCGTCGGCGGTCTCCTCGTAGTAGGTCGGCTTGATGTGGTAGATCCAGATCGGCCCGTCCGGCATCCGCTCCCGTTCCCGCTCGAGGAGCCGGGGCGTGAAGTGTCCGGACGCCCGGGCCAGCGGCTCCAAGCGGTTGGGGAAGGCGGTCTCGACGAGCACCGCTCGCACCTCCCGGACGTGGCGGGCAATCCGCCAGAGCTGCTTGGTGGGCCCGGTATCCCCCGAGAAGACGAAGCCGGCGGTCCCGTCCGAGATCACGAACCCGGCGGCCGGCACCGCGTGGTTGACGGAGACCGGGATGACGGTGAGCCCGCCGAACTTTGTGGGCTCGGCCTCCACCAGCGCTTCCATCCGCAGCACCGGCGCCTCGGCGGTGGGCAGGGCGGTGAAGTCCGGCCACAGCCGGTTGTTGAAGCAGTACGTGCGCAGGTCCTTCACCACCGGCGCCAGCGAGGCGGTCGTGATCGGCGCCGCCCGGCCCGCCGCCGACTGGATGTTGTCGACCAAGAACGCCAGGCCGACGACGTGATCGAGGTGGGCGTGGGAGACGAGGACGTGCTCGAGACCGACTTGTCTCTCGAGGGGGAGGGCGGCGGTCACGGCGCCAGCCTCCAGCAGGAGGCGCCCATTCACCAGGAAGGTGGGCAGTCGGAGATTGGGGACGTCCCCACCGTGGCAGCCGAGAACCTCAATGCGCATGCGGACCCGCGGTTGTCAGCCTGAAGGCTCAGAGCGTATAGTGGGGAACCGCCGTGGCCATGGTCAATTGCACGCGCGAGGCTGGGAGCGCCGGCCGCCCGCGTGAGCGGGCCGACCGCGCCGCCGGGTCGCAACAGAAGTGATGGAGCTGCACCGCGCTGTGCGCGTAGTGGCCGATATATTCCACACCTGTCCGCGCAGTGTCAAGTAAGAAGGAGAGCGAATGGAGTGGGTGAAGACCAACCACGTCAAGCGGGCGCTCCGCGACGGCCGACCAACCGCCGGCGCCTGGCTCCACCTTTGCAGCGGCATCAGCGCCGAGATCATGAGCCGGGCCGGGTTCGACTGGCTGCTCATCGACATGGAGCACGGCCACGGCGACTACCAGACGCTGCTCGCCCAGCTCCAGGCCATCGAGGGGAGTCCGGTCATCCCGGTGGTCCGGGTCCAGTGGAACGACGCCGCCGTCATCAAGCGCGTGCTCGACCTCGGGGCCTACGGCGTCATGGTCCCCTGGGTGGGCAACCGGGCCGAAGTGGAGGCGGCGGTGCGGGCCAGCAAGTACCCGCCGGCCGGCATCCGGGGCATCGCCGGCAGCCACCGGGCGGGGGGCTACGGCCGCCAGGCCGCCGAGTACTGGAAGCGGGCCAACGACGAGATCCTGGTCGTGATCCAGATCGAGACCGCGGGCGCCGTCGGCGACATCGAGGCGATCGTGCAGGTGCCCGGGGTGGACGTGGTCTTCATCGGTCCGGCCGATCTCTCGACCGGCCTCGGTCACATGGGGGATCCCGGCCATCCAGTGGTGCAGGCGGCCTTCGAGCGGATCGAGACCGCGGCCAAGGCCCACGGGATCGCCCTCGGCAACATCACCCGCAACTGGGAGCAGGCGCGCGAGCTCTACAAGCGCGGGTACCAGTTCCTGACGCTCGGCTCCGACACGGCGCTCGTCGTGCAGGGTGCCAACGAGCTGGTCGCCCGCTTCGCGAAGGAGGTGCGGGGCACATGAGTCGGGTCCCCCCGGTCGATCCTGCCCGCATCACACCCGAGCTGGCCGAGGTCGTGGCCCAGCAGACCGAGCAGTGGGGCGCGCCGCTCATCCCGACCCTCGTCATGGCCCACTGTCCCCCTCTCGTCCGGGGGGCCCGGGGTCTCGCCATCGCGCTCGAGAAGTCGGGCCAGCTCCCGGCCGAGCTGCGCGACCTGATCTCGCTCCGGGTGGCCCAGCTCATCGGCTGTCCGTTCTGAATGGACATCAACTCATCCCGGGGGATGAGCCACGGCGCGACGTTCGAGAAGCTGCAGGCCGTTGAAAAATTCCGGGAGAGCCCGCTCTTCAGCGAGGCCGAGCGGGCAGCGCTGGCCTTCGCGGAGGCGGTGACCGCGACGCCGACCGCGGTGACCGACCAGATCTTCGAGCCGCTGCGCCGGTACTTCGACGTGCCCCAGGTCGTGGAGCTGGCCGTCACCATCGCCACCGAGCACTTCCGGGCCAAGTTCAACACCGCCCTCGGCATCCAGTCTCAGGGCCTCTGCCTCCTGCCGCCGCGCTGAGCGGCTCGTCTTCGGCTGATGCCGGGCGTGCGGACGGCCATCCCAGCCGGGGGGCTTTTCGTGTAGGATAGAAGCGATCCGGGCGATGGAGTTCGCCCCACAACCGCCCCTGGGAAGGGCTGATAACTCCTACCGACGGCCACCTTCGGTAGGAGTTTTTGTTTGCCTAGCCCGGGGGTGAGGGGGGGCAGAACTTCCAGTCTCGGAGATCAGTCTCCTCGACGCCGGATGGAAACCCAAAGGACGGCCCGCTGAACCTCGAGGAGCTGCGCCTCCTGGACGCATTGCAGGAAGACGGGTGCCCGATCTGTCGCACCATCGCCGACAGCGACGACAGATACTTCTTTTGGTTCTTCGTCGAACAGTACGGCGAGCTGCATACGATCGACGCCCTCACCCGCTCGCTCGGCTTTTGCTGGAGCCACGCGACGCAACTCAGCCGCCGGTCCGGGGGCGGGCACCAGCTCTCGGCCGTCCACGCGATGCTGGCGCGTCGTGTCCGGGCGCGCTTGCACGACCGCGGCCCGAAGCGAGGCGAGAGGGACGCCGCCCCAGTTCATCGAGATCCCTGCCCCGTCTGCCGGGACCGGCAGGAAGCGGCCAGGCGCGAGGCCTTCTGGCTCGCGGGACTCCTGGAGAACCGCCCAGCGGCTGAGCGCTACGGGCATCCCGGCCTGCTTTGCTTCCCACACCTACAGAGCGTCGCGGTCCGCGTGTCCGGCGCGGCGCTGGACCGCCTTCTACTCAGCCACAAGAGCGCCATGACCGCCGTGCTGAAGGCGCTGGCCGAGCTGCGGGTCGAGCTGGACCGCATCGCACCGGACGGCCGCCAGGATCTCCACAAGGCCGTGCAGCCGGCGCTGCACCTGGCCGTGGGCCACGAGCGGGAAAATGCGAGCCTGCCCGCGCGGACGGGGCGGGGCGCCGGCCGGCCACCGAGAGATCCGGTCCGCGAGGTGGTTGAGTGGATTCACGACGTCGAGGCCTGCCCGGTCTGCCTCGAGGTGCACCGGGCCTGGCTCGAGTGGGTCGCCTGGCTGGATGAGGCGGTCCTGCGGGATCGCGCGCTGGAGCACGTCCTGCCCACCTGTCCGGATCATGTCTGGCCGACCGTCCGCGCGGGTGGCGCCTACCTGCTCGTGGCCGCAACCGAGGCCGCGGTCAAGAGAGCGCTTGGCGAGGTCCTCACCGGCCTTCGCGTGCTGCATCCGCTCCCGTCCAAAGACCCTGAGCGGTGGGGGCAACGGCTCAAGCGCCGGCTCCTGGGACCGCGCCAGCGGCTCGCCGCCGCCCGTGAGATGGTGGGCCGGCCCCTGCCGTGCCCGGTGTGCCGGCGGCTGGCCCTTGCGGTGGACGGCACACTCGCCCTCATGTTCGCGCTGCTCGAAGACCGGCATCATCGCGCGGCCTTCGAGCGAGGCCACGGACTCTGCCTCAAGCACTGCGCGCGGGCTCTGGTGCTCGAGCCTTCTACTGCAATCCGCGAGAGCCTGGCGGAGGTCGAAGCGGCCCGGCTTGCCCAGCTCGAGTGGGAGCTGAAGGAGTGTCTCCGAAAGGGGGCCTGGGACTACCGCCCGGAGGCCAAAGGCACGGAGCAGACCGCGTGGCGTCGCGCCCTCGCCCGGCTCTCGGGGTCGCCTCCGGCCGCGGCCAACCCGACCGCGGCCACCGATCCGGGGGCGAGAACGGCCGGCGGCGAGGGCAGGACGCCGTGACCGACCTCGTTTCGTTTTCTGGCCTGAGAGGTGAACGGGTGACCATGCCCGCCTCGTCGGAGTCGGCGCTGTTCCGCACAGTCCTGCCCCCGGACGCTCCGGAGGCGCTCCGGCACCTGGTCGCGGCCGCCGAGGAGGTCGGCGCCGAGCGCGTCGTCGCCGAGGCGGCCGCGCTCGGCGAGCGGCTGGCCGAGGGCCGGTTCTTCGTGGCCTGTGTGGGCCAATTCAAGCGGGGCAAGTCCACCGTCATCAACGCGCTCATCGGAGACTCCATACTGCCGACCGGCATCGTGCCGGTCACCTCGGTCGTCACGGTCGTGCGCCACGGCGCCGGCCGCAGCGCCCGGGTCCGCCTCGCGGGCCGAGCCTGGCAGGAGATCGACCCGGAGACGTTGGCGGCGTATGTCGCGGAGGAGAGGAACCCCCAGAACCGGAAGGGCGTCGAGGGTGTGGAAGTCTTCGTCCCCAGTCACCTCCTCGCCACCCGCATGTGCCTGGTGGACACGCCGGGCGTCGGCTCGGTCTTCGCCGCCAGCACCCGGACCACGCGCGAGTTCGTGCCCCATATCGACGCCGGCCTCGTCGTGCTCGGCGCCGATCCGCCCCTCTCCGGCGACGAGCTCGCGCTCGTGGAGGTGGTCGCTGAGCAGACGGACCGACTCATCTTCGTCCTGAACAAGGCCGATCGGCTGTCGGCCGGCGAGCGATCCGAGGCCCGCGCCTTCGCCGAGCGAATCCTGCGTGACCGACTCCGGCGTCCAATCGAGCGAATCTTCGAGGTCAGTGCCACCGAGGCCCTCGCGGGTCGGCCGACGCAAGACTGGAAGGCGCTGGAGGCGGAGCTCGACGGGCTGGCACGGGAGTCGGGGACGGACCTCGTCCGCAGCGCCGGGGAGCGCGGGATTGCGCGTCTGGTCGAGCGGCTCCTCACCGTCATCGACGAGCACCTGGACGCCCTCCGCCGACCGCTCGACGAGTCGAAGCGCCGGTTGGTGGCGCTCCGCCAGGCCGTGCTGGATGCGGAGCGGGCGCTCGCCGACCTCGCGCCCTTGTTCGCCGCCGAGGAGCAGCGGCTCGCGCGGGCGTTGACCGACGAGCGGGAGACCTTTGTCGCCCGAACCGTCCCGGGGGCGGCGCGGCAGCTCGAGGAGGCGTTGGCTGCCGCCGACGGCCTCGCCAAGCGTGAGCTCCGACATCGGGCGATGGAGGAGGCGCGCCGGATCGCGCACAGGCTTGTCGAGGAGTGGCTGGGCGAGGTCGAGCCTCGCGCCGAGAAGCTCTACCGGCGGGCGACCGGCCGGTTCGTCGAGCTGGCGAGCGAATTCCTCGCGCGCCTGCGTGGCTCCGGGGAGCTAGTGTTCAGCCGCCTTCCGGCGAGCGTTCCGCCCGAGACGCGCTTTCGGGCGAAGCGGCAGTTCTACTTCACGGACCTGCCGGTCGTCGCCAGCTCGAATCCGGCGACCTGGCTCCTGGGGCTTCTCAGTCCGCGCCGGATTGCAAGGGCCGCGGCACACCGGCATGCAGGGGAGTACCTCGAGCGGCTGCTCACCTCGAACAGCGCTCGGGTCTCGAACGACCTGATCGACCGGGTGGCGGAGAGCCGTCGCCGGCTCGAGGCCGGGCTCACGTCTCTGCTCCGAGAAGTGGCGGCGTCGGCCGAGCACGCGCTCGCTCAGGCCCGCGAGCGGCACGCGGCGGGGACCCAGGCCGTCCGCGCCGAGCTCGACCGCCTCCGGGCGCTCCGCGACCGGACGCAGGCGCTCACGCCGTAGCCCGGAAGCCGCTCCTCAGTCGGCGCCCCGCGAGATCGGACCAGGAACCGGCCAAGAGGGCGGTCGCCCGTACGAACGCGTCCACCTCCGATCCGTACGGCTCCCGGGAGAACCGCCGGGAGAACCGGTAGTCGTGCTTGCGGGAGGATCACGGGTGAGCCGGTCGCCGGAGCTGGCGGTGAGTCCCGAGCAAGAGGGGGACGGCCGCGAGCTGGAGGGCGACGGAGAAGGCGATCAACCCCGCGAGCGAGACGTCGTAGAGCAGCCCCATCAGCGCGCTGCCGGCAAACCAGGCCAGGCCGTAACCGGTGTTGAAAACGCCGTAGGCAGAGGCGCGGTGCGCGGGCGGGACCATCTTCGCGACCGCGCCGCGAAGGATGGACTCCTGCGCGCCCATGCCGATTCCCCACAGCACCATGCCGAGCCGGGCGAGGGAGAAGCTCCCGGTGAAGACCAGCAGGGGGAATGCGGCTGACAGGACGGTGGCCAGGACGAGGGCCGCGATCCCGTGCCGGTCGAACAACCGGCCGAACGTCAGGGCGGCCAGCCCGTCCACGCCCATGGCCAGGGCATACGCGAGCGGAATCCAGCGCTCGGGGGCGAGGCCGGCCTTCCCGAAGTGGTAGGCGATGAGGGGGAAGTCCACGTACCCGGCCGCGATGCAGGCGGCCGCGGCCAGATACTGCCAGAATTCCCGGGGGAAACCGTCGCCGAGGTGCCCCACCGTTTCCACTTCGAGGTCGCGCGGCCGGGGGTAGAGCCTGCGGGCCACGCCCAGCAGGGCCAGCGCGAGCGCGGCCGGGACCAGGAGCGCGGCGAAACCGGCTCGGTAGTCGCCCCGGAGGGCAAGGACCGCGGCCACCAGGAGGGGACCGAGGACCGCCCCGAGTTGGTCCAGGGCCTCGTGCAGGCCGAAGCCCCAGCCGATGCCGGTCCGGGTCGTCGCGTGCGACAGCATGGCGTCCCGGGGCGGGGTCCGGATCGCCTTGCCCACTCGCTCGGCGATCATGAGCGCGCCCGCCGTCTCCCAGCGGCCGGAGACGGCCAACAGCGGCACCGCGAGGAGGTTCACACCGTAGCCGAGGAGAGTGATGGTCCAGTAGCGGCCGGTCCGGTCGCTGAGATATCCGGAGACCAGTCGGAGGCCGTAGCCCGCGAGCTCGCCGGCCCCGGCGACGATCCCGACCGCGGTGCCGCTGGCGCCGAGAATCGCGAGGAAGGGGCCGGTGACGCTCCGGGCACCCTCATAGGTCATGTCGGCGAAGAGACTGACCAGCCCGAGGAGCACGACGAGCCGGAGCGCCTCGCGGGCGGCGACCGCGGGCGCCTGGCCGCCGATCGTCGTCACTTCACGATGAGCACGTTGCACGGCGCGAGCCGGCTCAGGTTCTGGGTCGTGCTGCCCATGATCCGGCCCCAGATGTTCGAGTGCCCGACGAAACCGATCACCATGAGGTCGAAGCCGCCCTCCCTGGCGTACGTCACGATCGTCTCGACCTCGTGGCCGGGCTTCACGACCGTCTCCAGCGTCACGCCTTGCAAGGCGGCCTGATCGCGCGCCCTCTTCGTCAGGTCCCGGAAGAAGGCCTCGAACCCGGCCTGGGCCTCCTTCACCTCGCCCACCGTGGCGGCGTAGTGGGGCAGGTGCTCCATGACCGAGATGGTGTAGAGGTCGGACCCGAAACGCTTGCTCAGCTCGATTCCGGCCTGCAGCGCTCGGCGCGACCCCTCCGATCCATCGAAGGCGACCAGGATCTTGCCGAACATGCTCAACCCCCGTCCCCGGCTTCGGGGGAGTCCACGACCAGCACCGACCGCCGCCGGGCGGCGGCCGTCCGCTCCGGCTCGCGGGGCGAGAACCACCGCTGGGCGATGAACGTCGGCACGATGGCACTCAGAACCACGACCGTCACGATCACCGAAAACTGGGCCTGATCGAAGATGCCCGCCCGCAGCCCGTACAGCGAAGAGATCGTCCCGAAGGTCAGCCCCGTGCTCATGAGCAGGGTCGTGAACATCGCGTCACGCGGCGACAGGTACCGGATGGACGGCGGGTAGACGCCGACGAGCTTCGTCACCTGCTTGGCCGCGAAAAGCATGGCCAGGAGTCCCAAGTTCGCCCACACGAGGCGGAGCGACACGTTCATGCCGCCCTTGAGAAAGAAGAACGGGGTGAGGAAGGCGAAGGCGACCACCCGGAAGCGGCGCTGGGTTTCCCGATGCTGCTCGAAGACATGCGAGACCGTCAGGCCGAGGATGAAGGCGGGGAGGACGGCGTGGCTCTGGGCCAGCTCGGCGAAGAACATGAGGACGAGAAGAGCGGCGAAGGCTCCCTTGATCTCGGGCTCGATGACGCGCTGGCCGTAGCGGGTGAAGAACCACCGGTGCAGAGGCGGCATGATGACGATGATGGCAGCCGAAACGGCGACGAAGGCCAGGAGCCACCAGGTCGGCCGGATGAAGAGCAGGCTCAACGCGGCGGCGGTGCCGAAGTCGGTCACGAAGGTGGCCGCCATGATGAGCTTCCCGGTCGGATGGGCCGTGAGGCCGGTCTCGACCAGGACCGCGTAGACGACGGCGAGCGATGTGGTCGAGAGCGCCACCCCGGTGAGCTGGGACGCCGGGACCGGCCAGCCGAGGACGTACTGGCAGAACAGCCACGCCCCGAAGAAGGGCGCCACGAACGAAATGCCGCCGATCAGCAGGCTCTCCTTCAGCTTCTCCCGCATGAGGGTCACGTCCACCTCGGCGCCCGCGAGGAAGGTGAGGACGATGCCGGCGAAGCTGGCGAGGAAGTCGAGCCACGGCGTCGTGTGGAGCCCCAGGACGTTGCCCGCCACCACCCCGAGCGCGATCTCGATCAGCGCCACCGACAGCCCCATTTCCACCGAGGCCATGCTGGCGAGCAGGATGAGGATGCCGGCGGCCATGGCGATGTAGGCGTTCTCCACTCACACCTCCGTCATCGGGCGTGGAAGGGCGCCGCGGGATATCACCTTGGAATCGGGGCCGGGCGGTCAAGCGGCGTGCTCGGGCGGCGGCTCGTACTTGGCCAGCCGCCGCTTGAGCTCCGCAATCTCGGCGCGCAGATCCTGGACGACTGTTTCCCACGTCCGCGACGCCGCCTGCTCCCCGGCCAGGTTCATCTCGAGGACTTTCCGATCCTCGGTGGTGACCCACAGCCGGTAATGGAGCGCGGCTGCCCGGCTGGACTCGTCGCCGAGCTGCTTCATGAGCTCCCGGAGCCGTTGCTCGAACCGCTCCTTCTCGAAGGCGAGAGCCTGAAACCGCTCCTCCAGTGGACCGGAAGGTAGCTCGGTCGGTTTCTCCTCGGGCCGGGAAGGCAGGGCGGGCGCGCTCCCAAGCGGCCGGCCAGACCGCAGGATCTCGTTTCCGAAAAGTCCCGGGTCACCGACGAGGAACCCGAGGGCGTCGGTCCAGGAGGCAGCCTCTTCGTCGGAGAAGGGGGCGTGCTTCCGGTAGTCGTGCTTGTCGATGAAGCCGCGGAGCTCCTTGGCGAGTTGGTCCAGCTTGCCCACCGTCCGCACGAGGAGTGGAGCTACCCCGCGGTGGCCAGGGTGGCTCGCGAGGGCCAGGATGAGATGTGGCAGGCAGAGCCCGGCCGAGCGCCCATAGGCCCGGTCGAACTCGGGGTCCTCGCCGTATTCGAGAAGGGTGTGGAGATAGCTGACTTCCGCGCTCCCCACGAGGTGGCAGAGTGGGCAGCGCTTCCGAATCGCTCGCGCCCGCACCAGCGCCACGGGCTCGTGGCGCCGGAAGAGCCGCCGCCATCCTCTGACAACGGGGGATCCGGCAAGCTCCCGACGGCTGGCGGTCAGACGCTCGCGCACCTGGCCGAGGAGATCCTGGTAGATGATCGCAATGCCGAGGCCGGCGTTCTGGACCTCCTTGGACATCCCAGCGTGCCAGGCGCAGAAGCCCCACGACTGGTCCAGGACCCCGCGCGTCGCCGGGTCGGTCACCTGCTCGTAGAGCAGCGCGTCCAGGGACCGGAAGGTAGACTCCCGGAGGCAGCGGCACACGGGACACCCGGGCTTCCCGCACGCCTCCACCAAGTGGAAGTAGGCGATGAACTTGGTGGTCCGCAGCTGGCGGCGCCAGCCTGGGCCGCCCAGTAATCGATCGAGATTCACGCGCCGCTACTCACCGCCGCGTTGCACGTAGCTCTTGACGAACTCCTCGGCGTTCTCCTCGAGGACGTCGTCGATGTCGTCGAGGACCTCGTCGAGGCTCTTCTTGATCTGCGCGCCCTTCTCGGCGACCTTCGGATTGGCGCCCGCCACCTCCTCCTGCTGGGCCGGATCGGCCGGGCGCTTGGTCTTCCGCTCCTGATCGGCCATGTCTCCACCTCCTCGAGGCCCGGAAAAACGAAAACTCCCACCGGGAATGTCCCAGTAGGAGTCATCAGCTGCCGGTGGGCAGCGGTTAGAGGGCGAACTCCATCGCCCACGTCGATCGTCTTTTAACAGTATACGCTGGGGCCGGCCTCCCGGTCACACCCCGCGCCGAGGCTCTGCGCCGAGGCTCAGCGGCCGAGGTAGGTGACCAGGTACTCCATGATGAGCGGCTTCGTGTCCCGGGTAATCGGCGCGCCATAGGAGATCATCCGGTCCACGATCGCTTCCCACGTCGCGCGGTCGAGGCGTTGCTGGGCCAGGATCTCCGGCGCGTGGCACATAATGCAGCTTCCCAGCACCAGCTCCATGTGCTGGCCGGGGGGCAGGGGGTTGGCCTGGGCGGCCACGCCGCCGGCGGCGCCGGCCAGGAGCCCGGCGCCGAATGCGGCGACCAGGCCGGCCCCGAGGCCGGCCATCCCGCCCCCGCGCCATCCCCGAACCGGACGGGGTGACCACGCGCGGCCCTCTGCCGAACCGCCACGGGTCGGTGTTCCGCTCCGAGCGCCGGCTTTGCCGGCGCCATTTTCCTGGGGGAGGTCCCGGAGGGGGCCGTCGAGGCCCCCTCCGGAGGAACTAGGCCACGACGACCCGGACGGCATGGATGACGTTCCAGCGATAGCCTTGAGGGTCGGGCGGCCGGCTGGCCGGCTGATACCGCCCGAGCGAGTCGCTGGCCCGGGCCATGATCGTGTACTGCCCCGGCGCGGCGTCCCAGCTGTACTCCCAGCGCCGCCACGCATACCGGTGCTCTTCCCCCTTGAGGGCCGCCGGGGTCCAGGATTGTCCGCCGTCGATCGAGACGTCTACCGCGATCACCGTTCCCTCCCCGGCCCAGGCGTAGCCCGCGAGCGGGTGGGTGCCGGCGGCGAGCTGAGCGCGGTCGCCGGGAGTGACGATGACCGACTTGCATTCGAGGGACTGGAGCGAGTACGTCTGCTTCGGGTCGTCGACGCGGGGGGAGCGGTAGCTGCGCTGCATGAAGGGCCCGTTCCACTCGGTCTCGGCCAGCGTGAGCCGGGTCAGCCACTTGAGCGACGCCGAGCCGATCCAGCCGGGGACGAGCAGTCGGACGGGGCCCCCGTGCAGGTGAGGCACCGGCCGGCCGTTCATCTCGAGCGCGAGCAGGGTGTGGGCATCCCGGGCCTTCCAGAGCGGATGGCTCCGGATGAAGTCGGGCGCCTGGGGCGTGGGCGGCGCGTCGTTGCCGTCGGGGACGACGTGGCGGGCGGTCGGCCGCGGCCGGGCGAGCCGCAGCACGTCGGCGAGCCGGACGCCCTTCCACGTCGCGGTGCCGACCGCCCCGTGCTCCCACTGGATGCCCGCCGCCTTCGGGGTGTGGAAGCTCCGTCCATTTCCCGCGCACTCGAGCGTGATCGTCTCGGTGACCTGGTCCATCCGGCGCAGGTCGTCCAACCGCAGCGTCAGCGGATTGTCCACCTCGCCGTCCACCCGCAGGGTGTACTGCCCGGGGTCGATCTCGGGGCCATCGTAGTTGTTGCGGACGAAGAAGAGCTCGTAGGGCGTGACGTCGGTCGTGAGCTCCCGGAGCGGAGCCTCCAGGTTGATCGGCCGCGGACTCCGGACGATGAGGCGCTCCTTGCCGGGGATCGGCGGCGTCGCGGGCTGGGCCAATAGCGGGGCGCTGCTGCCGAGAATGGCGGCCGTCGCGCCGAGGTGGATCATGAACGCGCGGCGCGAGAGAAGCTCGGACGGAGGGGTCGGGTCGCGGTGGGCCACGGGTGATCCTCCCCTGTGCGGGATCTCAGGAGACGAGGCGCCGACGTGCGCGTCGCCATTATAGCGCGGCCGGGCTCGGCGCCGGTCCGCCCGGGGTATGATGGCCGACGTGAACGCCGCCGCCGCCACGCTGGCCGCCCTCCGGGGATTCGCCTTCGACCTCGACGGCTGCATCTGGGCCGGCCCGACGCTGCTCCCGGGTGCCGCCGAGCTGGTGCGGGCGCTCCGGGACGGCGGCCGGCGCGTCGTGTTCGTGACCAACAGCTCGCGCGAGCTGTCGCCGGCCCTGAGCGAGCGCCTCACGCGGCTCGGCATCCCGACCCCGGCCGCCGAGGTGCTCCCCGCCCTCGAGCTGCTGGGCGAGACGATCCGCCGCCGGATCGGAAGCGTGCCGGTGCTGGCCCTCGGGACCCCGGACCTCCACGCGGTCCTCGAGACGGCGGGCCACGCGATCGTCGGGTTCGACGCGTGGGGCCGGGCCCAGGCCGTCGCGGTCGGAAACGATCCCGCCTTCGACTTCGGCCGGCTCCGGGCCGCGTCCCGCGCGATCGCGGGCGGCGCCGCCTTCTTCACCGTGAACCTCGACCCCCGCCTGCCGGTGGCTCCCGGCGAGTTCGACCCGGGCTGCGGCGCGCTGGCCGAGGCCATCGCGGTCGCGGGCGGCGCCCGGCCGATCGTGGTGGGCAAGCCCCACCGGCCGATCTTCGAGATGGCCCTCGAGCGGCTCGGCTGCCGGCCCGCCGAGGCCGCGATGGTCGGCGACAGCCTGGTCACCGACGTCGCCGGCGGCCGCGCGGCCGGGATGTTCACGGTGTGGCTCGACGCGGCCGGCGACGAGGACGGCGAGGGCCGGGCCCATCTCACGGTGCGCTCGCTCGACGAGCTGCGTGATCTGTGGGTCGCGGCGCGGCGGCCGGGAGGCGGACTGGTATCATGAAGCCATGATGAGAGCCGCCGCGAAGGCGCGGGCCGAGAAGGTGGCGATCCTAGGCGCCGGCGCCCTCGCGGTGGTCAAGCTCGGCACCGGTCTGGCCACCAACTCGATCGGCCTCATGTCCTCGGCCGCTGACTCGCTGATCGACGTCCTGGTCTCCAGCTTCAATCTCTTCTCCATCCGCATCGCCGAGTCCCCCGCCGACGAGGGGCATCCCTATGGCCACGGAAAGGTCGAGAACCTGGCCGGGCTCCTCCAGGCCGCGGTCATCGCGGCGCTGGGCGGCTGGGTCATCTTCGAGGCGGTCCGGCGACTGCTGCGGGGCATCCAGCCCGAGCACAGCGAGTGGGGCGTGGCGGCCATGGCCGTCTCCCTGGTCGTGAGCTGGCTCATCACCCGCCACCTCCGCCAGGTGGCGGCTCGCACCGATTCGGTCGTGCTCCTCGCCGACTCCCTCCACTACGCGACCGACGTCTGGACCAACGCTGGCGTGCTGGCGAGCCTGGGACTCCTGTGGCTGACCGGCGTCGGCATCTTCGATCCGCTCATCGCGATCCTGGTCGGCGTGGTCATCCTGCGCTCGGCCTACCAGCTCGTCGCCCGCTCGGTCGCCGACCTGATGGATGCCGCCATCCCGGCGGCCGAGCAGCGCGAGATCGAGCAGGTGATCCATCGTCACAAGTTCGTCGTCTCGTCCCACGACCTCCGGACGCGTCGCTCGGGGTCGCAGCGGCAGATCGACTTCTCGGTCGGGCTCTGCCGGCATCTGCCCCTCGGCGAGGCTCACGACCTGGTGGACCACATCGAGAAGGAGATCGAGCGGACGATCCCCGGCTCGCACGTCGTCGTCCACGCCGAGCCGTGCCTGCCCGAGTGCAAG
Organism: Candidatus Methylomirabilota bacterium; assembly: GCA_036001225.1. Classification (GTDB taxonomy): domain Bacteria; phylum Methylomirabilota; class Methylomirabilia; order Rokubacteriales; family DASRDR01; genus DASYUM01. Next base: position 26,512 of record DASYUM010000147.1, on the reverse strand, counting down.
CTGACCGACCGCTGTGTGCTGTGGGGCCGCCAGGAGGACCTCCTCGCCCATCATCCGCCGGGGGAGGCGCGGGTGGCGTCGCCGGGGGCGCCGTGATACAACCGAGTGGGACGGCCGGTGCCTAGCGGCAAGGACGGCAGCTACGACTACCCGCGCATCGCGCGCGCGCTCATCCTGGGCGACCGGGACACGGTCGGTCGGATGACCCAGGAGGGACTCGACCTCGGCCTCGACCCCAAGGAGATCATCTTCAAGGGTCTGATCCCCGGCATGGACGTGGTCGGGGAAAAGTTCCGCCGCAACGAGTACTACGTTCCCCAGGTGCTCCTCTCGGCCCGGGCGATGTACGCCGGCCTCGACCTCCTCAAGCCGCTGATCACCGCCGCCAGCATCAGCCAATACGTCGGCACCGTGGTGATCGGGACCGCCCAGGGCGACCTCCACGACATCGGGAAGAACCTGGTCGCGATGATGCTCGAGGGCGCCGGCTTCAAAGTGGTCAACCTCGGCCGCGACGTGGCGCCGGAGGCGTTCTGCAAGGCGGTTGAGGAGCACGGCGCCAACATCGTCGGCATCTCGGCCCTCATGACGACCACGATGCCGGCGATGAAGCGGACGATCGACGCCCTCCTCAAGGCCGGCCTCCGCGAGCGGGTCCGGGTCATGGTCGGGGGCGCCCCGGTCAGCCAGGCGTTCGCCGACGAGATCGGCGCCGACGGTTACGCCAGGGACTCGACTCTCGCCGTGGTCAAGGCCAAGCAACTCGTCGCGACCGGTGCGGAGAGTCCCGCGCGATGAGCGCCGGTAAGGGCAAAGAGTGGTTGGAGCGGGTCACGGGCGGCGGCGCGCTCGTCTTCGACGGCGGCTACGGGACCATGCTCTTCGCGGCCGGCCTCCTCGACGGCGCCTGCCCCGAGCTGTGGAACGACACCCACCCGGACGTCGTGCGCGGCATCCACCGGGCGTACTTCGAGGCCGGCTCCGACTTCGTGGAGACCAACACCTTCGGGGGAACCCGGCTCAAGTTCGGGGCCTACAAGATCCCCGAGCGGACGCGCGAGCTGAACGAGAAAGGCGCCCACCTGGCCCGGGAGGTCTGCCCGCCAGCCGGCTACGTGGCCGGCTCGATCGGGCCCACCAGCCACATCGTCGAGCCCTACGGCGACGTCACCGAGCAGGAGCTGTACGAGAACTTCAAGGAGCAGGCCGAGGCCCTCGCCGAGGGCGGGGTGGATCTCTTCGCGGTCGAGACCATGATGTACCCCGAGGAGGCGCTGGCCGCGATCCGCGCCTGCAAGGACGCGACCGGGCTGCCGGTGATGGCCACCATGTTCTTCATGTACGAGGAGCTCCATGACCGCGACCGGACGATGTGGGGGGAGAGCCCGGTCGAGGTCGCCCACAAGCTCCTGGCCGGCGGCGCCGACGCGGTCGGCATGAACTGCGGGCGGGGGCCGGATCGCGCGATCGTCATCGTCGCCGAGATGCGCGCCGTCACCAACGCTCCCCTGGTCGCCTACCCGAACGCGGGGCTGCCGATCACCACCGGCGACCGCGTGACGTACGAGCTGGAACCGGAGGCGATGGCCCGCGACTATCCGGCCCTCCTCGACGCCGGCTGCACCATCGTCGGCTCCTGCTGCGGCTCCACGCCCGAGCACATCCGCCTGATCGCCGACGTCGTCCGCGCTCGCCAGCGCGGCTGAGCGGTCCGGCCGCGGTCCCCCGCCGCCTGGCCCCCCTGGCCGCGCACTGACTGCCCCGAGGGACCCCGCGTGCTTCCGCCCGGGCCCGTCGTCCTCCGCGACGTGCCACTCGCGATCGACCCCGCCGAGGTCCACGCCTTCCAGGCTCACAAGCCGTCGCTGGGGCTCTCGCCGGCCGAAGTGGCGCGCCACCTGGACGCTGCGCGCGAGGCGATGGCGCGCGTCGTGCGCCCGCGCCTGGCCTATCGCCGGGTGGCGGTGGCGGCCGCTGCGCTCGACAGCCTCACGCTGGAGCACGGCGTCCGGCTGCACATTCCGGCCATCGGCCGCCACTGGGGGCCCGTCGAGGCCGTCATCGCCCTCGTGGTCACGATCGGCGAGGAGCCGGCGGCACTCGTCCGGGGAGCCGGCGACCCGGTGACCGCCGCCGCGCTCGACAGCGCCGCTTCGGCGGCGGTGGAGTGCCTGGCCGAGTGGGCCAACGACCATCTGTGCCAGCTGGCGGTGGCGGCCGGCCTCCGAGCGACGAACCGGATCAGCCCCGGCCTCGCTGGATGGAGCCTCACCGAGCACGCGAGGCTTCTCCGCCTCCTCCCCGCGGCCGAGCTGGGAGTCCGCCTCGAGGCCGACGGACGCCTCACCCCCGCCAAGACGATCTCCTGCCTGGTCGGCGTCGGCCGCGCCGCCCGGGTGGATCACTACTTCGTCCAGTGCCGCCGCTGCTGGGCCGTCGCCTGCCCGGCCCGCCGCCGCCCGGCCACCGTCACCGTGCAGGGAACCCATTGACGGGCAAGGCGCGCTCCGTGGTACGTTCAGAACGCCGTCCGGCCTTGCCGGCGGAATCAAGCGGAGGGAGCCATGGCCGAGGCGCAGCCGGTGAGCGGGCCCCGAGCGGTCCGGCTCTCCCTGAAGCTCAAGCTCAGCCTGGTCATCACGTTGCTGCTCGGGGTCACCGTGTTCCTGGTGGCCGCGGTCCTCCTTCGCCAGGAGCAGCGCACCCTGACCGTCCAGATGACCAAGCGTGGGCTCACCATCGCCCAGAACCTCGCCGCCAGCGCCCGGCAGCCGATCCTGACCAACGACGAGCTGACCCTCGGCCTCCTGGTCAAGGACGCCTTGCAGGACCCCGACGTCGCCTACGTGATCATGGCGGATCCCGACGGCAAGATCGTCGCCCACCGGGACCTCGCGCTGGTGGGGCGGCCGCTGGAGCGGCCGAGCGGATTGGCGCCTCTCGGTGACGACGTCCTCGTCCAGACTTACGCCGATCCCGGAGAGGGCCGGCTGATCGATTTCGCGGTTCCCCTGGTGTTCAGCAAGGTGCGGGTCGGCGCCCTCTATCTCGGCTTCAGCCAGAAGTCGATCGACGAGACGCTGGCCCGGGCCCGCAACCAGACCATCCTGATCAGCGTCGTCATGGTCCTGGCCGGGATCGGTGGCGCGGTGGGGCTGGCGACCCTGCTCTCCCGGCCGATCCTCCGGCTGGTCGAGGGGACCCGGGCGATCGCGGCCGGCGACTTCCAGATCTCGCTGGCCATCCCCTCCCGCGACGAGATCGGGGCGCTCACCGAGTCCTTCAACCGGATGGCGAGGAGCCTCCGCGAGAAGGAGATGATCAAGCGGGCGTTCAGCCGGTATGTGGCCCGCGAGGTGGTGGACGAGATCCTCAAGGACCCCGAGCACCTCGTCCTCAAGGGCGAGCGCTGCGAGGTGACGGTCCTCTTCTGCGACATGCGTGGCTTCACCACGCTCTCCGAGCGGCTGCCGCCGGAGGAGGTCGTGCTCCTGCTGAATCAGTTCTACACCCTCATGATCGACACCACCTTCAAGCACGACGGGACGCTCGACAAGTTCCTGGGGGACGGGGTGATGGCGATCTTCGGCGCTCCGCTGCCGCAGCCGGATCACTGCCACCAGGCGATTCGGGCCGCCCTGGCGATGCAGGTGGGGGTTGCCGAGCTGGCCGAGCGGCGGTCCCGGGAGGGGAAGGCACCGGTGGCGGTGGGGATCGGCATCAGCGCCGGCGAGGTCGTGGCCGGCACCGTGGGGACCGAGGACCGCATGGAGTACACGGTCGTCGGCAACAGCGTGAACCTGGCCGCCCGGCTCGAGTCCGAGGCCCGGCCGGGGCAGATCCTGATGAGCGGGCCTACCTACCAGAAGGTGCTGGGGCGGGTGCAGGCGCGCTCGCTCGGCATGCTCAAAGTGCGGGGGAAGGAAGTTCCGGTCGAGGTCTACGAGGTGGCCGGGGTGGCTCCCGATCGCCCGGAGCCGCCCGGGTGAGGTGTCCGCTCGGCGTCCTCCGCGGCACGGCGGCGGGGGCCGCCATCCTCCTCGCCGCCGGCTGCGGCGTGCTCCGGTTCCCCCGCGAGGCGCCGCCTCCGGCGCCGTCTCCCACCGCGACCAACCTGGATGAGCCCGGGCTGCGGGAGCCGCCGAGCCGCGGCGAGCCCCCGCGGCCGGTGGGACGGCAGCCGGCGCCGCTGTCGCAGACGTTCGAGTCCGAGGATTTCGTCGTCACCTTCGCCAAGCCGGGCGACACGGCCGCCAGCCTCGCCGCCCGCTTCCTGAGCGATCCGGACAAGGCCTGGATGATCGAGGACTACAACCCGGCGGCAGCGCTGCCGGCGCCGGGTCAACCGGTGGTCATTCCCAAACAGCCCTGGAATCTGGCCGGTGTCGAGCCGTCCGGCTACCAGCTGGTGCCCGTCCTCGTCTACCACAACCTGGCTTCCCAGGCTCGGGGCCGGCTGGTCATTGCTGCCAAGAGCTTCGAGGAGCAGATGCGCTACCTGAAGACCCACGACTACCGGGTGGTGCACCTGCGTCAGCTCTACGAATTCATCTCGTTGCGGCGGCAGCTTCCCCGGAAGGCGGTGGTCCTGACCTTCGACGACGGCTACCGGTCCTTTCTCGACCACGCCTATCCGGTCCTCAAGCAGCTCGGGTTCACGGCCACGCTGTTCGTCTATACCGACTATGTCGGGGCCGGCCGCAACGCCCTCCGGTGGGAGGACCTCCGCCGGCTCCAGCAGGAGGGGTTCGACATCCAGGGCCACTCCAAGACTCACGGGGACCTGCGCCGGAAGGCCGGGGAATCGGACGCCGACTACAGCGCCCGGATGAAGCTGGAGCTGGGGGACCCCCAGGCGCTCTTCGAGCGCCACCTGGGCCGCCGGGCCGACATCCTGGCCTACCCCTACGGCTTCCAGGACGACGATCTGCTCCAGAAAGTCGTCCAGTACGGCTATGGCGCGGCGTTCACGGTCCGGCGGGAAGGCAACCCGGCCTTCGTGTACCCGCTCCGCGCCCATCGGAGCCAGATCTACGCCGAGATGACGCTGGAGGACTTCGCCAAGAACCTCAACACCTTCAATTCGGAGCCGATTCGGTGAGGGGCCGCCAGCTCGGCCGGCTCGGGCTCCTGAGCCTGGCCGCCGCCGTCAGCGCGTGCGCGGCGGCCAGCCCGACGCCGCCCTCACCGGCGGCGCCGGCCCCGCCGGCCTCGCCGCCGGCGGCTCCGGCGCGGTCGCCGGCCGCCGCCCTGGCCGCCGACCATCGCCACCGGGCCGACCAGCTCGAGCACGCCGGCGACCTGCGCCGGGCCCTGGACGAGTGGAAGATCGCCCTCACCATCGACCCCGGGGACGCCGTCGCCCGCGCGCGGAGGAAGGCGCTGGAAGGCCAGATCGAGGAGACGGTCGCCACCCGGGTCCGGCAGGGGCGGGAGGCCCTCGCCCGCGGGGCCCACCTGGAGGCCCGGCGCCACTTCCTGGCCGTGCTCGCCGCCGATCCCACCAATCGCCCCGCGTTCGAGGCCCTCCGTTCGGAAGTCAAGGAGGTCCGCTTCGTCCTCCACACCGTGCGTCGGGGCGAGACGCTGGCCGGGCTCGCCGAGCGCTACTACGGCGACCGCTCACGGGGGGAGGTGATCGGCGAGACGAACCAGCTGGCCCCCAACGCCCGGCTGACGGCGGGCGCGGTCGTGAAGATTCCCGAAATCCCGGGGGTGCCGTTCGCGGCGCCCGAGCTGCGCCCGCCGCCGGCGGTGGTCGAGACGCCGGAGGCGAACCCCCTGCTGGCCGAGGCGCGCGAGGCGCTGGAGCGGGGTGACTTCGCCGTCGCCCTCGCCGACGTCGAGCTGGTCCTGGGGTCGAGCCCGCAGAGCGTCGAGGGACTCGACCTCAAGAAGGCGATCCTCTACGGGCTCGGGAAGGCGCAGTTCGAGCAGCGGAATTACGGGGAGTCCTACCAGACCCTGACCCAGCTCGCCCGGCTCGCCCCCGGTTACCAGGATGCGCCGGTCCTGCTCCGGCAGGCGCGCGATCGGCTGGTCCAGCAGTACTACAACCAGGGCCTGCGGCTCTATCGGGAGGAGAAGCTGGAGGAGGCGATCGCCGCCTGGCGGGTCGCGCTGGAGCTGGACCCCAATCACGTCAACGTCCGACGGAACCTGGAGCAGGCCGAGCGGGTGCTCCGCGGCCTCCAGCAGCGCCGGCGGGCGACCCCGCCGGCCCAGCCCAAGTAGCCCGCGGCGCCGCCGGCGGGCGTCAGCCGGGCCTCTTTGCTCGCCCCTCTCCGGTCAGGCGGGGGTCGAACCCGCTTCGAATCGGCTCAGGCCTCGACGACCGGATTCTCGATCCAGCCGAGGCCGGTGATCTCCATGCGGACGACGTCGCCGCCCTTGAGGAGGATCGGCGGCTTGCGGGTGAAGCCGACGCCGGACGGCGTCCCGGTGGCCACGATGTCGCCGGGACCAAGGGTCAGGTGGGCGGAGAGGTAGGCCACCAGCGCGTTGATGTTGTAGATCAGGTTTTTCGAGTTGCCGTGCTGGAGCCGCGTCCCGTTGACCCAGGTCGACAGCTCGAGGACGTGGGGGTCGGGGATCTCGGCCCGGTCGGCGATCCACGGCCCCATCGGCGCGAAGCTGTCACAGATCTTCCCCGCCATCCACTGGGTCGTGGCGTGCTGGAAGTCGCGGGCGCTCACGTCGTTGACGATGGTGTAGCCCCAGACGTAGTCGAGCGCCTTCTCCTGGGGCACGTCCTTGGCTTGGCGCCCCATGACGAAGGCCAACTCCACCTCGTAGTCGAGCTTCTGACAACCCTTGGGCCGAACGATCGGGGCCGTGGGGTCGATGATGGCCGTCGAGAACTTGGCGAAGAGCGGTGGCTCCTTGGGGATCGGGCTGTTGGTTTCCTCGGCGTGGTCGATGTAGTTGAGCCCGATGCAGATGAACTTCTCGGGATCGGGGAGGGGGGCGTGGAGCTTCACCGAGGCGAGCGGGAACTGGACCCACTCCAGGCGCCCGGCCCGGGCGGCGTCCTCCATCGTCTTGACCGCTTCCTCGGCCGCGGCGCCGTTGCGGAGGAAGCCGCGGGCGCTGGGCGGGAAGAGCGCCCGGGCCAGCTCGGCCCGCGCGGCCACCCCGCGGAGCCGGAGGTAGCGGTCATAGGAACCGGCGAGGCAGCGGACCTGCTCGCCGACCAGGCTGCCGAGCGCGATCGGGGACCCGTCGCGGGAATAGCGGACGAGCTTCATGTCAGTCTCCTGCCGCGGGCGGTTCGGAATGTGCGTCTCATTATGAGCGGCGGCCGGGAAGTGTCAAGCGGCCCGGCCGTTCCATTCGGCGCGGCGCCCACGACCGGCCGCGCGGACGCCCGACCCTGCCTTGACTACCTAAGGGTTACCCTGTAGGCTCGGTGGGCGATTCCGCCTCGGAGGAGCGGCCATGAGGCTCATGCGCGCCCCCGCCAGTCCTGGCCGGCCCGCTCACGATCGATGCGCGCGCCCTCGGCCAGTCCGCCGGACCCCTCCCGCCCTGCACTGGCTCTGCTCCGTCCTCGTGCTGTTCTCGGTCTTCGGACCGATGGGATGGCATTCGAGCGCCGAGGACGCCGCCGCGCCCGGGGAGGGGCCACCCGCCAGTGGCTCGGATGCGGGCGCCGACCGTGAGACGTCCGTGGCCGCGGTTGCCCTGTCTCTCTCGACGAATGCGAGCGCGGTCACCGCCGGCAACACGCTGGCGGTGTCCGTGCGGGTGGCCCCCACCCTCGAATCTCTCCATGTGGATCTGTTCTTCGGTGCCCTGTTCCCCGACGGGAACACGCTGGTCTTTCTGACGGATCCCGGGTTCGGCGGGGCCGCGGTGGGGCGGTTGTCGGACCCGTCGACCTGGCACCCGATCCTCGCCGGCGTCGACCTCTCGAGCGCGCTCCTCTTGAATGACACGCAGGTGTTTCGCTACACCTGGAGCGGCGGCGAGCCGGCCGGGGTGTACACGTTGTTCTTCGCCGCCCTCCGGGCCGGCACGCTGGAAGTCCTGGCTCTGGCCACCGCCCGCGTGGAGTTCGTTCGACCGACCCTCCAGCTGGCCGGCCTCAGCTCCCCGGGCGGGCGGCCGGGACAGATCTTGATCCTCTCGGGGACGGGCTTCGACCCGACCGGGGACGTGTCGATCCTCTTCTCCGACGAGGCGAGCTTCGCGGTGTCGGTGCCCCCGCTGTTCGTGAACCAGTCCGTGGTGGCGACCGCCATCCCCATCTTCATGGGTCCCAGCGGACAGTCGCTGCCGGGCGTCGTCGGCGTCCAGGTCGTCGAGACCCTGCCCGGTCGGCTTCTCGTCTCCAACGTCATCCCCGGATTCCAGATCCAGGATCTCCCGACCTCGGCCCACATCGCGGGCACGGTCACCTCGAGCCTTCTTCGCGGGGCGGTGGCCGGCGCCCAGGGCGGTCACCAGGCGTTGACGGGATTGGGCCTCGGAGGCTCGGCTGTCGACTCGGCCCTCAACACGCAGGCCGGTAACCTCGGCGCCCTCGCCAACGCCGTCGACGCCGTGCGGAGTAACCCCCTCGGCACCTTCAGCCTCGGCACCCTCGCCGGGAGGCCGCTCACCATCGGCGCCACCGAGCTGGCCCGCGTGGACCGCGCGCTCGTCGCGATGGCCGCGGCGCTGGCCCAGCCGTTTCCGTCCGTCGCCAGCGTCGCGGACTTCCCGGAGTCGGTGAGCCCGTCGGTTGCCGAGGGCGGCTGCATGGGCGCCCAGGGCGCAGCCTTCGCCCAGGCGGCCCAGAACCCGGATGCCGACCTGAGTCCCCTGGCCCGCGATGTCGTCTTCGCTTCGTACCAGCAAGTCAACTGCCACACCGCCGAGGCGGCCACGACCGGGTTCGGCATCGTCTCCGGCACCGGCGCGGTGGCGCTCGGCATCCTCGCGCTGGCCGGCGTCCCGGCGGCGGCGCTGGCTCTCCCGACGGCCGCCCTCATCTACGTCACCATCGTCGGAGGGGCGGGGATCATCGCGGTCGGCGGCGCCCTGGGACAGAGCACGCCCGGGGCCATCCAGCAGGTGCAGGCGGGCGTCGCGGTGATCGAGACGACACTGGAACACTTCATCCTGCCCCGGGTGGCCTCGCTGGCCGGCGAGACGTCGGGCGCCATCGTCCACCTCACGCAGGGCGCGTGGGAGCTCATCCACTCGGTCAGCCAGGCCCCGTCGCCGTCCGCCCCGCCGACTCCGCCACCTCCATCGCCCGGGGCCCAGTGCTGCATCGACACCGGCGGGTGCCCGGGAGAAACCGGCAGCCAGTGTGGCGCGGGGTGCTGCTGCTGCGGGGTTGGGCAGCGGTGCTGTCCCGACGTCACGCGCGGGTGCTGCGCCGCCAGCGTGAGCAGTACTCCCCATGAGCGCTCCTCTCCGAAGCTGAGGTCACTGACCCAAGGGATCCTCGGCGCCCAGTGGTGTCGGCCCCGATCTCTCCTGTGATCTGACCCGGGTGGCGCACGGCCGCGTTCCGCGGCCGTCGTTGACAGCCTGGTCGATCCGGCCCATGATCTGCCCGCATGTCCATCACCATCTACGGCGCCGGCGCGATCGGCGGCGTGACCGGCGCCGCGCTGGCCCGGGCCGGGCACGACGTGCTGCTGGTGGATGCCGCCGCCGACCACGTGGCTGCCATGAACGCCCACGGTCTCGCGGTGGACGCCCCCGGCGGCGGATGGACCGCGCGCGTCCGCGCCGTCACGCCGGCCGCCCTGTCGGGCGGCCTCGACCTCGTGTTGCTCGCCGTCAAGTCCCAGCACACCGGCGAGGCCCTCGACACGCTGGCGCCACGGCTGGCGCCGCCGGCGACCATCGTCTCCCTCCAGAACGGGCTCAACGAGGAGCTGATCGCCGCCCGGGTCGGCGCCGCGCGCACGGTCGGGTGCCTGGTCAACTGGGCGGCCGACTGGGTCGCTCCCGGCCGGATCCAGCACGGCGGCCGCGGCGCCTTCGTGGTGGGCGAGCTGGACGGGACGCCGAGCGCCCGCGCCAAGGAGCTGGCCGCCCTGCTGGACGCCGTGACGGACACCCGGGTCACCGAGAACATCTGGGGCTACAAGTGGGCGAAGCACGTCTACGGCGCGCTCCTGGTCGCCACCGCCCTGGTGGACGCCCACGTCTACGAGGTCGTGGAGCGCTCGCCGGCGGTCCAGCGGATGCTGGTCGCCCTGGTGGCCGAGGGGATGCGGTCGCGGAGGCGCTCGGCGTCCAGCTGGAGCCGTTCGACGAGTTCGACCCCGCTGACTACCGCGCCGGCGCCGCCGGCGACGCCACCGCGGTGGCCCGCGGCATGGCGGCGATCGCCCGTCACTACCGCGCCCACACCAAGACCAAGACCGGCATCTGGCGGGACCTGGCGGTGCGGAAGCGCAAGACCGAGGTCCACGCGCACCTCGGCGCCACCCTCGCCAAGGCGGGACCGCTCGGTCTCGCGCTCCCGCTGACCCGGCGCCTCGACACGCTGATCGCCGACCTGGAGGAGGGGCGCCGCCGGATGGCGTGGGCGAACCTGGACGAGCTGGTGGCGTCATCGACGAGCTGATCAGCCGAAAGGAGACTCGCCCATGAGCAGTTCGTGGAGGCTCAAGGCCGGCGTGGTCGCCGCGCTGGTCGTTCCGCTCCTCGTCACGCCCGCCCTCGCCCAGAAGCGGGGCGGCACCCTCACCATCGTCCGACCCACCGACCCGGTGTCGCTGGACCCGCACACCGAGACCACCGCGCCCGGAGCCTGGGTCTACTACAACATCCTGGAGCCGCTCATCTACCTCGACGAGAAGATGCATATCCAGCCCAAGCTGGCCACCGCCTACGAGGTCGTCTCGCCGACCAAGGTCCGCTTCAAGCTGCGCTCGGGCGTCAAGTTCCACGACGGCAGTCCGTTCAACAGCGCCGCCGTCAAGTTCACGTTCGACCGCGCCTTCAAGAGCACTCCGCCCGCCCGCTGGGCGAGTCTCGCCGGCCCCATCGCCGGGGCCGAGGTCGTTGACGACCTCACCGTCGACATCCTCACCAAGGAGCCGTACGGACCGATCCTTCGCTCGCTGGCCATGCTCTACCCGTCCATCGTCTCGCCGGCAGCGGTCCAGAAGCTGGGTGACGGCTTCCTGCGCGCCCCGGTGGGGACCGGTCCCTTCAAGTTCGTGGAGTGGAGGACCAATACCCAGATCGTGATCGAGCGGAACCCCGACTACTGGGGCGACAAGGCGCTGGTCGACCGCGTGGTGTTCAAGGTGGTGCCGGAAGAGGGGGCACGGATGATCGCGCTGCAGACCGGCGACGCCGACATGGTGATGTTCCCGTCGCCGGCCCAGCTGCCGGCGTTCCGCCGGGACTCCCGGTACGCGGTGCACGAGGCGCCGGGCCTGCGGATCGTCTACGTCGGGATGAACACCAGGATGCCTCCCCTCGACGACGTCCGGGTCCGTCAGGCGCTGATCCAGGCGGTGGACCGCAAGGCGATCCTCGACAACATCGTGGAGGGTCTGGGGGTCGCGCCGCGCTCGGTGCTCGCGCCCGGGGTGTTCGGCTTCAAGGACATGCAGTTCGACCAGCTCTACCCCTTCGATCGCGCGCGCGCCAAGGCGCTGTTGGGGCAGGCCGGCTGGACGCCCGGGCCGGACGGCATTCTGCAGAAGGGTGGGCAGCGCCTCACCCTCAACTGGCTCGCCCAGCGCGGCCGCTATCCGAAAGACGGCGAGATCACCGAAGCCGTCCAGGCCATGTGGAAAGAGGTCGGCATCGAGGCCAAGGTCGAGTTCCGCGAGTGGGCGACCGTCTTCAACGAGTCGCTCCAGGTCGAGTTCCCCCGGCACAACTGGACGTTCGGGTGGGTGACCACCAACGCGGATGCCGACTACTCGCTGTTCTCCCTGTTCCACTCCCAGCAGGTGAGGCCCACCGGTTGGAACCGTGCGCACTACGCCAATCCGCGCGTGGACGCGCTCCTCGAGCAGGCCCGGCGGAGCCTCAACCAGGGCGAGCGCGAGAAGCTCTACGGTGAAGTCCAGGACATCCTGGCCAAGGAGCCGGTCTGGATCCCGATCTACAACACCAAGGAGATCGTGCTCACCAAGGCCAGCGTGAAGGGGTTCACGATCCACCCGATCGAGTACAACCTCGGCCTCGGGAAGACCTGGCTCGACAAGTAGTCCGGCCTCTCATTCCAGTTCCCCCTCCCCCGCCTCGGGGGAGGGGGCAGGGTGAGGGGGTCTTCCCGTGCTGACCTTCGCCCTCCGCCGGCCCGATAAGCGTCGCATCCCGTCGTCCTCGGTCGTCGGCGGGCCTCAACGTATGCGGCATACGCCTCGGCCCGCCTCCTCCCTGCGTCCTAGGGCTGCTCGCTTCTCGGCCCGGCGGTCTCTGAACCAAATTGCTCGCCGGCGACGCCTGGTGAGCGCTGGTCACGTAGCCACACCGTGCTGACCTTCGCCCTCCGCCGGCTGCTGCTCACGATTCCGGTCCTCCTCGGGGTGCTGTTCGTCGTCATGCTGACGCTCGACCTCATCCCCGGCGATCCCGTCGCGCTCATGCTCGGCGACGCCGCGACGAAGGAGACGATCGCCCGGTTCCGCGATCACCTGGGCCTCGACAAGCCCCTGGTCTTACGCTACGTCCACTACCTCGGCCAGCTCGTTCGGGGCGACCTCGGGCGCTCGATCCAGCAGAACCGGCCGGTGGTCGACGAGCTGGCCGACGCCTGGCCGGCCACCATCGAGCTGGCGGTGGCGGCCCTGCTCGTGGCCGCCGTCGTCGGGATCGGAGCCGGAATCGTCTCCGCGGTATGGCCGAACTCCGTCTTCGATGCCCTCGCCCGCCTCGGCTCGCTGTTCGGGCTCTCGATGCCGGTCTTCTGGACCGGCCTCGTCCTGATCGTCGTCTTCGCGCTGTGGCTCCCGTGGTTGCCGGTGGGTGGGACCGGCTCGCTGGCGCACCTGGTCCTGCCGGCGGTCACGCTCGCGCTCCCCTCGATCGCGATGATCTCCCGCATGACGCGCTCGAGCGTGCTGGAGGTCCTCCACGAGGACTACGTGCGCACCGCGCGGGCCAAGGGAGTGGGCGAGACGTGGGTCGTCGTGAAGCATGCTCTTCGCAACGCGACCATCCCCATCCTCACGCTGGTCGGCCTCCAGGCCGGCCAGCTCCTGGGCGGGGCGGTGCTGACCGAGACCGTCTTCGCCTGGCCCGGCCTCGGCCGCCTCATGGTGAAAGCGATCTTCGCCCGCGATTACGTGCTCCTCCAGGGCGCCGTGCTCTTCTTCGCTCTGGCCTTCGTGGTCGTGAACCTGATCGTGGATCTGTCGTATGGCGCGCTGGATCCGCGGATCTCACGGCAAGGCTAGCCCCTGATGACCCGCCTCGACGGGGCCGTGGCGATCGTGACGGGCGCGGCTCACGGTATCGGTCGTGCCATCTGCGGGGAGTTGGTCCGGGAAGGCGCCGCGGTGTGGGCGTGCGACGTCCTGGGCGAGGACCTGGAGGCGTCGGCGCGCACCGCCGGATATCGAAGCCGCGTGGTGGACGTGACCGAGCCGGGCCAGGTCGGCGCGTTCGTGCGAGACGTCGGCGACGTGGACATCCTGGTGAACTGCGCCGGCGGCGTGGCCGGCCAGACGATGCGGCCGATCGACGAGGTCGCGGACGCCGACTGGCGCCGGATCCTCGCCATCAACCTGGACGGGGCCTTCCACTTCACCCGCGCGGTCGCTCCCGCGATGAAGGCCCGCGGGCGCGGGAGCATCGTGAACATCTCTTCGGGAGCCGGACGCTCCTACAGCCTCACCGGGATCCAGGCCTACGCCAGCGCCAAGGCCGGTCTCATCGGCTTCACCCGCCAGAGCGCCCGCGAGCTGGGTGCCTACGGGATCCGGGTGAACTGCGTCGCTCCCGGCTTCATCCGCTCCAACCCCGCCTCGGAGCGCCAGTGGGAAGCGATGGGGGAAGAGGGTCAGCGGCGGCTGCTCGAGTCGATCGCGCTGCGACGGCTCGGCCAGCCGGCGGAGATCGCGCGGGTCGTGGTGTTCTTCGCCTCCGAGGACGCCGCCTTCGTCACCGGGCAGACGATTTCGGTGGACGGCGGTCATTGGATGCTCGGATGAGCGCCGGGCCGATAACCGTCGCATCCCGTCGTCCTCGGTCCTCAGCGCGGCTCAATGTATGCGGCATACACCTCGCCGCGCTTCGGGCCTGCGTCCTAGGGCTGCTCGGTTCTCGGCCCGGCGCTGGCCGAGCGCGCGTCGACGGTCGCCACTGGAGGCTCGGATGAGCACCGCCGGGTCGCTCCCCCTCACCCTGCCCTCTCCTCCCGCCGGGGAGCGGGTGGCGGGCCGCGCCGAGACCCTGGTCGGCGACGCCTGGCGCCGGTTTCGCCGGAACCGGCTGGCGGTGGTCGGCCTCCTGGTGGTCGGCGCGCTCGTCGCGACCGCGCTGTTCGCCCCCTGGCTCTCCCCCTACGACCCCGGCAAGCAGAGCCTGGTCGAGAAACGGGCCCGGCCGGGGGGAAAGTATCTGCTGGGAGCCGACGAATTCGGACGGGACATCCTCTCTCGCGTGATCTACGGGACCCGGGTGGCCCTGCTGGTGGGAACGCTGTCGGTGGCGATCGCGGTCGGGCTGGGCGTCGTCCTGGGAAGCCTGGCCGGCTACGCCGGCGGCTGGGTGGATGCCGCCATCATGCGGGCGATCGAGGTGCTGCTGGCCTTCCCCTATCTCCTCCTCGCCATCGCCGTCGTGTCCGCGCTCGGACCGGGGGCGCCCAACACGACGATCGCGGTCGGCATCTGGGGCACGCCGCCGGTGACCCGGATCGTCCGCGGCGCCGTGCTCGCGCTCAAGGAGACCGAGTACGTGCGGGCGGCGCGCGCGCTGGGGGCATCGAGCCTGGCGCTGGTGGGCCGCCACATCCTGCCCAACATCCTGCCGACGGTCATCGTCTACGCCACGCTGTTCATGGCCAACGCGATCCTGGTCGAGGCCGCCCTCTCCTTCCTCGGGCTCGGCGTCCAGCCGCCCACCCCGTCCTGGGGCCTCATGGTCTCCACCGGCCGCGACTTCCTCCTGATCGCGCCCCACATCGCGACCATCCCCGGCCTCGCCATCATGGTCGCCGTCCTCGGCTTCATCCTCCTCGGTGACGGCCTCCGCGACGCGCTCGACCCCCGCCTGCGCGGGGCCTGAGCCGGCCTCGGTGGCCGGCACCGCCGGCCACGGGAGCTAGTCGCAGCTACAGAAATGGGCGGTGACCGACTTGCTGGTGTCCATGGTCACCGTGCAGGTGCCGGACCCGCTGCAGCCGCTGCCGCTCCAGTGGTCGAAGCTGGTGAAACCGCTCGCCGACGCGGTCAGAGTCACCACGGTCCCGGTCGCGAAGTTCGCCGTGCAGGTCTTGCTCGACGGCCCTTCGCCTGACGACCCGCTGCAGGACAATCCCGGTGGGCTGCTCGTTACCGACCCGCTCAGCCCGCCGGACTCGAAGTTCAGCGTCACCGACAGGACCGCGCTGGCGACGAAGGTGGCGGTAATCGAGACGTTGCCGCTGACCGTGACCGTGCAGGACCCGGTCCCGCTGCAGCCGCCACCGGTCCAGCCGGCGAAGGTGGAGCCGGGGGCGGGCGACGCGGTCAGGGTGACCACGGTGCCCGGGGGATAGCTCGCGCTGCAGGTGCCGCCGCAGTTGATGCCGGGCCCGCTGACCGTTCCGCTGCCGGTGCCGGTCTTCGCCACGGTGAGCGTGCCGCCCGCATTGAAGGTGGCGGTCACGACCACTGGGCCACTGACGGTCACCGTGCAGGACCCGGTCCCGCTGCAGCCGCCGCCGCTCCAGCCGGCGAAGGTGGAGCCGGGGGCGGGCGACGCGGTCAGGGTGACCACGGTGCCCGGGGGATAGCTCGCGTTGCAGGTGCCGCCGCAGCTGATGCCGGGCCCGGTCACGGTGCCGCTGCCGGTGCCGGCCTTGACGACCGTGAGGCCGCCGGAGGCGAAGGTGGCGGTCACGGAGATCGGGCCGGGGGTGACGGTGAAGGTGCAGGGTCCGGTGCCGCCACAGGCACCGCCCCAGCCGGCGAAGATGAAGCCGGGGGCGGGAGTGGCGGTGAGCGTGACGACCGTGCCGATCGTGTAGGTCTCGGTGCAGTCACCGCCGCAGGCGATGCCGGGCCCGCTCACGGTGCCGCTCCCCGACGTGGACACGGTGAGGGTGCCGTTGATCCCGAGGTCGATGACGACGGAGACGGGATTGGGGGGGACGACGGTGACCGTGGTCTGACCCGATGCCGACTGGCCGTCGCAGGTGATGTTGGCGGTCAGCGTCCACACCCCGGCCGCCAGCGACAGGCTCACCTGAAGGGGCGGCAGGGGATGGGTCTGGGTCGGCCCGGGGCCGGTGGCGGTGAGGACGCCGCTGCAGTTGGCCGGCAGCTGGCCGACCCTCAGGCCGCGCACCGGAAGGAGAACGGTCGATCCGCTCGGCCCGGTGGTGCGGCTTCCCCCGCCGCAGGCCTCGAGGAAGAGGACGAAGAGGAGCAGCCAGGGCGTTCGCCGCCCGAGCAATCCGATCGGAGCTCGCATCGCCGTGACCCTTTCCCCGACCGCGTGCGCCTCAGAACCGATACGTCAGCCGCACGTCCACGTGGACGCCGTGGATCGTGCCGTCGGTCTGAAAGAACGGGCTCTGCTTCACGTCCATGATGAAGTACCGGAAGGCGGCCTCCGCGCCGAAGGTCCGAGTCGGCGTCCAGGCGACCGACGGCCCGAACGCCACCTTGGTCCGTCCGCCGTCGTGGAGCGGGTCGCCCGCCGGGAAGTCGTTGGCGGCGACATGGCGGACCTCGACCGTGCCCGAGACCGCCCAGACATCATTGAGAATGTAGCCAGCGGTCAGCCGGCCGCGGATCTCGTCGCCGTTGCTGTTCCGCGATTCGGGGACGAGCTGGCCGACCGCGTTGGCCCGCTCGGCCTTGTCGCGGAGGATTCCCCGGAGCGTGACGGCTACCCACCAGGGCTCCGGTCGCCATTCGGTGGTGACCAGGAGGTCCACCTCGTCGCCCTCTCGAAGCGCGTCCACGCCCCCCCGCCGCTCGTCGGCGGTGAAGTAGGTGTAGGCCGCCCGCAGGATCAGCCGGATGGTGTCCGTCGCGTACACGTCGGCGAGCGCGGCCACCGTCAACTCGTCGCCGGGGTCGATGTCGTCGTTGGGGTCGGAGGTGGGGTCGTACTCGCCGGTGCGCAAGTACCCGACGCCGAGGCCGAGGCCGAAGGCCCCGAAGTTCCGGTAGGCGCTCAGCGACCCGTTGAGGTCGAAGCCTTCCCCGAAGCGGCGGAGCAGGACGAGGTCGTCGTCCTGGACTGCCGCGATCTGGGAGGTCCGGAGTCGGCTGACGCCGGTCGGCAGGTCCAGATCCAGGCCGGCCCGCAGCTCGATCCGGCTCACCGTGAGGCGGTAGTACCCGGACACGGTGGTGTCGGTGAACCCGGTGATGGAGCCTGTGGGCCCGGTGGCGGGATCCCGCTCCGAGGTGCCATAGGCGGTACGGACGGAGAGCCCCCAGGCGGGCGTGTCGAAGGCCAGCGAGGTCGGGGCCAGGATCTGGTGCCCCTTCTGGCCGACTCCGCTCCAGGCGTCCGCGTGGACGCCCGTCCGCACCGTCCACTCGTCGGCCGCCGCCGGGCCCGCGGCTCCCGCCTGGATCCCGACGAGCAGGATCGCGGCCGCGGTCAGACGGCGGCCTCGTCCGCCCCCCGAATCCCCTCTCGCCCCACTCATGCCCCCCCCTTTGAGTGCCGGTGAGTCGCTCGTGGCGGCTGGCTAATCCGGGTTGACGGTCGTGCCCACCGCGGCCTCGTGCGAAGCCGGGTCGCTCCGACCTTGCCGGCCGGGGCCGGTCTCGAAGAGCCGGCCTCCGGTCACGCGCTCGTCGGAGAGCTTGGCGCCCAGCGCGTTGAGGGCCGCCCGATCGAGATCGCCCGGCTCGACCGCCACCGCCTGGAAGGCGAGCTCCTTCAGCACCGCGCGCTTGTCCCGGAGCGGGATGATCTCGCACGGCATGGGGTCCCGGCGCGGGTCGACCCGGGTCCACCGGTTGCGCGCGCAGGTGACGGAGGCGGCGCCGATCGCCGACGTTTCGACCGCGCCGGCGAAGGTGTAGACGCGCGTGACCGCGGCCGCGTCGTGGAGCAGCGCGAAGTCCGTCTGGCGGACGGCGGCGACCGCGGTCGGCGTCTGGACGGCGAACCCGCCCTCAGTCGCCGCCACCTTGGCGATGACCTGCCGCGCGACCCAGGCCCGGGCCTGGCCGGCGGCCAGGTTGAAGCGGGACGTCGTCGGCGCGCCCGCCGCGTCCACGTCGAGCCGATCGACCTCGAAGTCCGACAGCTCGCCCACGCGCACCAGGCTGCCGTCGCCGAGCCGGATCTCCGCCGCGCCCCCGCGGCCAGTGCGGACGCGGTCCCCCACCGCCAGCCGCGCGCCCTTGACGAGCGGCCGAGGCGTCGTCTGGCCGCGGGTGATGGCGTCGGCCGGCGCCCGGGCCAAGATGACCTCGGCGGATCCGGGGGGCTGGGCGTTGGCGGCCCCGCCGAGCGTGAGGCCCGCCAGCGCCAGCACCGCGGTCGCCCGGCGTCGGATCGGTCTCATGGGTGGGCCTCCGGCGCCGCCGGCGCCACCACGTCGATCAGCTCGTAGATCTCCACGGCCTGCAGCTTGCCCTTGACGGTGACGGTACCGAGGGGCCGCGCGGTCACCCGCTCCCGGACCGCGGCGTACGTCCCCGCGCTGATGATGATGTTGTGGCGGGTCGCGTGCTCCTTGGTGAGGCCTTCCAGCCGGGCGGCGAGGTTCACGTGGTCGCCGGTCACCGTGTACGTGAAGCGCTGAGAGGAGCCGAGGTTGCCCACCACCATGTCTCCCGTACTGATACCGATGCCGGCCGACAGCGTCTCGCGTCCCGCGGCCTGCCACTCCGCGTTCAGCCGCTCCAGCGTGCGCGACATCTCGAGCGCGGCGCGGCAAGCATTCAGCGCGTGCTCGGGATCGGCGAGGGGGGCTCCGAACAGCGCCATGATAGCATCCCCGATGAACTTGTCCAGGGTGCCCCGATGGCGGAACACCACCTCCACCATCGCGGTCAGGTAGTCGTGCAGCACCGCCACCACCTCTTCCGGCGGGTGCCGCTCGGCGAAGGTCGTGTAGCTGCGAATGTCCGAGAACATCACCGTCATCAGGCGCCGCTCGCCGCCGAAAGCGAGGGCGGCCGGGTTCTCGGCCACCGTGTCGACCACCTCGGGCGGCACGTATTGCTGGAAGGCTCGCTTGATCCACCGCCGCTCGCGCTGCTCGGTCAGCATCTGGTAGGTCACGGTCCCGACGTGCCCGATCGCCAGCGCGGCCAGGGGCGGGAGCAGCGCCACCACGGCTCCCCAGCGGAAGGCGAGGTGCCCGGCCGCGACCACGGATAGTGCCAGCGCCACCGCGAGAATGCTCCCCCGCACCCCGCCCAGCCGCGGCAGCGTCAGCGGCATGCTGGCCGCGAGCAGCAGCACAGCGACCATCTCGGCGAAGATCATGTCCACCCGGTGCAGCAGCCCCCGCCCCTCCAGGAAGTTGCCCAGCGCGGTGGCGTGCATCTCGACGCCCGGCATCACCGGGTCGAACGGCGTTGCCCGCACGTCGAAGGCGAGGGCGGTGAAGCCCACCAGCACCGCGTGCCCCTCGACCGGCGGCGGCGTGGGGCTGGTCAGCACGTCCACGGCCGACAGGTGCTGGAAGGTCCCGCCGGGGCCGTAATAGACGAGCTGCAACACGCCCTTTTCGTCGGTCAACACGTCACGGGTCCCGATCCGGAGTCGCTGCTCGGCCGTGCGCCGCACGCCGGTCCTGGGCACGCCCAGGGCGAGCCGGGCCGTTTCCAGCATCACGCTCGGATAGTATCGGCCCTTGAAGTCCATCACGAGGTGAGTCCGGCGGACCGCGCCGTCCCGGTCGGGCACGACGTTGGTGTGACCGGAGGCCCTGGCGGCGTCGTGGAGCCGGGGCAGCGGCAGGAGCACGCCGCTGGCCGGCACCGGGGTCAGGACGCCGATCGCCTTCATCGCCTCCTCGTCGACGAACGTGTTCACCTCGCTTCGGTTGAGGCGCCGTCGCGCGTCGTCGTCGAGCGGCGGCGCCGACTGGGGCGGGAAGACGAACGTGTAGGGAAGGACGACCCGGCCCGATTCGGCCATGACCTCGGCCAGGATCTGATCGGTGTCGGCGTCGGTGAGTGCTTCCTCCAGGGTCCGGGCGAAGGCTTCGGCTCGCCCGCCGGCCCGGGGGAGGCCGAGCTGCCGGTAGCGCTCGGCCAGCGTGCGGGCCAGGGTCAGGCTCGAGTTCTGGTCGGGCTCGTTGAACAGGATGTCGAGGTAGATCACGCGAGCGCCGCCCTCGCTGAGCCGCGCGATCAGCTCGGCGGTGCGGGTCCGGGGCCAGGGCCAGCGGCCGATCTGCGTCAGGCTCGGCTCGTCGATACCCACGATCGTGATGTTGGGCGGCGGCGGCAGGTGCCCCCGCACCTTCGCGTGCCAGTCCATGATCGCGAGCTCGAGCGGTTCGAGGAGGGTCCCGATGACCGGGGGCTGGCGGAGTACGCCCAGGAGGCCGACCAGGGCGGCCAGGCAGGCGACAGTCGCCCGCACGATTTGTCCGCGCCGCGGGTGTCCCGGCGCCGGCGGCTGGGAAGCACCGCCGATCGGTTTCTGGGCCAGCAGGCGCCCGAGCGGCCCGGCCATGCGTGCTCTCCTACTAGACGAGAGCGGCCGTGTCAAGCCGCCGGGCGGCGGCCGGGACGCTCAAAAGCCTCGTGCTATGATCCATTGAGGATCGTCATGGAACTGCCGTCCGCGCCGCCGCCCACCGTCATCCTCGTCGGTTTCATGGGTGCGGGGAAGTCCACCGTGGGGCGCGTGCTCGCCCGCCGCCTCGGTCTCTGCTTCGTGGAGACCGACGACATGATCACCGCCGGCGAGGGCAAGTCCATCCCCGAGATCTTCGCCGAGCGCGGGGAGGCCCACTTCCGGACGCTGGAAGCCGCGGTCCTCGAGGCGCTGGCCGACAAGCGCGGCCACGTCATCGCGACCGGGGGCGGCTTCCCCTGCCGTCCGGGCGTCATGGAGCGGCTCCGCGCGCTGGGCACCGTGGTCTGGCTGGCCGCCGACTTCGACACGCTCTACACGCGGGCGAGCCGGCTC
Source organism: Candidatus Methylomirabilota bacterium (assembly GCA_036001225.1). Lineage (GTDB taxonomy): Bacteria > Methylomirabilota > Methylomirabilia > Rokubacteriales > DASRDR01 > DASYUM01. Next base: position 5,266 of record DASYUM010000147.1, on the reverse strand, counting down.
GGGGCTCGCCCGATGTTGGCCACGCGCTCGCGGGACGAGGCCGCCGCGCTCTACGAGGCGCGGAAGCCGCACTACGCCCGGGCCCACCTCGCGGTGGAGGTGGGCCACCTCGGCGTGGACGGGGCGGTGAGCGGCATCCTCCGACACCTCCGTGAGCGCGCGCGCGCCGGCCGGCCGCGCGGCGCCACGGCCCGCCGGACGCCGTGAGTCATCCGCTGCTCGATCGGCTGGCCGAGGGCCCGCTTCTCGCGGATGGGGCGATGGGCACGATGCTCTACGCCCGCGGCACGCCCCTCGACGCCTGCTTCGACGTGCTCAACCTCCACGACCCCAAGGTGGTCCAGGCCATCCACGGCGAGTACGTCAGCGCGGGCGCCGACTGCATCGAGACCAACACCTTCGGCGCCAACCGCTTCAAGCTCGCCGTCCACGGCCTGGAGGGGCGGGTCCGCGAGATCAACCGTCAGGGAGCCCGGCTGGCCCGGGACATCCGGGAGACGATGGGGCGGGACGTCTTCGTGCTCGGCTCGGTGGGGCCGCTCGGCAAGTACCTCGCCCCCCTCGGCACCGTGAGCGAGGAAGAGGCCCTGGCCGCCTTCCGCGAGCAGGCCGAGGGCCTGCTGGAAGGCGGCGTGGACGCCTTCGTCGTCGAGACGATCTCCGACCTGCGCGAGATGCGGCTGGCCGTCCAGGCGGTGCGGACGGTGTCGGCCGACCTGCCGGTCATCGCCGAGATGGCGTTCACCGAGGAGCGGTTGACCTTCGCCGGCCATCCGCCGGGCGAGGTCGGCCGCGAGCTGGGCGAGCTCCCGGTTCAGGTGATCGGCGCCAATTGTTCGGTCGGCTCGAGCGTGCTCTACGACGTCCTCGTCCTCCTCCACCAGGCGGCGCCCGACCTGCCGGTCGCCATCCAGCCCAACGCCGGGTTGCCGAGCCGGCTCGGCGAGCGGCTGATCTACCTCTCGTCGCCCGCCTACATGGCCGAGTACGCCGAGCGCATGCTGGATGCGGGCGCCCGATTGGTCGGCGGCTGCTGCGGGACGACGCCGGCCCACATCCACGCGATGCGGGAGGCGGTGGACCGCCACGTGCCCGACGCCGCCCGCGCCCGCCGCGCCGTCTTCATCGCCCCCGCCGCCGCTCCCGAGGCGCCGCCGCTGCGTCCGACCGCCGAGCCGACCCGGCTCCAGAGCCGCCTCCGGGCCGGCGAGTTCCTGGTGACGGTGGAGCTGGATCCGCCCCGGGGGCACAACATCGAGAAGCTCGTCCAAGGCGCCAAGCTCCTGGCCGAGCGGGGCGTCGAGGTCGTGGACATCAACGACGGCTCGCTGGGTCGGGTGCGGATGGCCGTGCTCCCCACGGCCATGCTGGTCCGGGAAGCGACGGGGCTCGACATCAACATGCACTTCACCTGTCGCGACCGGAACCTGATGGGCATCCAGGCCGACCTCCTGGGCGCCCACGCCCTCGGCATCCGGAACATCCTCGCCATGACCGGCGACCCGCCGCGGGCCGGCGACTACGTCAACGCCACCGCTGTCTTCGACGTGGACGCGATCGGGCTCGTTCGGATCGTCAAGGGAATGAACGCGGGCGTGGACGCCATCGGGCAGTCGATCGGCGAGCCGACGGCGTTCGCGATCGGGGTCGCCCTCGACCCGGGCGCGGCCGACGCCGGGCGCGAGGCCGAGCGTCTGTGGGCCAAGGTGGAGGCCGGCGCGATGTGGGCCCAGAGCCAGCCGGTCTACGACCTCGAGCAGCTCGAGCGCTTCCTCGCCCGGGTCGGCCGGCTGCCGGTCCCGGTGGTGGTCGGCATCCTTCCCCTTCACTCGGCGCGCCACGCCGAGTTCCTTCACAACGAGGTGCCGGGGATCACCATCCCCGACGCGCTTCGGGCCCGCCTCCGTCAGGCCGGTGACCACGCCCTCCGGGTCGGCATCGAGACGGCCCAGGGTGTTCTGGCCGCCGTCCGCCGGCGCTACGCCGGCGCCTACCTCATGCCGTCCTTCGGTCGCTTCGAGGTGGTGGCGGAGGTCCTCGAAGCCCTGCGCTGAGCCGGGAGCGCGCGTCCCGGACGCCGCCCCCCATCGGGCCCCGCGGCTCGCCGGTCAGCCGCCTGGCCCGCGAAACGCGACGCCGCCCGCCTTGCGCATCGCCTCCACCGCCTGCTCGGCGGTGAGCAACACGGTCGTCTTGGTGGCCCTCACGTGGCCCGGCGCGAGGGCGGCGATGATGGCGGCGGTCATCGTCACCTCGTTGGGCGCCTCGACGATGATGAACCCATCGTACTCCCCGAACGAGTAGTAGACGGCGGCCAGGCGGGCGCCGAACTGCTGGCAGAGCTTCGAGACGGCCTCGGTCCGGTTCTCCGGCTTCTTGGCGAGCGCGGCCCACGCTTCCGGCGAGTAGGAGAACTGGGTCATGTAGAGCGGCATGGCATGTTCCTCCTGCGTCAGGGTGGCGGTCCGGGTGGGCGAACGCAGCCCTCGACGACCGGGACTCTAGCGCTCCCGGGGAAGCCGCGTCAACCGCGCTTGACCCCTTCGGCGTCGAGGGCTACGCTGCCGGCCGACATGTCGAGGCGAGGCGTGGCCGTCACGCCGATTTCACATCGCCGTGACACCCACCGTCCCGGCGGGCGTACACTGGACCCGAGATCGGAGGTCCAGGAGGATGTCATGCTGATCCGGCGCGTCCCGATGTTCAAATGGTCGGAGGTCACCGACCAGCGGCTCTACCTGAACCGCCGCGCGTTCATGGCGGGGGCAGCGGCGGTCGCCCTGGCGAGCTGCGGCCGGACCGAGGCCGCGCCCAAGCCGGCGCCGCCCGGCGCCCCCCTCAAGGCGACCCGAGACGAGGCTCTCAGCTTGAAGGAGCCGGCCACCAAGTTCGAGAGCGCCACGACCTACAACAACTTCTACGAGTTCGGCGTGAACAAGGAAGACCCGGCCGAGCACGCCCACCTGCTCAAGCCCCGTCCGTGGGCGGTCGAGGTCGGCGGCCTGGTGGCCAAGCCCCGGAAGTACGACATCGAGGAGCTGATGCGGCTGGCGCCCCTCGAGGAGCGGGTGTACGCGCTCCGCTGCGTGGAGGGGTGGTCGATGGTGCTTCCCTGGATCGGCTACCCGCTGAGCATCCTGCTCAAGCAGGTCCAGCCGACGGGTCAGGCGAAGTACGTCGAGTTGACGACCCTCATGGATCCCGAGCAGTTCCCGGCCCAGAAGCCGAGCTTCTTCAACTTCAGCGGGCTCGACTGGCCGTACGTCGAGGGACTCCGGCTCGACGAGGCGCTCCACCCGCTGACGCTCCTGACCGTGGGGATGTACGGCCAGGTGCTCCCCAACCAGAACGGGGCGCCGATCCGGGTCGTCGTACCGTGGAAGTACGGCTTCAAGAGCGCCAAGTCACTGGTGCGGATCCGGCTGGTGACCGAGGAGCCGAAGACCACCTGGAACAAGGCGGCGCCCCACGAGTACGGCTTCTACTCGAACGTGAACCCGAACAAGGATCACCCGCGGTGGAGCCAGGCCACCGAGCGGCGGATCGGCGAGTTCCGCCGGCGCAAGACGCTCATGTTCAACGGCTACGCCGACCAGGTGGCGTCGCTGTACGCGGGGATGGACCTGAACAAATATTACTAGCCCGGATAATTCGCGAACGCGCAGGCCGAACGGGTCCTGCCGCCGCGAACCGCCCCACCATGCTCGCTCGGGCCCGAGCGTGCGGCTGGTCGACAGTCCGGCGGCTGCCGCCTTGCGGCAGGCTTCCCGCGGCGGTGGCGGCGCCCTGCGCTCCGCGCGGTGGGGCGCCCTGTTCGCGGCGTCACCCGTTCGGCCCCGCCTTCCTTCATGAATAAGTCGGGCTAGGCCGGTGAGCCGTCGCGGCCGAGTACTTCTCAAGAGCGGCGTGTGGCTTCTGTGCCTGACGCCGCTCGCGCTTCTTCTCTACCGCGCCTACGCCGACGACCTCGGCCCCAACCCCATCGACTTCGTCACCCGCTGGCTGGGCGACTGGACGATCCGCCTCCTCCTGCTCAGCCTCACCATGACCCCGCTCCGTATCCTCTTCGGGTTCTCGTGGCCGATCACCCTGCGCCGGCTGCTGGGCCTCTTCGCCTTCTTCCACGCGGCGCTCCATTTCGGCGTCTGGATCGTCCTCGACCACTTCTTCGACTGGCCGACGATGGGCGCCGACATCGTGAAGCGTCCCTACATCACCGCCGGCATGGCCGCGCTGCTGTTCCTGATCCCGCTGGCCGCGACCTCCACCGCCCGCATGGTGAAGCGGCTCGGCGCCCTCGCCTGGCGGCGGCTCCACCGGCTGGTCTACCTCGCCGGCGCCCTGGCCGTCCTCCACTACTTCTGGCTGGCCAAGGTCGGCTGGATCGGGCCGTACGTCTATGCCGGCTGGCTGGCGGTGGTGCTGGCGATCCGGGCCGGCGATGCCGTCCGGCGCCTCCTGCTCCGTCAGCGCCGGCGGGCCGCAGCCTCTCCGCTCGCCTCGCAGGCGCTCCACTGAGACTGTTCCGCCATGCCCTGTGGGGTTCCTCGTGGCGCCCCGCGTCCTCGGGGCACGCCGGTCAGGGCGGCCAGCCGAGGCGGGGTTGAACCTCTTCGTACACCCTCTTTCGATGCATGATCGCGAGAATCCGCACGTCGCGGCCTACCACCCTGAAGATCACACGGTAATCGCCGACCCGGAGCTTCCAGTAGGGCCTGAGTGACCCGCTGAGTGGCACCCCGTACCGGGCCGGCTCCGTTGTGAGTCGCGCTGCGATGGCTCCTGCCAGACGGGCCCGGAGGTTGGCTGGTATTTCAGGTAGGTCGTCTTCGGCTACCGCCGGGTGGTAGCGGAGGACGTACGGCACTCAACCTCGTTTCGGTCGGCGGCGCCCCCAGACCTGCGCGTGGGATAGGGTCCGCGCCCGGTCGAATGTCCGGTCGCGCTCGGCGGCGATACGACTCAGCGCCAAATCCTCGCTTGCTTCCACGGCGTCGCGGAGAAGGTCCCGCGCCTTCATCGAGAGCGAGATCCCCTCCCGCTTGGCCAGCCGGCCGAGGGCCCGGTAGAGCGGAGGCTCGACAACCACGTTCACGCGAGGATTCTTCGTGGGCACGACGTCAGTGTATCACCGTGCGGCACCCGGCGCCGGGCCGCCGCCGTCCTGCCGGCGGGGTCGTAGCCCCGCCGCGGCCCCGGAGACTAACCGGGCGCGGCGCGATGCCGAACCGCCGCGCGTGGGATGTTCCGCTCCGAGCGGCGGCTT
>DASYUM010000146.1:0-21609 GCA_036001225.1 Candidatus Methylomirabilota bacterium | reverse complement strand
GGCGTCCCACGCCTGGGCCTGCTCGGGGCGGATGAGCCGCCGGCGCTCGCGGACGTAGGCAGGGTCGAGCAGCCGCTCGGGGGGGACCGGCATGAAGGCCGGGTCGGCCAGGTGGCGGTTGCGGTCGGCGAACGCGACCTTCTTGGCCTCGACCAGCAGGTGCAGGGAGTCCGCCGACTGATGGCCGAGTCGGCTCACGTCGTCACCCGCGATCAGGCCGAGGATGAGCAGCGCCGCGAACCCCTGGGACGGCGGCGGCGTCTCGTAGAGCGTGATGCCGCGATAGCCGCCGCGGAGCGGGGTCCCCCATCGCGCGTCGGTCGCCGCCAGGTCGGCCTCGTCGAGGAGCCCGCCGCCGGCGCGGCTGGCGCGGGCGATCTCCTTGGCGACCTCGCCCTCGTAGAAGCCGGCCTGGCCGCTCCCCGCGATGGCCTCGAGCGTGCGGGCCAGATCCGGCAAGCGCAGCCGCTGACCCGGGCGAGGGGGCGCGCCACCAGGCAGGAACATCGCCGCGCTCTCGGGAACCCCGGCGAGCACGTCCGCCGTCCGGGCGATCCACCCGACCAGGCGCCGGGTCGCCGGGAAGCCGTCGCGCGCGTACTCGATCGCCGGCGCGAGCAGCTCGCCCAGGGGCCGGACGCCGTATGCCGCGTGGGCGGACTGCCAGCCGGCCACGAGGCCCGGCGTGTTGGCGACCGCCAGCCAGCCCCGGTGTGGAATCTCGGCGAGGCCGCGCGCGCGATACGCCTCCGGGGTGGCCGCGGCCGGGGCCCGGCCGGCCGCGTTGAGAAAGCGCACGGCTCGCCGGCCGGCGTCGTAGACGAGCCAGAATGCGTCGCCGCCGACCGAGGTCATGTGCGGATAGACGACGTTGAGGACGGCGCTCGTCGTGATGGCGGCGTCGACGGCGGAGCCACCGGCCCGCAGGGTGGCCGCCCCGGCGGCAGAGGCGAGGGCGTGAGGCGAGGTGACCATCCCGTGCGGCGCGAGCGTGAGTGGCCGGCTGCTCTCCACGTCGCTCGGCATCATGCCCGGCGCGGCCTGGCTTGACAAGCCGGGACCCAGCCGATAGACAAGGGGCGTGCCGACCCGGTCCGAGGCCCCCGACCTCCCGGACAGGGGGCGGCGCGCCTGGTTCATCGCCGCGGTGGCGGTCGCGGCCGTCCTGCTCGGCGCCAACTTCCGACTGCTCGACGGTTCGGCCGGCCCCAAGTGGGACGGCGACGATTTCTTCGCGCCGTACTTCACGCTGGTCGCGGACCACGCCCGCGCCGGCCGGCTCCTGCTCTGGGACCCGTGGACGAGCGGCGGCGCTCCCGACTTCGCCGATCCCCAGCTCGGCACCTTTTCGCCCCTCACCGTCTTCGTTGGGGCCATCGTCGGCGGGTCGGAGGCGGGATTCCGAGCGTACTGGATGCTGTTGTGGCTCACCGGTCCGCTCGGCTTCGTCGTCCTGGCCCGCCACCTGGGCGCGCCCGCCTGGGGGGCGGCGGTCGTGGCCCTCGGGTTTGCGTTCTCCGGCTTCTATACCGGCCACGCGGAGCACACCTCGCTCCTCTATCCCATCGCCGGGCTCCCCTTCGTCCTCTGGCGGCTCGACGTCGCGCTGGCATCGGGGCGCCGGCGGCCCGCCGTCGAGGCCGGCGCCCTGTGGGGGCTGTCGGCCCTCGGCGCGTACCCGTTGCTCGCGGTGCTGAACGCCGTTTTCGCCGCGCTGTGGGCGTTCGGGCGCTGGGCGTGCCCCGACTCGGACGGCGCGCGGCCGAGCCTCGGCACCGTCGCCCGCGTGATGGCGGTAGGGGGCGCCACCGGCGTGCTGGTCCTGGCCCCGCCCTACGTCGGGCTCCTCCGGGAGACGCGGGGCTACAGCGACCGGGTCGGACCGCTGCCGCGGGAAGTCGCCGTGGAATCCAACGCGCTCCACCCCGGGGCGCTCGCGACCGCCGCCAGTCCCTATCTTTCGGTCCTCCAGCTGCCGCGACCCAACCGCGGGCTCTGGACGCCCACCGACGTCTCCACCGCGAGCGTGTACCTCGGCGCCACGGTCACCGCCCTGGCCGGGCTCGCGCTCGCGGCGCGCCCCGCCGCCCGCTGGCGTTGGTGGCTGGTCGGGGTCGGACTCGCGGTGCTGGTGTATGCGCTCGGCCGTCACCTGCCGCTGCGCGGCTGGCTCTACGACCTCCTGCCGGCCACGCGCTACTTCCGGCATCCGGGCTTCGTCCGGGTTTACGCGATGGTGGCCGCGAGCATCCTGGCGCTCCTGGCCACGCGCGATCTCGAGGCGGCGATCCGGGACCCGGCGGCCCCGATCTGGGGGCGCTTCGTCGCGACCGCGGCGGCGGCCGCGGTCCTCGCCGGCGTCGCCTATGCCGCCGTCGTGGCGCGCGTCGCCGACCCGGGACCGACCCCGCGGTTGGCCACGCTGCACCTGGCGCTGGTCTGGCCCGGCCTCGTCGCGGTGGCGGCCTGGCTCTGGCTCACCGCCCGGACGCCGCTTCTCCCCGTCCTGGTGGGCGGGCTCGCCCTGGTGGACGCGGCGCTCACGCTGAGCCTGGCCGCGCCGACCGTGTACGAGACGGGGCGCCCGCGCCGAGTCTGGGCGCTGCTCGACGCCGAGCGGAGCCCGCGCCTCGATCTCACCCCCCACGGTCTCCGCCGGGAGCTCCGCCCACCCCGTTGGATCGGGGGTCAGCCGACCAACAAGAACTTGCCGCTCAAGCTCGCCACGCTGGAGAACTTCGTCGCCCTCGCCAATCGCTTTCACCGCGAGCTGGCCGGGCGGCCGGTCCTGGCCGGCATGGCGACCGGCGCCGAGCGGCTCTGGTATGCCCGCGAGGTCGCGACCACGGCGCCCACCGACGCCGCCTTCGCGGCGTTCGTCGCGCGCAGCGAGGCAATCGGCGCCCCCGTCCTGGTGGTGCATCCGCCGCCGGCGATGGCGCGGATCGCGGATGTCCAGCCGGGCGCCGCCGGCCCTGACGGGGAGGCGGCCGCCGTGGCGCGTCTCGGAGGGGCGGAGCGGGTCGGCGCCGAGGTGCGGCGCTACACGCCCGATCGACTCGAGCTGGCCGTCCGGTGTCCCGGCCCGGGCTGGCTCCTGGTGACCGACCGGTGGGCCCCCGGCTGGCAGGCGACGGTGAACGGGGCCCCCGCGGAGGTCTGGGGCGGAGACTTCGTCTTCCGAGCGGTGCGGGTGGAGGCCGGATCGAACGAGGTCCGCTTCACGTATCGCCCGGTGGGTTGGCCGGCGCTCGTGATCGTGAGCTGGGGGACGCTCCTGGCGGTGGGGGCGATCGCCGGGATCGCGGCCGGGCGGCCGCGGGGTGGGGTGGGCAACGCTACCGCATAGCTGGGGGGGAGGTTTCGATTGGACTACTGCCGCCGCGTCGATCTCGGCGACCTGACCGTCGGCGCCGGCGTGGCGCCGGACCCACGCTACGCGCTGCCGGGGACCGAGCCGCGCTACGCCCCCGACCGCTCCGTCGATACGCTCCACATCCGGCTCGACCTCGACCTCGACCTCGCGGCCGGCGCCGTCATCGCGCGCTGCGCGACGACCTTCCGCGCGTTCCGGGATGGGGTGCGGGAGGTCGCCTTCGACGCCGTCGGCTTCCGAGGGGTGCGGGCGGCGGGCGCCACCGGTCGGCGACTGTCGCACCGCTATGACGGGCGCCGCCTGACGGTCCGGCTGCCCGAGGCCCTCCACGCGGGAGAGGAGACCGTGGTCCGCGTGGACTACCGGGTCGTCCGTCCGAAGCTCGGGCTTTACTTCATTCGGCCCGACCGCGCCTATCCGCGGCGCCCGATCCAGGTGTGGAGCCAGTGCCAGGACGAGTACGCCCGCTACTGGTTCCCCTGCCACGACGCGCCCCACGAGAAGGCGACCACCGAGCTCGCCGCCACGGTGCCGGCCGACTTCGTCGCCGTCTCCAACGGGCGGCTGGTGGGGCGGCGCCGGCGACGGGGCCGCGTGACCTGGCACTGGCGGATCGCCACCCCGCATTCCCCCTACCTGGTCACGCTGGCCGTCGGGCGCTTCCGCGAGCTGCGGGACCGCTGGCGCGGCATCCCCATCACCTACTACTGCGAGCGCGGGCGCGAAGCCGACCTGCGCCGCGCGTTCGGCACGACCCCCCGGGCCATGGCGTTCTTCTCCCGCGTCACCGGGCTCCGCTACCCGTACGAGAAGTACGCCCAGGTGGCCGCCGCCGACTTCATCTACGGCGGCATGGAAAACACCTCGGCCACGACGCAGACCGACGTCTATCTCCACGACGAGCGCGCCCATCTCGAGGTCGAGCCGATGGCGACCGGGCTCATGGCCCACGAGCTGGCGCACCAGTGGTACGGCGACCTCCTCACCTGCCGCGACTGGAGCCAGGCCTGGCTCAACGAATCGTTCGCGACCTACTTCGACGCGCTCTTCGTCGAGCACGACAAGGGTCGCGACGACTTCGCGATCGAGATGTGGCGGAACGCCCGGTCCTACCTCGACGAAGACAAGGAGCGCTATCGCCGGCCCATCGTCACCAACCTCTGGCGGACCCCGGCCGATCTCTTCGACCGGCACCTCTACGAAAAGGGCGCCTGCGTCCTCCACATGCTCCGCTACGTCCTCGGCGAGGCCGACTTCTGGCGGGCGATCCGCCACTACACCCGGAAGCACCGCGGGGGGTCGGTGGAGACGGCCGATCTCGCGGTCGCCATCGAGGAAGCCACCGGGCGCAACCTGCGGCGGTTTTTCGACCAGTGGATCTTCAAGGCCGGCCACCCCGAGTACCGCGTCGTCTACTGGTGGGACGCGCGGGCGCGCCGGGCCCACCTGGTGGTTCGGCAGACGCAGAAGTCCGGTGACGAGGTGCCGCTCTTCGCGATGCCATTCGAGGTCGAGTTCGCCTGGGGTCGCGCCGCCGCCGCCCGGCGGCGGGCTCGAGAGACCGTCGAGCAGAAGGAGCAGCGCTTCACCTACCGGCTGCCGGCCGAACCGATCATGGTGCGCGTGGATCCCGACCACTGGCTCCTCGGCCGATTCGAGGTCACCCTGCCGCCGGCGTGCTGGCAGGCGCAGCTCGCGCGCGACCCGCATCCGGTCGGGCGGATCTGGGCCGCCCAGGCGCTCGGCGGCCTGGGCTCGGCGGAGGCCGGGGCCGGGCTGGCAACGGCGCTCGGCCGCGAGCGGCACTGGGCGGTCCGCGCCGAGATCGCCGCGGCGCTCGGCCAGCTCCGCAGCGACCGCGCGCTGGCGGCCCTCGTCCGCGCCGCCCGCACCGCCGATCCGCGTGTGCGCCGGGCCGTGGTGCGGGCCCTCGGCGAATTTCGGAGCGCCCGCCTGCTGCCGCTGTTCGACCGCCTGGCGACCGACGACCCGTCGTACTTCGTCCAGGCCGAGGCCCTACGGGCCCTCGGCCGGACCCGCGAGGCGGCGGCCCTCCCGGCGCTCCGCCGAGCCCTGGCCGAAGCGGAGTCGTGGAACGACACCGTGCGGGTGGGAGCGGTCGAGGGCCTCGCCGACCTCGGGGCCCCGGGCGCGCTGGCGTCACTGCGCGCGCGCACGCGCTACGGAGGGCCGCACCCCGCCCGGATGGCGGCGATCCGGGCGCTCGCCCAAGTCGGGCGCGGCGATACGCCGACGCTCCGCACGCTGCTGGCCCGCACCCGCGACCCCTACCTGCGCGTCCAGCTCGCTGCCATCGCCGCCCTCGGCCGGCTCGGTGACGACCGGGCCCTGCCCCGGCTCGAGCGGCTGGCCGAGGCGGTGGATGTCGATGGCCGCATCTGCCGCACCGCCGCCGAGGCCATCCGGGCCATCCGCGGGGACGTCGAGCGTCGCCTGCGCCCGCGCCCGCCCGCGCCCGCACCGGCGCCGCGGTAGGTTCTCCCGCCCCCGTCGCTCGGCGCACCCCACCGCCGACGCGGCGCGATGCCAGACTGGCACGCCTCCCGTGCCGCGCTGACACGCGCTGCCGCTTGGCCCGGGCTCACCCTCACCGTCGCGCCGGCTTAGCCGCAGGGTCTGATGGCAGGCACGTTGCAGCTTCCTACCGGCCTGCGTCATCACGCGACGATCGGGAGGGAACTATGGCGCGAAGACTCTGGCAGATCGCGTTCACCCTGGCGGCTCTCTTCCTGACCACGGCGATCCTGAGCGGCTGCGCGAAGCGCGCCGGCTCCCCGGGCTCGATGGGCACCGGGGAGACCCCGATGGGACAGGCCGGCATGGGGACGGCCCCGGGCCTGCCGGTCCGAGACGGGGACCATCTCCTGGCCGAGCTCGACCGCCAGCGCGCCGCGAGCGGGACCACGCTGGCGGGCATCACGATTCCCGCCCTCCCGTCGCCGGCCGGCTTCACCGAAACCGCCGCGCTCCGCGACGTCCACTTCGAATTCGACCGCTACGCGATCCGTCCGGAGGACCGCCCGGCCCTGGAGCAGAGCGCGTACTGGCTCCGCACCCACCCGCAGGCGCTCCTCCTGATCGAGGGGCACGCCGACGAGCGCGGCACCAACGAGTACAACCTGGCGCTCGGCGAGCGGCGCGCGGCGGCGACCCGCGACTACCTGGCGGCACTGGGGATCGACCGCGCACGGATCAACCTGCTGAGCTACGGCGAGGAGCGGCCGTTCTGCACCGAGCGGATCGAGGCCTGCTGGGCGCAGAATCGGCGCGCCCACTTCCTCGTGCGGCAGTAGGACCGCGCCTGGCCGGCGGCTCTCAGCCCAGGGCCGGCGGAGGCCCGGCCGGCGCTCGTCGAGCCGCCAGATCACTCACCGGACTGCTGGAGGAGCTTGGCCACCAGTGCCGTCCAGCCGGTCTGGTGGCTGGCCCCGAGCCCGGCCCCGTTGTCGCCGTGGAAGTACTCGTAGAAGAGGACGAGGTCCCGCCAGTGCGGATCGTTCTGGAACGTCTCCGTCCCGCCGTATACCGGACGCCGGCCGTCGGGGCCCCGCAGGAAGAGCCGGGTGAGCCGGCGGGAGAGCTCGGCGGCCACCTCCCACAGCGTCAGCCGCTGACCGGAGCCGGTCGGGCACTCGACCTTCAGCGCGTCCCCGAAGAAGTAGTGGTACTTCTGCAGTGATTCGATCAGGAGGAAGTTGACCGGAAACCAGATCGGTCCCCGCCAGTTCGAGTTGCCGCCGAAGAGGCCGGTCGAGGACTCGGCCGGCTCGTACTCGACCCGGTACTCGGCGCCCCCGAGCGCGAGCACGTAGGGATGAGCCCGGTGGTACCGGGAGAGCGCGCGGACCCCGTAGGGGGCGAGGAACTCTTCCTCGTCCAGCATGTAGCGGAGGACCCGGCGCAGGCGGTCGCGGTTGGCCAGGGCCAGCAGCCGCCGGACCCCCCCATCGGCCGCCGTCTCGGTCTCCACGTGGTTCGCCAGCTCCGGCCGGTTCTCGATGAACCACTGCAGGCGTCGCCTGAACCCGGGCAGCACGTCCACGACATCGGGCTCGAGCGTCTCCACCGCGAACAGCGGGATGAGCCCGACCAGGGAGCGAAGGCGCATCGGGCGGGCCCCGCCGTCGGGCGTGTGCAGCACGTCGTAGTAGAAGCCGTCGCGCTCGTTCCAGAGCTCGATCCCTTCGCCGGCGACGTCGTTCATGGCCCGCGCGATGTTGGCGAAGTGCTCGAAGAATTTGGAGGCCACGTCCTCGTAAGCCGAATTCTCGCGCGCCAGCTCGAGCGCGATGGCGAGCATGTTGAGGCAGTACATGGCCATCCAGGCGGTGCCGTCGGCCTGCTCGAGGTGCCCGCCGGCCGGCAAGGGCGCCGAGCGATCGAAGACCCCGATGTTGTCGAGGCCGAGGAACCCCCCCTGGAAGACGTTGCGTCCCTCGGTGTCCTTGCGATTCACCCACCAGGTGAAGTTGAGGAGCAACTTGTGGAAGACCCGCTCCAGGAAGCGGCGGTCGGCGCGGCCGCGCACCCGCCGCTCGATCTTGTAGACGCGAAACGCCGCCCAGGCGTGGACGGGCGGGTTCACGTCGCTGAACGCCCACTCGTAGGCGGGGAGCTGGCCGTTGGGGTGCATGTACCACTCGCGCAGGGGGAGAACGATCTGCTCCTTGGCGAAGGCGGGATCGACGAGGGCCAGGGCGATCGCGTGGAAGGCGAGGTCCCAGGCCGCGTACCACGGATATTCCCACTTGTCGGGCATGGACAGGACGTCCTCGTTGTAGAGGTGCGTCCAGCGGTGGTCGCGGCCCTCCCGGCGCTCGGGCGGCGGCGGCGGCCCGGCCGGATCGCCCCGCAGCCAGCGCCCGACGTCGAAGTGGTAGAACTGCTTGCTCCATAGCAATCCTGCCAAGGCCTGCCGCATGACGCTCTGGGCGTCCGGGGAAAGCTCGGCGGGGATGACGGCCGCATAGAAGGCGTCGGCCTCGCGCTGCCGGGTGGCCACCGTCCCGTCGAACGCGGAGCCGAACGGGGCGGGATCGGGGCGGGCGGTGAGCCGAAGCCGGATGGTGGCCGCTTCCCCCGGCCCCAGGGTGAGCGCGTAGCGCGCGGCCAGCTTGGTCCCCGACAGCCCGGGGTTCACGGCGTCCGGGCGACCGTGCACGATGAAGTCGTTGATCCCGTCCTTGACGTAGGACGTCGGGTTGGCGACCCCCCACAGGCGCTCGAAGTTCGTCTCGTTCTCCGTGAAGAGGAGCTCGGGCGCGCCCGCGCAGAGGAGCCACCGCCGCCCGTACATGGGATGGGTCACCCGGACCACGAGCCCGCCCTCGATCGGATCGTGCGCCTTCAGCCGCGGCTGCCGCTCGTCGATCCCCCACGCCCACGTGTTGCGGAACCAGAGCATGGGGAGCAGATCGAGCGAGGCCGGCTCGGGCCCGCGGTTTACCGCGGAGATGCGCATGAGGATGTCCTCCGGCGCGGCCTTCGCGTACTCCACGACCACGTCGAAGTAGCGCTCGCCGTCGAAGACGCCGGTATCCAGCAGCTCGTACTCGGGCTGCCGCCGATCGCGGCGGGCGTTCTCGACCACCAGCGCCTCGTAGGGGAAGGCGGCCTGGGGGTACTTGTAGAGGTAACGCATGTAGCTGTGGCAGGGCGTGTTGTCGAGGTAGAAGTAGTATTCCTTGACGTCCTCGCCGTGATTGCCCTGGTTCCCGGTCAGCCCGAACAGGCGCTCCTTGAGAAAGGGGTCGCGGCCATTCCACACGGCGAGGGCGAGGCAGACGAGGCCGTGGCGGTCGGAGAGCCCGGCGATCCCGTCCTCGCCCCACCGGTAGGCGCGTGACCGCGCGTGGTCGTGGGGGAAGTACTCCCAGGCGGTGCCGTCCGGGCTGTAGTCCTCCCGGACCGTGCCCCACTGGCGCTCGGCCAGGAACGGACCCCAGCGCCGCCAGTGCGCGCGGCGAGCCTCGGCGTCGAGGAGCCGCCGGCCTTCGGCCGTGTCGAACGGTGACGGGTCGCCGCTATCGGGCATGAAACGCCGGAATCACTTTATCAGGGGGGGAGTCCCAACCACTCCCCCCCTGGACCCCCCCACCTGGGGGTCGCTCGACCTCGCTCACCTCATCGGGCATGAAACGCCGGAATGACCTCGTCGGCGAGGCGGGCGAGCTGGTCGAGCATCGGACCCGGCGGCCCGGCCGGCCGGAGGACGAACTTGGTGCCGCCGCGGGCGACGTAGCGCTCGATGACCGCGGCCACCGCTTCCGCCGGCCCCACCGCGGTCGCCGCCCGCAGCGTCGCCTCGTCGGCCCGGTCGCGCGGGAGGTAGGGCTCGGCGGCCCGCCACCCCTCGGCCGGGGAGGCGGCGAGGACGAACGGGATGATGGTCCCGAAGTGATCGGGCTCGATCGCGCGTCCCGCCTCGCGCGCGTAGGTCCGGATCCGTTCGACGGCGCGCCCGAAGGCCTCGGGCGCGATCAGCGAGGCCAGCCAGCCGTCGGAGAGGCGGCCGGCCCGCCGGAGGGCGACCTCGGTCGTTCCGCCCACCCAGAGCGGCGGCGGGGTCTGCACCGGACGCGGGGAGAGCCGCACCCGGTCCAGCGTGAAGTACGAGCCCTTGTAGGTGACCTCGTCCTCCGTCCACAGGCGTCGGATCACCTCGATCGCCTCATCCGTCCGCGCGCCTCGGCTGCCGGGCGGCACCCCGGCCGCCTCCCACTCGCGCCGCTGGTCGAGTCCGACACCGACCGCCGGAAAGATGCGGCCCTCGGAGATGACGTCGAGGGTGGCCAGCGCCTTGGCGGCGACGACCGGGCTGCGGAACGGGAGGACGAGGACGGCGGTCCCGAACTTCAGCCGACGCGTGCGGGCGGCGACGGCGGCGATCGCGGTCAGGGGCTCGAGAGTGGGGGCGAGCAGCCGATCCGAAAGCCACAGCGAGTCGATCGCCGTCCTCTCACACAGGTCGCCGAGCCGCCAGAGGAGCGCGCTCGCCGCCCCGCCCTCCGGCCACGGCCCCGGCATCACGCCGATGCGAATCTTCGACGGACCGAGCACGCCCCCGATGCTAGCACGCACCGACTCAGTAATCCTTCGGATCCAGGACGTCCCGCAGGCCGTCGCCGGCCAGATTGAAGGACAGGGTGAGGACGAAGATGGCCAGCCCCGGCCACCAGGCCATCCAGGGCGCCGTCTCCAGAAACTGCTGAGCCGCGTTGAGCATGGTCCCCCAGCTCGGCTCGGGTGGCTGGACGCCGAGGCCGAGGAAGGAGAGAACGGCCTCCCCGATGATCGCTGCCGGGATCGAGACAGTGGCCTGGACCAGCAGCGAGCTGACGACGTTCGGGAGGACGTGGCGCGCCATGACCCGAACGTCGCCGGCCCCCACGGCCCGGGCTCCCTGGACGTAGTCCTCCTCGCGGGTCGCCAGAACGAGCCCGCGCGTCAGGCGGATGAAGGTCGGCGTGGCACCGAGCCCGATGGCCAGCGTCGCGTTGGTGAGCGAGGGGCCCAGGATGGTCACCAGCCCGATGGCCAGGATGAGGAAGGGGAACGCGAGCCAGGCGTCGGTCAGCCGCATCACGAGCTGATCGACGGCGCCCCGATAGTAACCGGAGATCAGCCCGGTCGGCACGCCCAGCGCCATCGCGAACAGGATCGAGAGCACGCCCGCCCGCATGGAGATCCGCGCGCCCCAGATCACGCGCGAGAGGTTGTCGCGGCCCAGATCGTCGGTGCCGAACGGGTGGACCCAGCTCGGCGCCTTCCGGATCTTCCCCCAGTCGGTCTGGGTCGGATCGGCAGGGGCGATCCAGGGGGCGCCGACCGCCACCGCGACGAATAGCGCCACCACGATCGCACCCACCGCCGCCGGCGGCCGCCGGGCCAGACGCCGCCCCCGCCGCCACAGCCGCTCAGGCGTCACCGGCGCCCCGGACCCGGATGCGGGGGTTCAGCAGCGAGTAGGCGATGTCCACCAGGAGATTGATCAAGACGTAGGCGCTGGCCGTGATGAGGACGACCCCTTGCACGAGTGGGTAGTCGCGCGTGAACACCGCCTCCACGATCAGCCGGCCGAACCCCGGCACCACGAAGATCTGCTCGGTCACCACCGCCCCGCTGATGAGCGCGCCGACCTGGAGGCCGATGATGGTCACCACCGGGATGAGGCCGTTCCGAATGGCATGGCGGAAGACGACCGCTGGCGGCGCCAGGCCCTTGCTGCGGGCGGTCCGGATGTAATCCGCGCTCAGCACCTCGATCATGCTGTTGCGCGTCTGGCGCATCAGGACGGCGGCCAGGGCGACGCCCAGCACGAAGGCGGGCATGAGCATCCGCCGCGTGTTTCCGACCGGGTCCTGCAGCAACGGGACGAAGCCGGAGGCCGGGAGCCAGCCGAGCTGGACGGAGAGCACGAGGATCAGCATGATGCCGAGCCAGAAATTGGGGATGGAGACGCCGAAGAGCGAGACGCCGCTGGCCAGGTAGTCCCACACCGTGTTGCGCCGCACGGCCGCCAGCACCCCGGTCGGCAGCGCGATGGTGAGCGCCACCAGCAGGGCGGCCCCGGCCAGCTCGAGGGTGATGGGGAGCTTCAGGGCCACGATACGCGTGACCGGCTCGCGGGTGCGGATGGACTCGCCGAGATCGCCCCGCACGAGGAGTCCGAGCCACCGGAGGTACTGGACCGGGATGGGATCGCGCAGGCCGTACTTCTGGCGGATCTCCTCGAGGCCGGCCGGATCGGCGTCGGTCCCGCCCATCACGCGGGCCGGGTCGCCGGGGATGAGCCGGACACCCGTGAAGACGATGAGCGTGATGAGGAGGAGCGTGATGATCGAGATGAAGGCCCGCTGGACGAGGAACTCGAACACGGAGGGGTCAGCCGGCCGCGCCCCCTCTCCCTCCCGGCGGGAGGGAGAGGGTCCGGGTCAGGAGAGGGCCTACTGCCAGCTCACTCCCTTGATGCGGATCAGCCCGTCGGGGACCGCCTTGTAGCCCTTGAGGTTCTTCGGGTAGGCGACGATGTAGTTCAAGTGGTAGAGATACAGGATGTTCCGCCGGGCGGCGAACTTCTCGATGGCCTGACGGTAGAGCTCCGCCCGCTCCTTGTTGTCGCTGACCTCCCGCGCCTTGTTCAAGAGCGAGTCGATCGTCTCGTCGCAGGCGAGGCTCGTGTTGAGGCTCCCCCGGCAGGTGTGGAACTGGTGGATGTTGGCGTCGGGATCGACCCGGCCGCTCCAGCCGACCTGGAAGGCCTGGAGCTTGCCGTTGTCGTCGTCGGTCAAGGCGGAGGCGAACTCGGATGGCCGGATGCTGATGTTGAATCCGACCTCCTTCGCCATGCCCTGGAGGACCTCGCCGACGCGGCGCTCCGGCGGCTGGTTCTGGACGGTCAGCTCGAAGGCGTAGCCCCCGGCCAGGCCGGCGTCGGCCAGGAGCTTCTTGGCCCTCGGGACGTCTCGCCCCGGGCACTTCCGGGCCTTGTCGTAGAACGGGCTCACCGGCGAGATCGGCGTGCAGCCGGGCGTGTACTGGCCCTCCCACACCACCTGGTTGAGCGCCTCCCGGTCGATCGCCAGCTCGAACGCCTCGCGGACCCGCGGGTCGTTCGCCAGCGGCGTGCCGAGGTCGCCCGGCGGCTGGTCCTTGCCCGTCTTGTTCCGCAGGTTGATCGTGATTCCCGAGTAGCCGAGCCCGGTCACACTGGCGACCTCGAACTTCTTCTCCGCGCGCAGGCTGGCCGCGTGGGTCGGCGTCACCAGGTGCATGAAGTCGATGTCGCCCGAGCGCAGGTTCGCCAGCCGCACGTTGTCGTCGGTGATGATCCGGAAGATCAGCTTGTCGAAGGCCGCGACCTTGGGATCGAAGTAGTGGCTCGAGCGCTCGAGCACGATCCGATCCTGGGCCACCCGCTCGGCCACCGTCCAGGGCCCCACGCAGACGGGCGCGGTGCCGAACTTGTCGTCGAGCTTCCGGGCCTGGGTCGGCGAGACCGGCATCCCGGCCCGGTCGGCGAGGATGGCCACGATCGGGGAGAACGGCGCCTTCAGGCGGAGGCGCACGGTCGAGGGGTCGGCGACGTCGATGGCGTCGACGTGGTCCAGCTCGCTCCGGCGGTTACTGCCCTTCATCTCCCGGTGGCGGTCCAGGGAGAACTTGACGGCCTCCGCCGTCATCGGCGTCCCATCGTTGAACTTCACTCCCGAGCGGAGGCGGATGGTCACCGTCCTGCCGCCGTCGCTGAAGCGGGGCATCTCGGCGGCGAGCTGGGGATAGATGTTGAGCTTCTCGTCGATCTCGAAGAGCTTCTCGCACATGTGCTCGAAGATGATCCGGCCGACGTAGGTCCGCGCCAGGGTCGGGTCCAGGATATCGGGGTCCTGGTTGAGGGCGACCACCAGGGTCTTCTTCTGGGCCGCGGCCGGCCCGGCCGTGAGGCCGAGCGCCAACCCGACGGCCAGGGCGAGCCCGAGTCCCTTCCGCGTTCCGCTCATGGCCAAGTCCTCCACGACAGGGGGTGAATGGGATCGAGGGGCCAGCGACGCCGATCATAGACCGAGGGTTTCTGCCGACGCAAGGTCAGTGCTTGATCCGGCCGAACAGACGCTGGGCGTCGAGCCCGTACTCCTGGGCCAGCCGATTCCAGTGAGCGACGCCCACCGCGTAGATCCGTCGCAGTTCGGCCACGGGGTCGGCATGGTCGTCCACGCGCAGGTTGTGGTAACCCCGTGGTCCGGCGGCGGCCACCAGGAGGGCGGCCGATTGCTTGCCGCGCTTGTCCCCGCCCGCGGTCTGTCCGGCCTCGAGGGCGGCGAGGAGCCGGGCCGCCAGCTCGTCCTCCGCCCGCGCCGCGAACGCGGCGGCCATCGCCTCCAGGACGCCGCCGCCGACGAGCATGTTGCCGGCCACCGTGAACGCGTCCCCGGCGACGTGCCCGCACCAGGCGACGCACCGGCCACCGGTATGGACGAAGGCGTGACGCTCATCCACGCCGTGGAGCTGGCGCAACTCGCGCTCGGGATCCGCCTCGACCAGCGCGCCGAGGGCGGTGGCGATCGGCACGCCCTGCTCGATCAGCGCCAGACCGTGCCGCCCGAGGTCGGTATTGACGCGGGCCTGCGTCGCGATCGCGGCCCGGCGGGAGACCCACGGCACCAGCGCGCCCACCGCGGGCCGCGCGGTGGCCACCGCGACGCCGAAGTCGCCCGTGCGAGGGCAGCGGGCGGCGATGGAGAAGGTGTGGAGGTCCAGGGCGACGCGTCCCGGCGGGTTAGCCGACGCCCAGTTCGCTCGCGATCGCCTCGATCTGGCGCCAGGTCTCGTCCTCGACCGGGATGCCGCCGGCGCCGCGTTCGCGCTCCAGACGCGCCTCGGGCTCGCCCGGGACCAGGATCTCCTTCACGCCAGGCGCCGGTTCCGACGACTTGACGAACCCGACGAGATCGGCGACCTGCTTGGTGAAGTCGGCGAGTGGCAGGAAACGCTCGACTTCGACGAGGAGGAGGAAGACCCCGTTGCGAACCGGTCCCGCCGTGGGGCCGATCGCGCCCGAACCGGAGAGGATCCCGGCCAGCACCTCGACTACCAGCGCGAGCGCCGTCCCCTTGTGGCCGGCCATCGGGAGGAGCCCGGCCCGGGGCGGTCCATAGAAGGCCGCGGAGTCGGTCACCGGTCGGCCCTGGCCGTCGATCGCCCAACCCTCGGGCAGGGGCTCTCGGCGGTTCCGCTTCACGCGGACCTTGCCCTCGGCCACGATGCTGGTCGCCATGTCCACCGAGATCGCCACCCCGCCCTCGGCGCCCGGGACCGCGACCGCCAGCGGGTTCGTCGAGAGCCGCCGGCCCACGCCGCCATACGGCACGACCGAGACCGCCGTGGCCGCGTTGGTCCACATCAAGCCGACGAAGCCGCGCTCGGCGGCCAGCTCGGTGTAGTCGGCCAGGCGGCCGATGTGATACGAGCGCTGGACCCCGACCGCGCTCAGCCCGTGTTGCGCCGCCTTGGCCATTCCGATCTCGGTGCCCCGGCGGGCGACGACCTGGCCGAATCCGTCGTCACCGTCCACGATGGCGGTGGTCGGCGTCTCGTGAACGATCTTGATGGTCGGGCGGGGATTGGTGGGCCCCTGTCGCACCGAGGTGACGTACTGCGGGATACGGATCACCCCGTGCGAGTCATGGCCCCGGAGGTTCGCCCGCACGAGCAGGGTGGCGATCCAGCGGGCGTCCTCCTCGGGGGTGCCGAGCGCCACAAAGATGCGGCTGGCCAGGTCGTGGAGGCGGGCGGCTGCGAGCGTGGGCACGGGATCCTCCCGCGAGAGAAAAGCGTCGAAGGGGGGGGCCGAGCCCCCCTTCGAGCGAGAACGCTAGGACTTGGGCTTGGCGGCTGTGGTCTTGGCCTTCACGGCCACGGTCTTGGCGACCATCTTTCCGTCGGCCTCGGTGTACGTCACCGTCGCCGCGTCGTCGGCCGCGATGTCGGCAACTTTGGCGGCCTTGCCGGCCTTGGTCACCTTGGTGTCCTTGTTGACGGTGAAGGTCATCTCCTTCTTGTCCTTGCCGGCAACCAAGACCAGGGTGTCCGCCGATGCGTTCTTCACGGTGCCGATCGCTGCCTTCGCCTTGGCCTCGGTCGCCTTGGCTGGGGCCGGCTTGGCGGGCTCGGTCTTGGCGGGCGCGGACGAAGCGGGCGCCTGCTGAGCAAGAACCGGCGCCGCCAGCGCGACCGCGAGGGCCACCATCACGATCCATGCAGAGGCACGTCTCATCATGGGTTCACCTCCTTTCACTCGACGCTCGAACGCAGTCTATCACACAGCGCCGACCGCGCTTGTTTCCGGATCGCGCGGCTGCGGGCTTCGACCGCTCTGCCAGGGGAACGCGCGCGAGGCGCCAACTGTTCCACCCCCGGGCGCTACCCGGTTGTTCCCGGCCCTGCTAGAGTGGGGCGCAATGGGGGTCGCCGGCTGGCTCCAGTCCCTGCGCCGACGCCTCGGCGGGCGGCCGCCGCTGCCGCCGCCGCTGGTCGCGCCCGGGGTCCGGGTGCGGCTGCGGAACCCGCTGGCCACCAGCCACAAGGTCTGGGTCCCCGCCGGCGCGGCCGGGATCGTGGTAGGCTGGGACACGCCGGGGCGGCGCGTGAGCGTGGAACTGGACGCGCCGCGCACCGTGGTCACGGTCCCCTGGAGCTGGATCGAGGCGGAACCGCCGCCGGCCGTGGACTCTGTGCCGTCGGCCGACTAGATTGTCGGAGGGGGCCTCGACGGCCCCCTCCGAGGCCTCCAGGAGAATTGCGCCGGCAAAAGCCGGCGCTCGGAGCGGACCACCGACCCTTGGCGGTTCAGCGGCGCGCGGCGCCTTTTTGACCCGATAGGCTCCTCGTCGACCGAGCCAGTCACGGCTCCGCGTCGTCCGCGGTCGTCGAGGTCGCCGCCTCCGCCCGTCTCAGCGCCCCCGCCGTCGAGCGGCGTGGAGCACCGCGATCACGGTCATGCTGTCCTTGATCTCGCCCTGTTCGACCATCCGGAGCGCCTCGGCGAAGGGGACCGGTCGCACCTCGATGAACTCGGTCGCGTCGGGCGGCGTCGAGACCGGCGCCAGCGCCTCGGCGGCGAAGAGGTGGGCGGTCTCGTCCACCACGCTCTTCGACGTGTGATAGGACACGAGCGGGATCAGCCGCCCCGCCCGGTGGCCGATCTCCTCGCCCAGTTCGCGCTGGGCCGCCACCTCCAGGCTCTCGCCCGGATGGACGCCGCCGGTCGGCATCTCCCAGAAGACGCCGCGCGCGACGTAGCGATACTGCCGGATCAGCACCACGGTGTCGGGATCGAGGAACGGCAGGACGCCCACGCACTCGCCGCAGCGAACGACGCCGTAGATGGTCGAGCGCCCGTCCGGCAGCTCGACTCGGTCCTCGTCCACGCGGATCCACGGGTTCTGGTAGACGATCCGTGTCGAACGGGTCTGCCAGGGCACCTCGGCGAGCCCGCGCCGCCCCTCCGGCGCCGATGGGCGTCGTTCGTCCGCGTCCGCGGGCCGCAAGGTGACCGCCGTCCCCGCGCGGGATGCGGCCAGGGCCTCCAGGAAGGCGAGCGTCCGTCGCGGCGAGAACGGCGGCCCGGCCGGCGATCCCGCCGGCGGCCCGCCGGCCCGGAGACGGGCAAGGTCCTCTTCACGATCGACGTCGAACCACGCCGGCAACAGCGCCACCCGCAGCCCCAACCGCCGGGCCCGGGCGAGGGTTTCGTCGAGGACCGCCGGCGTGCTCCAGGGCATCTCGCGAAAGAGCGCCGGCGCGGGCCGCCGGAGGCCGAGCAGGTAGTAGCCGCCGTCTTCGCACGGGCCGACGACCACGTCGGCGGTCTCGTCCAGCAGATGGGCGCAAGCCCGGCCCAGGAACGCGGTCGGCAGCGTCGGGCTGTCCGCGTCGACCGCGATCGCGCCCGGGTAGCCGTCGGCGAGCAGATCGGAGAGGAGCCGGTCGAGTCGGGCGCCGAGGTCGGCGCCGCTCTGGGGAACCAGCCGCACGGCGTTCGGGAGCAGCTCGCGCATCTCCGCTTCCCCCTCGGGGGGCGCGAAGGCGACCAGGGGATCGGCCGCCTCGAGCGCGCCGAGCTGCTCCACGCGGTCCTGGAGAAAGCAGCGGGCCAGCGTGGCCGCCTGAACGGGCGTCAGCGGTGGGCAGAGCCGCGTCTTGACCTCGCCGGCGGTCGGCACCTTGGCCATGACGGCCACCGCGACCCGCGCCGACGACCCGCTCACTACGGTACCCTCGGAGATGCGGCGGCACCGGGTCTCCCGGTGGGACCGGGCCGAGGCTCGAGCCCAGGTAGGACGCAGGCGCGAGGCACGCCGAGGCGTATGCCGCATACGTTGAGGCGTGCCGAGCGCCGAGGACGACCCTGGGCGACGGGCATCGGCCCGGGCCGGCTCACCGGCCGTCCCGCAACGCCACCCGAACGAACCGCCAGCCGGCCCGGAGGCTGCCGCCGAGCGTCCCGGCGACCTTCGACCGACCTCCGAGCCGGGGGCGCTGGGTGACGTCCACCTCGGCGATCCGGAGCCGCGCCCGGGCCGCCTTGACGACCATCTCGACGGGCCAGCCGTAGCTGCGGTCGCGGAGGCCGAGGGCGAGAAGCGCCTCCCGCCGGATCGCCCGGAAGGGCCCGATGTCCCGGACCGCGAGGCCCCACCGCCAGCGGAGGACGAGCGCGACCGCGCGCGTCCCCAGCACCGCGTGCCGCCCATGGTCGGCGGCCGCCGCCGCGTCGAACCTCCGCGCGCCGAGGACGAGATCGGCCTCGCCGGCGACGATGGGGGCGAGGACCCGTGGCAGCTCGGCCGGGTCCTGGCTGCCGTCACCGTCGAGGAAGGCGACGATCGCGATCCCGGGGCCGAGCGCCTGGACCCCCGCCCAGCAGGCGGCTCCGTAGCCGCGCCGGGACTCGACGACGACGTGCGCGCCCGCCGCGCGCGCCACCGCGGCCGTGCGATCGGTCGAGCCGTTGTCCACCACGACGAGGTCGGCGACGAGCCCCGGGGGCACGGCCCGCACGACGGCGCCGATCGCGTCCTCCTCGTCGAGCGCCGGGATGATCACCGCGACGCCGGCGCCCGGCGACGCGGGCAGGTCCGCCACGTCAAGCGGGCGTGGCCGGCCGGGAGCTCGCCGGCGGCTCGACCCCGGCGATGAGCCGGCGGGCCCGCAGCTCGGCGTTGGCGCCGTCGGTCCGGTCCTCCGGCTTCTCGCCGGCCGCCCACTCGAGCAACTCGGCGATGCCGCCAGCCAGCTCGCGCCGTGCCTGCCACCCCAGCCGGGCCTTTGCCCGGGAGACGTCGGCGAAGCAGTGGCGGATGTCCCCCACCCGGAACTCGCCGCTCGGCCCGATCTCCGCCTCAACCCCGAGTCCTCGGGCGATGAGGGAGGCCAGCTCGAGC
Organism: Candidatus Methylomirabilota bacterium; assembly: GCA_036001225.1. Lineage (GTDB taxonomy): Bacteria > Methylomirabilota > Methylomirabilia > Rokubacteriales > DASRDR01 > DASYUM01. The sequence goes on along the minus strand of DASYUM010000146.1, from coordinate 2,271 downwards.
ACCGTGACCGAGCGCCCGGTGCCGACGTTGTAGGCCTCGTAGAGCCCGGCCTCGCCGGCATCGGCGGCGGCCAGGTTCGCCTGCACGACGTCGGAGACGTGGACGAAGTCGCGCCGCTGCCGGCCGTCCTCGAAGATGAGCGGCGGCCGGCCGTTCAGGAGCCGGGTGGCGATGATGGCGGCGACGCCGGTGTAGGGATTGCCGAGCGACTGGCGCGAGCCGTAGGTGTTGAGGTAGCGGAGCACGACGGTCGGCAGTCCGTGGGCCCGGCCGAGGACCAACGCCAGCTCCTCCTGGTCGCGTTTGGAGATCGCGTAGGTGCTGGTCGGCTCCCGCGGGTGATCCTCCGGGGTCGGCACCGGCGCCACGTCCTGGCCACAACGGGGGCAGATCGGCTCCCAGGCTCCTCGGCGGAGCCGCTCCAGCGGCCGGATGACGCCGGCCACCCGGCCGTGCTCGGAACACTGATAGGCGCCATCGCCGTAGACGACCATCGAGGAGGCGACCACCAGGCGCCGGAACTGGGCCCGACGAGCCAGCATCGCCTCCAGCAGGGTGGCCGTCCCGACGGCGTTCACGTCGATGTAGCGCCGGACGTCGTACATCGACTGGCCGTTCCCGACCATGCCGCCCTGGTGCCAGACGACGGTGACGCCGTCGAGAGCGCGGTCCACGGTCGTGCGGTCGCGGAGGTCGCCCACGATCAGCTCGGCGTCGGGGGAGAGGAAGCGGGCGTGGCCGGTCGGGTGCGCCTGGTCGATGAGGCTGTCGAGCACGCGCACGGCGTCCCCGCGTCTGACCAGCGCGTCCACGAGGTGAGAGCCGATGAAGCCGGCTCCGCCCGTCACCAGCACTCGCTCTGTCACGCGCGCGCCTCCGTCCGCCGGATCGGCCTTCCCGAGTATACACGCGGGGGCCGAGTCCATGACGCTGGACGGCCCGATGGTGTACGATGGAGCCCTCATGCGCCGGCCGCGCCACCTGCTCGTCGCGCTGCTCGCGCTGGCCGGCGCCAGCGGCTGCGCGCGCGGCGTGAGTCCCGAAGAGCTGCGGGTGTGGGTGGGCCGGCCGGTGGCCGTCCTCGAAAAGGACTGGGGCTCCGCCACCCGGGAGGTGCAGGACGGCGACCTGCGCGTCCTGATCTATGAAGAGGTGACCAAGAACACCGCGCGCAGCTTCGAACGCGCCGGCCCCGCCGTGCGGGCCCTTGGTCCCTACGGCGCCGCCCAGGCCGCGGCCCAGGAGGCGTACCGCCTGCCGACGGTCTACGTCCGCTCCTACCTCTTTTGGGTGAACCCCGAGGGCCGGATCGTCAACTCGGCCGTGCACCAGCCCTAGCCGCGCCGTCGCCCCGCGCTCCGTCGAAAGGGACCCCGATGCTCCACGTCGATCGGCACGACCAGCGGTACCACTTCCAGAACGACTGGCTCTCCGCCTACTGGCACTTTTCGTTCGACCACTACTACGACCCCGCCCGGGTCTCGTTCGGCCCGCTGCGGGTCTTCAACGACGACACGATCCGGCCCCGGAGCGGCTTCCCCATGCACCCCCACCGCGACATGGAGATCGTGACCATCCTGCTGAGCGGCACCCTGGAGCACGAGGACAATCAGGGCAACCGCGGCTTGGTGGAAGCCGAGGAGGTGCAGGTGATGTCGGCGGGGACCGGGATCGTTCACGCCGAGCGCAACCCCTCCCCCACGGTGCCGGTCCATCTCCTCCAGATCTGGATCCAGCCGGCGCGGCCGGGTGGCCGCCCCCGCTGGGCCCAGGCCCCGTTCCCGCACGACGCCAGCCTGGGCCCGCTGGTCGCGCTCGCCTCCGGTGAGGAGCGGCCGGGGGCGCTGCGGATCGGGCAGGCGGCCACGATCTACCGGGTCCGGCTCGGCGCGGGGGAGGCGGTCACCCACGACCTCGGCCCGAGGCGCCGCGCGTACCTCTTCACCATCGGCGGGGCGGCGACGGCCGCTGGCCACGCCCTGGAGTCTGGCGACGCCGCCCGGGTGGAGGACGAAACCGGGATCGAGCTGAAGGGAACCCGCTCGGCCGACCTGCTCCTCCTCGACCTCCCCTAGCTTTTCGGGGGGGTTTCGGAAAACCCCCCCGATGCCCCCCCTCCGAGCCCGCGGAGTTTGGTGGGAGTGGAACATCACAGCGTGGCGGTTCGGCGTCCCGCGGAGCCCAGTGAGTCCGACAGGTTCCTTGATGGTCGGAGGGGGCGTCAACGGCCCCTCCGACGCGGCGGCCTTCGCTCCGGGCCCCGGCGTCAGC
>DASYUM010000145.1:0-21380 GCA_036001225.1 Candidatus Methylomirabilota bacterium | reverse complement strand
GCGCTGCCGCTCCTGCTGCCGGGGATCAAGATCAACACCGGGCCCAACGACTTCTACCCGATCGAGCAAGAGCAGCTCGCCAAGTTCGACGGCGAGCGGTGGGTGCTGTTCGGCGAGATCTACGACGCCGGGAAGAAGTAGGCACGGGAACAACCAACGCCCTGCGACGGGCGATCCGTCCGTCGCAGGGCCGGAGCACATCTGCGCGCGGGCCGGGTGAGACGGCGGCGCCTCAGGAGACCGGGGAGCGCGCGCAGCGCCGAGCCGAGGGGCGGCCGCCGGCCCGCAGGCCGGGCACCAGCTCCTCGTACAACCCGACGACGGCCCGGGTGATGCACGGCCAGCCGAACCGGCCGGCCCACTGGGCGGCCTGGGTGCCCAGGCGGCGCCGGCGCCCGTCGTCGTCGAGCAGCCCGGCGATGCCCTCGGCGAGCGCCCCGACGTCGCCCTCGGGCACCAGGAGCCCGGTGGCGCCGTCCTGCACCGTGACGGCCAGCCCCCCGACCCGGGACCCGATGACCGGGACGCCGCAGGCCATCGCCTCGAGCGCGACCATGCCGAACGACTCGTAGAGCGAGGGCATGAGGCAGAGGTCGGCGGCGGCATAGTAGTGGGGGAGCACGTCCTGCGGCTGGGGACCGCGGAACTCGACCCACGGCTCCACGCCCACCTGGTCGGCGAGCCGCCGGAGGCGCGCGCGGTCGGCGTCCCACCGCTCGTCCTTGTCCCCGCCGACCACGACCAGCCGCACGTCGGTCCGGCCGAGCCCGTTGGCCTTGGCGGCGGCCAGCGCGCGGAGGAGTGTCTCGAGCCCCTTGATCGGCGTGAGCCGACCGACGTAGAGGAGCACGCGCTCGGCCCGGAGTCCGAGCCGGTCTCGGGCCGCGGCCGGGGCCCCGGGCCGGAAGAGCTGGAGGTCGACGCCGCAGGGGATCACGCGGACGCGGCTGGCGTCGGCGCCGTACTGCCAGACCAGGTGGGCCTGCTCGACCAGGTTGGCGGCGACGATGCGGTCCGCGGCGCCCACGATCTGCCCCTCGGCGGCGAGGCGCGCCTCGGGCTCGCGGTCGGCCTCGCTGCGAGCGACCGCGTTCTTCAGCGCGGCCAGGGTGTGGAACATCTGGACCATCGGCCGTTCCCACCGCTCGCGGAGCTCGAGGGCGACCAGGCCCGACAGCCAGTAGTGGCTGTGGAGGAGCGCGTAGTCGAGCCCCTGGCGCCGTCGGAAGTGCTCGACGCCCTCGACGAAGGCGTCGAGATGACCGAGCAACGCCCCCCGCGGCAACGGCCGCGGGGGACCGGCGGGGACGTGGATGACCCGGGCGCCCTCGCCGAGGGGGACGACCTCGGGGATCGTCGGGTCCTGGCTCCGCGTGAAGACGTCAGCCTCGATCCCCAGCCGGCCCAGCTCGCGGGCCAGCTCGCGCACGTAGACGTTCATCCCGCCCGTCTCCTTGCCGCCGAGCGCGGCCAGCGGGCAGGTGTGGACGGAGAGGAGGGCGACGCGCGTCACGGACCCCGCTCCAGGCCGATGCGCATCACATCCGTGGGGGCAGCGCCGAAGCCGTATTTGTAGGGCTCGTCGCCGCGCAGGAAGTCGTAGCGCCGGAAGCCGCGGGCGATGGCGTCCTCGATCGTCCGCGCGATGAGGACCACGCCCGGCGCCAGCGCGCGTGCCGCCGGGTCGAAGCCGGAATTGTAGAGGGCGACGGCACCGGCGTACTCGAGGCAGAAGAGCGCGGCGACCGGTCGCTCCTCCAGCCACAGGAGCCAGAGCGCGCCCCACCCCGCGGCCGTCAGCGCCGTGCCCGCCTCGCGAAAGAACACCTCCATCCGCTCGTCCATGAAGCGCGCCTTCCCGGCCTTCGACTTCCGGTGGAGCGCAATGAAGCTGTCCATGAGGGCGGCGACGCCACCGGGCGTCCGCGCCACCTCGACCCGCGGCCCGGCCGATGCGGCCCGGCGAAGCTTCCGCCGGAGCTCGTGGCGATCCTTCGACGAGAGCTGAGCGAGGTAGGCCTCCCAGCTGCCGGGCAGCTCGATCACCGGACAGCGCTCTTCCCGCTCGACCCGGCAGCTCAGGCCGGCGGCCTGGGCGAGCGCGGGCAGCAGCGCCACCGTGGGCGAAGCGGCCGGCACCGGGCGGAGGTCGAGCTGGCGCCAGTCGCTGTCGGCGAGCGCGGTCAGGAGGGCTTTCCAGACCGCCTCCTCGTGTCCGGCGACCGCGACGAGATCGAGGTAGTCGGCGACGTCGACGCCGCCCACCAGGCGCAGCACCGCACCGTCGGGGCCGGCGACCTCGTAGAGCGGCAGGGCCCCGATCCACTCGGCGGCGCCGTCCTGGACCGCGAGGAGGTGGAGCCTGCCAGCGCGGTCGCCGAGATGGCGCCACCAGGTCGTCTGGAACTGCCAGGTGAGGAACGGCACGTTGCTCTGGGAGCGGGCCACCAGGCCGTTCCAGGTCGTCTCGTCCAACCCGAGCGCCCCCCAGGTCGGCAGTCGCTCCACCCTCACCCGGCCGCTCCTGACATACCCCTCCCCGGTGTTAGGATGGTGAGCCCGGGCCCCGAGATGCGCGGTCTCCCGGCCCGGCAGGTCAGAGGTCGTCCCCGGTGTCTCCGGAATCCGCCCCGCCCGTCGCCTCGGCGTCCTCGCCGGCCGCTTCCTGCTCGACGGCCTCGTCGACCATCTCGTCCCAGTCCGCGCCGACGTCGTCGCCCAACTCGCCGCCCATTTTCTTCATCCAGCGGGCGACACTGCGGGGGTCGTTCTCGTTGAGGTCACCGAGCTGGCTCGGATCGGCCAGCGAATCCATGCGATCGTCCGCGGAGCGGACGGTGGCGAAGCGCGAGAGGAGACGGGTCAGGCGGTCGCCGCCGCAGCGGGGGCAGCGGGGCGGGGTGGGGTCCGACGGCCGCATGACGAGCAGACTCACCCGGCGGCGGCAATCCGCGCAGTCGTATTCGTAGATCGGCATGAGGTGCGCTTCCGACGGAAATTCTACTGGGCAGTGCGGGAGGGGTCAAGGCGAGCCCGACCGCGAAGGCGACCGATCCGAGGGGGCGCAGCGACGGGCGCCTCCGGGCGCCGTCGCGATCAGCCGCCGCCGGTGACCGGGCGGGCCGCGCCTACCAGCCGTGCTTGAGGAAGGTGAGCATGATCGCGAGCGAGGTCAGCACGGAGGCGATGTAGCCGATCACGATGCCGGTCAGGTAGTCGTGGGGGCCGGGCGCCCCAGCCGCCTCGCTCCGCGTCTCGACGCTCGCCACCGGAGTACGCCAGGCCTTCGGATCAAAACCGCGATCTCTCCAGGGTCCCCCCATCGTGCTCACCTCCTCCCATCCGGGACCACTCGCCCGTCGGTCCTACTCTCTTACCGTGTGACCCAGCAAGAGCAATGCCACGAGTACGGTGCTGGGGGGCCTGGATACCGGCGGCGGCGGAGCGCCCACGAAATCCGTCACAAGCGCGGCCACTTGCGCCCTTGATTCCCGGCCGGGAGCGCGCCGGTCGGAGACCGGAGAGTGACGCGATTGGACACCTCTTGCCCGCGGAATGTCAGCGGTGACCGTTTCCGAGGCATCCGCCCCGGTGGGTCAGATGGCGAGACTTCCCCCACCTTCCCGCCGGTACGCGGTCGGGTCGAGGACGACGTTGAGGCAGGCGACGCGCCCGGAGGCGAGGGCGCGCTCGAGCGCGGGCCGGAGGCGGGCCGGGTCCTCGATCGTCTCCCCGACCCCGCCCAGCGCCTCGACGATGCGGTCGTAGCGGGTGAACGGGAGTGCGGTGGCGACCACGCGCTCCCGGCCGTAGAAGCTCTCCTGGATCGTCCGGATCATGCCCCAGCCCCCGTCGTTGCCGACGACGCAGACGAGCGGCAGCCCGAACCGGACGGCGGTCTCCAGCTCCATGCCGTTGAGCCCGAACGCGCCGTCGCCCGACAAGAGGAGCACCCGCCACTCGGGATGGAGGAGCTTGGCCGCCAGCGCGAACGGCGGCCCGACGCCGAGGACCCCCAAAGGGCCGGGATCGAGCCACTGGGCCGGCCGCGCCAGCGGGACGATCTTGGAGGCGCAGGTGACGACGTCGCCGCCGTCGGCGATCAGGCAGGTCGTCTCGTCCATCGCCGCCGCCAGCTCGGCGGCGAGGCGGTAGTGGCTGATGGGGACCTGGTCGGAGGTCGCCAGCACTGCCTGCTTGGCCTGCTCGGCGTCCTCCTTCTCCCGCAGCCGCCGACGCCAGGCGTCGGTTCGGGCCGCGGCCCGAGCCGGCGCCGCGGCGCGTAGCGCCTCGAGCGTCAGGCGAATGTCGGCGGCGATGCCGACCTCCAGCGGCCGGTTGCGGCCGAACTCGGCGTCGTCGGCGTCCACCATCACCAGGCGGGCGGTGTCGGCGATGACCGGGGGACGGCCGTAGCCGAGCCGGAAGTCGAGCGGGGTCCCGAGCACCATGACGAGGTCCGCTTCCCGCAGCGCCGTCCCGCGCGCGAGCTGGTAGGCGCAGGGGTGCTGGCTCGGCAAGCAGCCGCGGCCCATCCCGTTCATGAAGACGGGGACGCCGGCGGCCTCGGCGAACGCCGCCAGGGCGGCCGGCCCGCCGTCCCAGTAGACGCCGCTCCCCGCCACCAGCGCCGGGCGCTGGGCCGAGGCGAGCAGCGCCGCCACCCGCTCGATCTCGGCGACCGCCGGCGCCGGGCGCGCGACCGAGCCGACCTCGGCGAGCGGGACGGCGGCCGCGTCCACCGTGCCCATCAGGAGGTCCACCGCGATCTCGACGAAGACGGGCCCGGGCCGACCGCTCCGGGCCGTGCGGATCGCGCGGGCGAGGTACTCGGGGATGAGGCGCGTCTCGGGCACCGCCCACGCGCCCTTGGTGATGGGCTGGAACAGAGCCACCTGCTCCATCTCCTGGAGGGCCCCCATCCCCTTGAGCGCGAGCGGCGAGGCTCCACCGATCAGGAGCATCGGGCTCCGCGCAGCCAAGGCGTTGGCCACGCCGGTCACCGCATCGGTCACCCCGGGACCGGGCACGACCACGGCGACGCCGAGGCCGCGCGTGAGCCGCGCGTAGGCGTCCGCCGCGTGGGCCGCGGCCTGCTCGTGGCGGGTGTCGATGACGGCGATCCCGTCCTTCAGGCATGCGTCATAGATGGGGAGGATGTGGCCGCCGCAGAGCGTGAAGAGGTGCCGCACGCCCTCACGGGCGAGGACCTTCGTGACGAGCTCGCCACCGGTGACCTCAGCCACGGGCGTCAGGCAGCTCGCCGCCGGGCCGAGAACCGAGCAGCCCTAGGACGCAGGGAGGAGGCGGGCCGAGGCGTACGCCGCGCATGCGAGCCACCGGACGTCGCGGGGCTGGGGCCCCGCCGTCCGGGGCGAGCCACCCAACGTTGAGGCCCGCCGACGACCGAGGACGCCGGGATGCGACGGTTCTCGGGCCGGCGCTCACCAGAATTTCTCGTAACGGATCCGCTTCCGCTCAACGCCGCGGGCAAGAAACCAGTCGCGCGCCGCCTTCACCAGCGCGCCCCCGCCGCAGAGCAGGACGTCGTGGCCCGCGATCGCGTCGGCGTCCCGCTCGATCGCCGCCACCACCGATCCGACCTCGCCGGTCCCCGCCGGGTCGGCCGCCGACAGGAGCGGCCGGTACCGGAAGCGGGGCTGGACGGCGGCCAGCGCGCGGAAGTCGGCGTCGTAGAGGAGGTGCCCGACGGTCGGGGCCGTGAAGTGGAGCGTCATCGGCCGGGGAAAGCCCCGCTCGGCCTGGTCGAGGAGGATCGAGCTGAAGGGGACGACGCCGATCTCCTCGGCGACCAGGAGGACCGGCGCGAGGGAGTCCTTGATCAGCGTGAGGGTCCCGAGCGGCGGCTGGAAGGCCACCTCGTCGCCGACCCGGAGGTCCCGGAAGTAGCGCGAGCCCAAGCCGCCGGGCTTCACGTCCACGCAGAGCCGGATCTGGCGGCGCTCGGACGGCGGCGATGCCATCGAGTAGGGCCGGACGGTCTTCGCGTCGAGCGGGATGGCGATCCACTGGCCGGCCTCGAAGGCGAGCTCGGGCGGGTCCACCATCGCGAGATCCGCCTCGATGATGACGGGATCGAGCCAGCCGATCGCCGCCACCCGGGCCCGACACGAGGGCGCCTTGGGCATGGCGGCAGCCGTGCGCTACGCGGGAGACGGAGAGGTGGAGAAGTGAGGGAGCACCTCGGCGGCGAAGCGCTCGAGTTGCTCGGGCGCCCGGTCGGCCCCGGCGACGAAGCCGATGATGAAGGTCCGGACGCCGGCCTCGACGAAGCGAGCCAGCGTCTCCAGGCAGACGGCCGGCGGGCCGAGCAGGCAGTACTTCTTGACCAGCTCGTCGAAGGGCTGGTTGTACTGGCGCGTGAGGTAGCGGGCGGCCTGGACACGGGCCCGGTCCCAGTCGTCGTCCATCACCGCGAAGAAGAGATGGGCCGGCTCGAACCGGCGGCCGGCCCGGAGGTCGCGTCCCGCCTCGGCCGCGAAGGCGTGGATCCTCTCCAGGCTCGCCCGGTAGCGCTCGGGGGTGACCACGTAGGAGACCCAGCCGTCACCGAGGCGCGCGGCCCGGCGGAGCGCGTGATCGGAGCGGCCGCCGATCCAGATGGGCGGACCGCCCGGCTGGACGGGCTTCGGCTCCAGCGCCACGTCCGTGAAGCGGACGAACTGGCCCTCGAACGACGCCGGCGACTTCGCCCACAGGAGACGGCAGACCGCGATGGCTTCGTCCACCCGCCGGCCGCGCTCGTGATGCGGCACCCCGGCCGCCTCGAACTCCTTCGGGAATTCGCCGCCCACGCCGACCCCGAACACGAAGCGGCCACCGGAGAGCACGTCGAGCGTGGCCACGCTCTTGGCCGCGATGGTCGGGTGGCGGAGGGCGAGGAGGTAGACGCCGGTGCCGATCCGCACCCGCCGGGTGATGGCGGCGAGATGGCTCAGCGTGGTCAGCGACTCGAGGGTGGGGTTGTGGAAGGCGATGTGGTCGCCGCTCCAGATCGAGTCGAAGCCGAGGGCTTCGGCCCGAATGGCGAGCGCCCGCAGGCTCTCGGGGGCCTGAAACGCCAGCGTGACGCCGAACCGAGTGTCACGCATCGGGAGTGCCGTCCTGGGTCGCCGTGCCGCCTCGGTCGGATCGGAGCGCTCCGAGCGCGGGCTTTGCCCGCGCAACCTCTTCCTGGGGGGAGGTCCGGAGGGGGGGCGAAGCCCCCCTCCGGGAATGGATCGAGTCGAAGCCGAGGGCTTCGGCCCGAATGGCGAGGGCCCGCAGGCTCTCGGGGGGCTGGAAGGCCAGCGTGACGCCGAAGCGGACCGCCGGCATCGCTTACCGCGGGAAGGCGTCGCGCAGGCCGCCGTCCACGGTCAGCGTGCAGCCGGTCGTCTTCGCCGACCGGTCGGAGGCGAAGAAGAGCACCGCCTCCGCCACGTCCTCGGGCAGGATCGGGGTCCCGAGGAGGTTGCGCTTCCGGTAGAACTCCTCGAGCGCGGCGACGGCGATGCCCTGCGCGCGCGCCCGCTCCCTGCGCACGTCCTCCGACCAGAGGCCCGAGTCGCGGAAGACCGCGTCGGGGTTCACGACGTTGGCCCGGATCCCGTGCGCTCCGCCCTCGATGGCCGCCACCTTGGCCAGCTGGGCCTCGGCCGCCTTGGCCGCGCTGTAGGCGGCGAAGTCCTTGCCGGGCGCCATCACGTTCTTCGTCGCGACGAAGACGAGGTTTCCGCCGAGCCCCTGGGCCTTCAGCAGGCGGAAGGCCTCGCGGGTCACCAGGAAGTGGCCCCGCGCGTTCACCGCGAAGCTGCGCTCCCAATCGGCGAGCGCCATCGTGTCCAGCGGAGCCGAGTGCGCGACGCCCGCGTTCGAGACGACGATGTCGAGGCCGCCATACGTCTCGACGGCGGCGAGCAACCCGTCCTGGACGGCCTCCTCCGACGTCACGTCCATGTAGACGCCGAGCGCCCGGGCCGCGCCCACCTCGGCCACGATCTCGTGGGCCACTCGTGCCGCGCCCTCCTCGTCGAGGTCCCCGACCACGACGTGGGCGCCTTCCCGGGCGAGACGGCGGGCGATGGCGCGGCCGATCCCGCCCGCGCCGCCGGTGACGAGCGCGATCCGGCGCGCCAGCTCCTTCTCAGGCGGCGCCAGCGCGAGCTTGTAGAGCTCGAGCGGCCAGTACTCGACGCCGAAGGCCTCGCCCGGCGTGAGCGACACGTAGCGCCCCACCGCGGACGCCGCCCGCAGGACCCACGCGGTATGGCGGTAGATGTCGGCCACGATCGCCGCCGCGCGCGCATCCTTGCCGCTGGTGAACATGCCGAGGCCGGGGAACAGGACCACCCGGGGATAGGGATCGGCCAGCGTCGCGCCCTCGAAGCGGTGGGCCTCGAAGTAGGCGGTGTAGTCGCGGGCGAAGGCCTCGATGGCGGGCCGGAGCGCGGCGACCAGCGCGTCGGGGGACGCCGGGTCGGCGAGGGGGACGAAGCACGGCAGCCGCTTGGTGTAGATGGTGTGATCGGGGGTCGCGGGGCCGACCTGGGTCAGCGCGGCTGCCTCCGGGGCGCTGGCCAGGGCCAGGACGTCCTCACCATCGTCGAAGCGCAGGATCACCCGGCGCTGCTGGCTGAGCAGACCGCGCAGCACCGGGGCCATCGCCGCCGCCAGCGCCCGCCGGGTCGCGCCGTCGGGCACCGCGGCCGTGGCCGGGCCGAACACGCGCCGGCCGCGCGCCGCCTCGGCCAGCCGCTGCTCGGCCCGGGTGACGAGGTCGATGGTGCCGAGGTACGCCTCTTTCAGCGTCGCCCCCCACGAGATGAGACCGTGCTTCTCGAGAACGAGCCCGCGCGCCTCGGGGGCGGCCCGCGCGGCCTCGGCGACTTCACGGGAGAGCCGGAAGCCGGGCCGGCGGTAGGGGATGCTGACCGCGTCCTTGCCGAACAGCTCCCCGACCACCTCGTGGCCCCGGTCGGTGTTGGTCAACGCCACGATCGCGTCGGCGTGGGTGTGGATGACCGCCTCGTAGGGGAGGAAGCCGTGGAGGAGCGTCTCGATCGAGGGCCGGGGGGAGGCCGGCTCCTGGAGGCAGCGGGCGAGGTAGTCCACCATCTCCTGGTCGCCCATCTCGTCGCGAGCGAGGAGCGGGAGCACCTCGTCGAGGCGGACGCCGGGAAAGTCCTTCCGGGTGATGCTCTTGAGGTCCGACCCGCTCCCCTTCACCCGCAGCACACGGATCGGCCGCCGGCGAAGGTCGGGCTCGGTCAGCTTGAGGGACGTGTTGCCGCCGCCCCAGACCGCGAGCGAGGTCTCGGCCCCGATGAGGCGCGAGGCGTAGACCAGCAGGTCGAGGGGATCGAGGGCACGGGCCGCCTCGTCGCTCCAGTGGCTCTGCATGCGGGTGCCCGTATCCTAGTCTTCCCGCGCGCGCAGCGTCAAGACGCCCCGTGCGCACAGTGGAAAATGCGGGGCGACCTTCCGGTTCCTCGGCATGCCCACTACTCGATGATTTCGTCGGCCCGCGCGAGCACCGACGGCGGGATCGTGAGGCCGAGCGCCTTGGCGGTCTTCAGGTTGATGACCAGCTCGAACTTGGTGGGCTGCTCGATCGGGAGGTCGCCCGGCTTGGCGCCTTTCAGGATCTTGTCGACGTAGACGGCCGCGCGGCGGAACAACGCCGCGAGGTCGGTCCCGTAGGCGATCAGGCCGCCGGCCTCGGCGTACTCCTGTGAGGCGTGCACGGTCGGGAGCCGATGCTTCACGGCCAGCTCGGCCACGCGCCGGCGCTCCCCGAAGAACGCGGAGCTGGGGGCCACGATGAGGACCCCGGGGCGCCTCCGCGCGATCGTCGAGAAGGCCCCGTCGAGCTCCGCCGGACTGCGGACGCCAACGACGTCAAGGCGTATCCCGAGCGCCCGGGCCGCCGTCTCGGTCTCCCGGATTATGGAACTCCCGGTTCCCAGGATGCCGAGGCGAGACGCCCCCGGGACGAGCTCCCGGGCCAAGTCGAGCCGCTTCGCGCTGAGCTCGACGGTCTGCGACGTGACGCCGGTCACGTTCCCGCCCGGCCGGGCGAGATTCGTGACGAGCCCGATGGCGAGCGGATCCCCGCTGGCCGTGACGATCGGGATCGTCGCCGTCGCCTGGTGCGCGGCCTGTGCGGCGAAGTTGCTGGCCGTCACGATCACGTCGGGCTTGAGCCGGACCAGCTCGGCCGCGAGGGCCGGCAGCCGCTCGTTCTTCCCATCCGCGCCCCGGGCCTCGAAGACCACGGTCTGGCCCTCGACGTACCCCAGCTGGCGCATCCCCTGACGGAACGCCTCCCACAGCGAGGCCCGGGCGGCGAAGGAGCCGGAGTCGAGGAGCCCGATCCGGGGCACGGTCCCCGCCGGCTGCGCCTCGACGGCGAGTGGCGCGAAAAGCAGGGTGAGGCCAAGGCTGACCATCATGATGAGCCGTGGAGCCGTCATACTCGCCTCCAGCGGAGATCGAGGTGGCTCAGCCTCTTATCCCGACGGCGGGCGCGGCGTGTTCGCCGGCCGGCCCAGCCGGTCGTGGTCGGGGAGGCCGGCCTGCCAGTCGCGGCTCCACAGGGTCTTGCCGCCCCAGGTCTCCTGGAACGGGTGCGCGAGGGCGGCCTCCTCGTGCAGCTCCACGCCCAGTCCCGGCCGCTCCGGCACCACGATCTCGCCGTTGACGACGCGAGGGCCGCCCTCCACCACCTGGTCGATCCAGGACGCCTGGGCCACGAAGTACTCCTGGATCAGGAAGTTCGGGATGGCGGCGTCGAGCTGGACGGCGGCCGCCGTGCCGATCGGCCCCGACGCGTTGTGGGGCGCCACCGGGACGTAGTCCGTTTCGGCGAGGGCGGCGATCTTCTTCACCTCGGTGAAGCCGCCGGCGTGGCAGAGATCGGGCTGGACGATGGCCGCCGCCTGCCGCCGGAGGAGCTCCTGGAAGGCGAATTTGGTGCAGAGGCGCTCGCCGGTCGCCACCGGGATGCGGACGGCCCGGGCCACCTGGACCAGCGCCTCGACGTTCTCCGCCGGCACCGGCTCCTCGTAGAAGAAGGGGTCGAAGGGCTCGAGCCGCCGCGCCATCTCGATCGCCCACGCCGGCGCCAGGCGGCCGTGCACCTCGATGGCGAGGTCCACGTCGGGACCGACCGCCTCTCGGACGGCGGCGACCTGGGCGACGGCGGCCCGCATCGCGACCGGGGTCATCGTGGTGTCGGCGTCGCCGAACGGGTCCCACTTGAGCGCCGTGTATCCCTCCCGCACGACCTTGAGGGCGGCGCGGGCGAACTCCTCGGCGGTCGTGCAGCCCCAGTACCAGGCGTTGGCGTAGGCGCGCAAGCGGCCCCGCCGCCGACCCCCGAGCAGGACGTGCACGGGCACGCCGAGCTTCTTCCCTTTCAAGTCCCAGCAGGCCTGGTCGATGGCGCTGAGGGCGCTGTTGATGACGAGGTCGTTTCGCCAGTAGCCGTCGCGATAGAGGCGCTCCCACAGGGCCTCGGTGTCGAAGGGATCGGCGCCGATGACGCGCGGGCAGGTCTGGCGGAGGCAGGCCTCGGCCGCCAGCTCGTTCCACTCGACGGTCCCCTCCCCGACGCCGGTCAGCCCATCCTCGGCGTAGAGCTTGAGGAAGACGAAGCTCCGGTAGCCGTCGTGGACGACGAACGTCCGGAAGTCAGCGAGCCGCATCGGCTAGCGGGAGACTCACGCACCGGCCGCGAGGCCGGGCGGGTGGCGCAGCGAGCTGCCCTGGGCGCGCCCGCAGCGAAGATGAGAATCGCGCGTGTTCAACGCCACGCGCTCCAGACGGCCGCATCAATCGCCGAGTCCCGTCACGCCACCGACCCGCGAGGACGCGCCGGGGCAGGTCGCTGCGACAGGACCCGCCCGGTCATGGCGTTCATCAGCCACCTACCGCGGGGTGATCTTGGCCTCATACATCCACACCTTCTCGTCGGCCCGCGGTGTCCAGTCGATCCAGTTGGCGACGCCGTAGAGGTCGTGCTGCTGCCAGAGGAAGACCCACGGCACCTCGGCCGCCACCAGCTGCTGCAGCTCGGCCCAGGCCTCCACCCGCCGCTTGGGATCGACGATGGTCACCGCCTGGGCGATCTTGTCGTCGATCACCTTGTTGCCGCCGTACGAGGAATAGGTCTGCGACCCCTGGAACAGCTGCTCGATCGTCCCCTGGGCGTCGAGCGCCGGGCCCCAGCCGAGGAAGAACATGTCCCCGGTCGTCCGGTTCTTGATCTTGTCGAGGTGGGTGCCCCACTCGTTCACCACCACGTTGACCTTGATCCCCAGCCGCTGGAGCTGGGCGGCGATGGCCAGCGAGACGTCCTTGTCGAGCGGGTAGCGCCCGGAGGGGGTGTCGAGGGCCAGGGTCAGCTTAGCGGGATCGATGCCCGCCTCTTTGAGCAGCGCCTGGGCCCGGCTCGGATCGTGCTTGAGGCACTCGACCTTGGGCGAGTAGTCCACGTTCAGCGGCGACAGCGGGCCGCACATCTTGGACGCGCGGCTCTTGAGGACCTGCTGGATCAGCTCGTCCACGTTGACCGCGTGGTGGATCGCCTTCCGGACCCGGAGGTCCTGCATCGGCCCCGGCTTCAGGTTCACCAGCGCCAGATAGTTGATCCGCGAGGAAACGGTGGCGCGCACGCGCGCCTTGCCGCTCCGGTCCACCGCCTCCACGGCGTGGGGCGGCACGTCCTTCATGATGTCGATCTCGCCGGCCAGGAGGGCGGCCAGCCGCGCGCTGAACTCGGGGATGAACCGGAAGGTGACCCGGCTGACGTCGGGGGCGCCCTGCCAGTAGTCGGGGTTCCGCTCGAGGACGAGCCGTTCGTCGCGCACCCACTGGACGAACTTGAACGGGCCGGTCCCGATCGGCTTGGCGGACAGGGCCGGGACACCTTGTTCCTTGAGGGCTTTGGGCGGCATCGGGAGGAAGTCGGTGGCCGCCATCCGGTCGATGAGGCCGGGCCACGGCTTCTCGGTCACGAAGCGGACCGTGTAGTCGTTGACGACCTGGACTTCCTTCACCAGGGCCCACCGCGGGAGGTAGTGCGTCTTGTTGGCCGGATCCTTGATGTAGTCCATCGTCGCCTTCACCGACGCGGCGGTGAACGGTTCCCCGTTGTGGAAGCGGACCCCCTGGCGGAGCGTGAACTCCCAGGTGGTGTCGTTCACGACTTTCCAGCCGGTGGCCAGCATGGGCGCCGGCTTGTAGGTCTTGGGATCGCGGTCCACCAGCCGGTCGTACATGTGCTCGACCTGGTCGTTGGTGGTCCAGTCCACGATGGTGTCGGGGAGCAGCGTCCGGGGCTCGGCCGCGAAGGCGACGACCACTTCCTTGGTCCGGGGGCGGTCCTGGGCCGGGGTGGGCAGCGCGGCCGCCAGCGCGAGCACGACGGGGACCACGGATCTCCAGAGCCGCATGACCGAACCTCCTTCAGATGCGCAGCTTCGGGTCGAGCACGTCCCGCAGCCAGTCCCCCACCAGGTTGATGCCGAGCGCCGTCAGCGCGAGCGCCGCCCCCGGACAGGCCGCCAGCCACCACGCCACGTACAGGAAGTCGCGCGACTCCGACAGCATGCTCCCCCAGGCCGGGGTCGGGGGCTGGACCCCGAAGCCGAGGAACGAGATCGCCGCCTCGGCCACGATGAACTGCGAGAACTGGAGGCTGGCCACGATCACGATCGACGGCGCCACGTTGGGGAGGACGTGGCGGAACAGGAGCCGGCTCCCGCCCGTCCCAAGCGCCGCCGCCGCTTGAACGTACTCCCGCTGGCGGACCGACAGCACCTCGCCCCGGACGACGCGAGCATACACGACCCAGCCGGCCGCTGACAAACTGAGGATGATGTTGCGGAGCCCGAGTCCGACGATGGCGTTGATGGTCAAGGCGAGGAGAATGAACGGGAACGAGAGCTGGACGTCGGCCAGCCGCATGAGCACGGTGCCCGGCCAGCCGCCGAAGAAGCCGGCCACCAGCCCGACCAGCCCGCCAACCACGGCGGTGACCGCCACCGTGCAGAGGCCGATGAAGAGCGCGATCCGGGCGCCGTAGAGGACGCGGGCGAGGAGGTCGCGCCCGAGCTGATCGGTGCCGAGTGGATGCCCCGGACTGCCCGGCGGACGGAGGCTGGCCGCGAAGTCCCCGGCCAGCGGGTCGTGGGAGGTCAGCAGCGGCGCCCCCACCGCGATGGCGACGGCGACGAGGGTGAGGGTGAGCCCGAGAAGGCCGAGACCGTGGCGTCGGAGCATGCGGGCGGTCACGCGGGCGCCACCACCCGCGTCCGCGGGTCGAGCCAGCCGTAGAGCAGGTCCACCCCGAAGTTGATCAGCGTGTAGGTGACCGAGATGACGAAGACCGCCGCCAGCACCACCGGGAAGTCACGGTTGAGCAGCGCCTGCACGGTGAGGCGGCCGACCCCCGGCCAGGCGAAGATCGTCTCGGTGATGACGGCGCCGCCCAGCAGCTGGCCGGTCTCCAGCCCGGCCAGGGTGACGATGGGGATCGCCGAGTTCTTGAGCGCGTGCTTCCCGATCACCACCCGCTCGGCGAGGCCTTTGGCCCGGGCCGCCAGGACGTATTCCTCGTTCAGCGTCTCCAGGACGGCCGAGCGGGTCAGCCGGGCGGTGCGGGCGGCGTAGAAGGCGGCCAGGACGAGCGACGGCATCACGTAGTGGGCGGGGCCGCCGGTGCCGCCCGTCGGCAACCAGCCCAGGCGCACCGAGAAGACGTAGATCATCATGAGCCCGAGCCAGAAGCCGGGGATGGCCTGCCCCAGCAGGGTCCCCCCCATGCCGAGGTAATCCACGAGGCTGCCGCGCCGGACGGCGGAGAGGATCCCGACCGGGACGGCGAGGACGAACGTCAGCCCCAGCGCGGTGCCGGCCAGGGCGCCCGTCGCCGGCAGCCGCTCCAGCACCAGGGCCAACGCGCTCCGCTTGTAGCGGAGCGATTCGCCGAAGTCGCCGCGGGTGGCCCCGGCCACGAAGCGCGCGTACTGGACGGCCAACGGGTCGTTGAAGCCGAGGCGCTGGCGGAACTCGTTGACGTCCTTGGCCTGGATGTCCATGGGGAGGAAAAGCAGGACCGGGTCGCCGCCGAGGCGCACCAGGAAGAAGACGGCGGTGAGCGAGAGGAAGACGACGAGGAGTGTCTGGCCGAGGCGCGAGAGGAGGTAGATCCGCACGCCGCGCGGCTAGCGCACCTTGCCCCGGGCGGCCACCGGCCACACCACCTCGACCCGCTCGCCCCGCACCCCGTAGACCTCGTCCACCATGTTGGACACGACGCAGCAGTGGTTCGGCACCACGTGGACGATGTCACCGACCCGCGGGCGCTCGGGGCAGGCCGAGAGGTCCACGGTCCCGTGCTCCTCGGAGAGGCCGCTGATCCCGGCCGCCGGATATTCCAGGATGTGGCCGTACCCCTTCATCCCGTACAGGTCGGAGGTCAGCACCTTGGTGCCGGCGTCGAGGATCGCCCGGCTGTCGGTCGGCCGGCTCACCACCGTGGCCCGCACGCGCATCGCGCAGTCATTCCAGGTCGCCGTCTTGGCGAGCTCCACCACCATGGCGTCGTTGTAAACGCAGGTGCCCGCCCGGTGCTCGGTGAGCATCGGGAACTTCTCGACGGTGGCCAGCGCGGGGGTCCCGCCCCCCGAGACCACCGGGACCGGGATGCCGGCCTGCTTGAACAGCTCGAGGGCCCGCTCGAAGAACAGCCGGGTGCCCGGCTCGCGGTTGGGAAACGTCATGAGGCCCTGGAAGTCCATCCGGGGCAGCTTCATCGCCAGGCGGGCGAGGTCGAGGGCGGCCTCCGGCGTCTGGACCCCGTTCCGGCCGAAGCCGGTATCGCACTCCACGAGAAAGTGGATGTCCGGCCCGTGGCGGACGGCGGCCTCGGACAGCTCGCGGGCGACCGTCTCGTTGTCGAGGACGACGGTCAGCCGGGAAACCCGCCGGGCCACCGCCATCAGCCGCTCCGTCTTGGCCCGGCCGAGGACGTTGTAGGTCAGCAGGACGTCGGGAGCCACGCCGGCGTCGGCGAAGACCTCGACCTCGCCGATCTTCTGGCAGGTGATCCCCATGGCGCCGGCCGCCAGCTGGCGGCGGCCGATCTCGGGGATCTTGTGGGTCTTGATGTGCGGCCGGTTGCCGACCCCGAGGCGATCGAGCTGCGCCTGCACCCGGCGGATGTTGGCCTCCATGACGTCGAGGTCGATGGTGACGGCCGGCGTATCGAGGTCCCGAAGATCGCTCACCGGGTCTTGCCTCCTTCAGTGCGAACTGGGGCCGGACGGGTGGCGCGGCGAACGGGGGGCCCCACCCGCGCCCGCAGCGGTGATGAGCATCGCGCGTTGCCTGACACGCCAGCTTCCGGACGGCCGCATCAATCGCCCACTCCTCCGCGAGGACGCGGGTGGGGCTGTTCGCCGCGACAGCACCCGTCCGACACTACAGCACCTTGCGGGGGTCGAGGGCGTCGCGGAGGCCGTCGCCGATGAAGTTGATGGAGAGCACGGTCAGGAAGATGGCCGTGCCCGGAAAGAGCGCCCAGTGGGGGGCGAAGTCGAGGTTGTCCTTGGCGTCGAAGAGGATGCGGCCCCAGGTCGGGATGTCGGGTGGGAAGCCGAGCCCGAGGACCGACAGCGTCGACTCGAGCAGGATCGCCGCCGCCACGTCGAGGGAGCCGGCCACGATCACCGGCCCCACCGCGTTGGGCAGGATGTGGCGGACGACCTGGCGGAGGGGCGGCACCCCGAGCCCGCGGGCGGCCTCCACGAACTCCTTCTCCCGCAGCGAAAGGAACTGGGCCCGCACCAGCCGGGCCACCGGCATCCAGCGCAGCCCCCCGATCACCCCCACGATGAGGATGAACACGCCGGCCTCGGGGCCGAGCGCCTTCCTGAGCACGTCCCGGAAGAGATACATGACGAGCAGGAAGATCGGGAACTGGGGGAGCGAGAGGAAGAGGTCGGTCAGCCGCATGGCCGCGTTGTCCACCGCGCCGCCGAGCTGGCCGGCGACGGCCCCGATGGCGGTCCCCACGCTGATGGCGATCAGCATCGCCACCACGCCCACCGCCAGCGAGACCCGCCCTCCGTACAGCATGCGGGCGAGGATGTCCTGGCCCAGGTCGTCGGTGCCGAAGGGATGGACGCGCGACGGAGCGCGGAGCTTGGCCTTGAAGTCGATCTCGTCGATGGGCACGCGGTAGACGAAGGGACCGATCACCACTGCCACGACCATGAAGGCGAGCACGGCCGCCCCCAGCATGGCCAGGCGGTGGCGGCGGAAGCGCCGGCCGGCCTCCAGCCAGAGCGAGTCGGCCCGCCGGACGGCGGGCAGCGGCAGTCGGCCGACGACCGCTTGGGTGGCCGTCCCGTCGGCGACCATCAGCCCGCCCTCCTCGCGGTGGCCGAGAACCGAGCAGCCCTGGGACGCAGGGAACGGCGCGCCGCAGGACGTCGCGGGGCTGGGGCCCCGCCGTCCGAGGCGCGCGAACCCGAAGGCCCGCGCCGAGGCGTATGCCGCGCCAGCGCGCCGCAGGACGTCGCGGGGCTGGGGCCCCGCCGTCCGGGGCGCGCCACCCGACGTTGAGGCGCGGGGAGGGCCGAGGACGCCGGGATGCGACGGTTATCGGCCACCGCGGCTATCGATAGCTGATGCGGGGGTCCAGCCAGCCATAGGTCAGATCGGCGATCAGATTGAAGATCACCACCAGACAGGCGTACACGAACGTGACGGCCATGATCACGGGCGTGTCGTTGGCCAGAATCGACGCGATCAGCAGCGAGCCGATCCCCGGCACCCGGAAGATCTGCTCGGTCACCACCGCGCCGGTGAAGACGAGCGGGACCTGGAGCGCCAGCAGCGTCACCACCGGGATGAGGGCGTTGCGGACCACGTGCTTGACGATGGTGGCCTTCTCGGAGAGGCCCTTGGCCCGGGCGGTGTTGATGTAGTCGAGCCGGACCACCTCCAGCACCGACGAGCGCACGAAGCGGGTCAGCGAGGCGCCCTGGAAGAGGCCGAGCACGGTGATCGGCATGATCCCCTGCTTGAGGTTCTCCCACACCCAGCGGAGGCCGGTGGCGCTGATGTCCGACCGGTAGATGAACGGCAGCCAGTCCAGGTAGATGCTGAACAGCAGGATGAACAGGAGCCCGGTGAAAAAGGTGGGAAGCGAGAATCCGATGAAGGCCAGCGTGGTCGCCAGCTGGTCGAAGAACGAGTAGGGGCGGACCGCCGAGTAGATCCCCACCGGCAGCGCGATCAGCAGGGCCAGCACCTGGGCCGAGCCGAGGACGAACAGCGTCGTGGGCAGGCGCTGGAGAATGAGCTGGTCCACGTCCACCCGGCTCACGAAGGAGAACCCCCAGTTCCCCTTCAGCATGGCGACCAGCCAGCGGACGTAGCGGACGGCGACGGGATCGTCCAGGCCGAACTGGGCCCTCAGGTTGGCCCGCACCTCGGGTGGCACGTTGGGGTTGGTGGCCAGCTCCTCGAAGGGATCGCCGGGGGCCAGGGCGAGGACGGTGAAGAGAACCAGGCTGATGCCGAACAGGACCGGGAGGACGGTCAGGAGGCGTCGGAAGAGGTAAGTGCGCACGCCCCCTCACCCTGACCCTCTCCCCCGAGTGGGGGAGAGGGAAGAACTCTTCACGCTTCGCGGTACCAGTAGGGCAACCGCCAGAAGTCCGAGTCCCAGCCTGACAACTCCGTCCCCTTGAGCTTCAGCGAGCCGGCCGAGACGTTGTTCCGCCAGATGATCGGGACCACCACCACGTTCTGGATCAGCAGGTCGTTCATCCGGACGAAGTTCGCGGCCCGCTTCACCGGGTCCAGCTCCGCTTCCGAGGCCCTCCACAGCCGGTCGTACTCGTCGTTGCGCCAGCGGGTCTTGTTGCGCCGCTGCCACTTGTTCTCCTTGGCCGAGATCTCCCACGAGGTGAACTGGATCATGAAGCTCTGGGGATCGGGGAAGTCCATGCTGGTGGTGTACATCTGGAGATCGGCGAAGAAGTGGTAGTAAGTGTCGGGGTTGCCGGGGTCGGTGGAGAAGAAGACCGACCCGACCACCGACTTCAGCTCCACCTCGATGCCGGCCTTGGTGGCGGCCGCCTTCACGATTGCCTGGGTCTTCTGGCGGGCCGCGTTGATGCTGGTCTGGTAGAGGACCTTGAGCCGCTTGCCGTCCTTGGCCCGGATGCCGTCGCTGCCCCGCTTCCAGCCGGCCTGGTCGAGGATCTGGTTGGCCCTATCCAGGTTGAACTCCCACTTCGTGTTCCGGGAGGCGAAGCGGGATGGCGTGTTGAGGAAGTTGGCGGTGGCCTGGCCCTGGCGCCCGTAGATCTGCTCGTGGATGGACGCCCGATCGACCAGCAGCGACAGCGCCTGCCGCACCGCGGGGTCGGTCAGGAACGGATGCGTACTCTTGGCGCTGGCCCGCTCGCCCTCCACCTCCGTCCACGGGTCCGACTGGTTCACCTGGACGTGCTCGATCCCGCTGGCCGGCGCGATCTCGACCCGGCCCTTGCCGCCCTGCTCCATGCGCTTGAGGATGTCGTCCTCGACCTGGAGGTTCCAGGCCCAGTCGTATTCGCCGGTCTGGATGACGGCCCGGGCCGCCGAGACCGCGTCGCCGCCTCCCTTCAGCTCGAACTGGTCGAAGAAGGGACGGTTGGCCACGTGATAGTTGGGGTTGATCTCGGCCCGGATCGAGTCGCCCGGCTTGAAGTCCACGATCTTGTAGGGCCCGGTGCCGACCGGCTTCAGGTTGGTCGGCGCCTCCCGGGACTTCCCGCCCTTGTAAGCCTCGAAGAGGTGCTTGGGGATCATCATCCCGCGGCCACCGCAGAACGGCTCCGCCCAGAAGGGGACGGGCTTGGCGAAGCTGAGCTTCACGGTGTGGCTGTCGAGCTTGTCGATCCGCTCGATGCCGCGATAGGAATCGAGGGTCACAGTGCCGGTGGCCGGATCGGCGGCGTACTCCCAGTTGAACACGACGTCGTCGGCGGTGAAGGGCTTGCCGTCGTGCCACTGGACGCCCGGCTTGAGACGCCAGGTGACCGACCGGCCGTCGCGGGCCACGCCCCCGTTCTGGACCGAGGGGATCTCGGCGGCCAGCACCGGGATCAGGTTGCCGTCGGGGTCGAACGCGGCCAGCGGCTCGTAGAAGATCCGCGAGCCGTCGGCGTCCTTGGTGCCGGCGGCGAAGTGGGGGTTGAGCAGGGTCGGGCCCTGCCACCACAACGTCCGCAGGGTCCCGCCCCCGCCCCGCCGGGTGGGGGTGTACGTCGGCCGGGGTTGGGCCTGGGCGACCCCCGAGGCGGCCAGCATCTGGGCGGCCAGCGGCGCGGTCAGCCCGAGTCCGACCATCATCCGCGTGAACTGGCGCCGGCTGAGACTGCCGTCCTCGACCCGCTCGATCCAGTGCCGCAGCGCGCGCTCGTCCATCAGCCTCACGCCTCCTTGTACCAGTAGGCGTGGTTGTAGAAGTTCGAGTCCCAGCCACTGATGTCGGTGCCCCTCAGCTTGTTGGACACCGCGGAGATGACGCTCCGCCACAGGACCGGGATCACCACCACGTTCTGGATGAGGAGGTCGTTCATCCGGATGAAATGGGCGGCCCGCTTGACGGGGTCCATCTCGGTCTCGGCGGCCTTCCACAGCCGGTCACACTCCTCGTTGCGCCAGCGCGGGATGTTGCGCCCCGCCCACTTGTTCTCCTTGGCCGCAACCTCCCAGGAGCAGAACTGTTCCATGAACCGCTGGGGGTCGGGATTGTTCATGGTCGTCGTGTACATCTGGATGTCGGTGTAGAAGTGGGGATAGGTGTCGGGATTGGCGGGATCGCTCGAGAAGAACACCGAGGCGACGACCGATTTCAGCTCGATCTCCACCCCGGCCTTGGCGGCGGCCTGCTTGACGATGGCCTGGGTTTTCTGGCGCGGCGCGTTGATGGAGGTCTGGAAGACCATCTTCAGGCGCTTGCCGTCCTTGGTGCGGATCCCATCGGGCCCGCGCCGCCAGCCAGCCTCGTCGAGGACCTTGTTGGCCTTCTCGATGTTGAACTCCCACTTGTTGTTCTTCGAATGGAACCGGGACGGTGCATTGAGGAAGTTGGCGCTCGTCTGCCCGAGGCGGCCGTAGATCTGCTCCTGAATGGACGACCGGTCGACGAGGAGGTTCAGCGCGGACCGGACCGCCGGATCGGTCAGGAAGGGATGCGGCGCCTTGAGGCTCGAACGCTCGCCGTCGATCTCCTTCCACGGATCCGTCTGGTTGCACTGGATGTGCTCGATGTTCCCGGCTACCGCGATGTCGACCTTGCCTCGCCCGCC
>DASYUM010000144.1:0-19416 GCA_036001225.1 Candidatus Methylomirabilota bacterium | reverse complement strand
GGGCGCACGGCGCCGGCTTCACCGACTTCCTGCTCAAGCCCGTCGAGCCCGTGCGGCTCCTCCAGGTCATCGGCACCTACCTGCCGCCCGGGGAGCCACCGGGGGAGAAGCCGGGCCGGGGCCGGCACGTCGTGGTCGTGGACGACGACCCGGTTCAGCTCAAGCTGGCGCGCGCCCACCTGACCCACCTCGGGTTCCACGTCACCACCGCCACCAACGGCCGCGACGCGCTCGCCCGCGCCCGGGAGTCGCCCGTGGACGCGATCTTGAGCGACGTGCTGATGCCGGAGGTGGACGGCTTCCAGCTCTGCCTGGCCGTGCGGGAGACGCCGCTCCTCGCCCGAACCCCGGTCGTGCTGTGCACCAACAACTACATCGAGGACGCGGACCGGCGGCTGGGAGAGCGCGTGGGGGCGAGCGCGATGACGTGTCGCACGCCGGACTTCCGGGAGGCGATCGACACGCTGCTCGACGTCCTCGAACGCAAGTGGGCGCCCCGGCCTCAGGCGCCGGCCGAGCGCCTGGAGGCGGAGCGGCTCCACCGGGCGGTCCGGCAGCTCGAGCGCCAGCTCGGGGTGAACGTGGACCTCCTGCAGCGGGCGTCGCTCCAGGGCGCGGTCCTCTCGATGCTGGCCGGCCTGGCGGAGACGCTGGCCCGGCCGCTCGGCATCGATCTCCTGCCCGGCGAACTGCTGGCGAGCGCGCTCAACGCGGGCGGCGTCTCCCTCGGCGCGCTCTACCTGATCGGACCCGATGGTCGCCTGCGGCTCGACGCCGACAGTGGTCAGCGGGTGGGGGCCGGCGGCGGCGATCCGTTCCTAGGCTCCCCCCAGCTATTCCAACAGGCGATGGAGGCAGGCCAGCCGGTCGTCATCCCCTCCGCTGCGGTCCCGCCGGCGGTCGGAGGGGACATCCTCGCCCGTCTCAAGGTCAGTTCCGCCGTCCTCCTGCCCCTCGTCGCGCGGGGCGAGCGGCTCGGGGTGTTGCTGCTGGCGGCGAATCGGCGCGACCTGGCCGACCTCGACTGGCTCAATTTCGCCCAGACCATGGCCAGCCAGATCGCCCAGGCCATCGCGCTCGGACGAGCCTTTGCCCAGCTGGCCGCCTCCGAGGCGCGCTACCGGAGCCTGTTCGACAACGTCCCGGTCGGCCTTTTCCGAAGTACGTCGGACGGGCGGATGCGCGATGCGAACGCCGCCCTGGTCGAGCTGCTGGGGTTTCCCGACCGGGACGCCCTGCTGGCCGTGAACGCGACCGAGGTCTGGGTCGATCCCGCCGTTCGGCCACCGGCGCTGCCGGGCGGCGACGTCATCCGCGGCCTCGAGACCCGGCTTCGCCGGCGCGATGGGACGGTCGTGTGGGCGCGCGTCAACATGCGTCTGGTCCGGGACGAAGGGCACATCTGGTACGAGGGGAGCGTCGAGGACATCACCGAGCGCAAGCAGGCGGAGGCCCAGCTCGAGCGGCAGCGGGACACCCTCGCCCAGACCGAGAAGCTGGCCGCCATGGGCCAGCTGCTGGCCGGCGTCGCCCACGAGCTGAACAACCCGCTGTCGGTCATCCTCGGTCAGACGGCCTTGCTCGGCATGAAGGTGGAGAGCGGGCCCGTGCGGGACCGCACCGCCAAGATCGGCCAGGCGGCCGAGCGCTGCGCCCGCATCGTGAAGAACTTCCTGGCCCTGGCCCGCCAGCACCCGCCCGAGCGCCAGGCGACGCGGCTGAACGAGGTGGTTCGGGAGGCGGTGGAGCTGCTGGCCTATCCCCTGCGCCTCGACAACGTCGAGGTGCGGCTCGACCTGGAAGACGGGCTCCCCGCCTTCTGGGCCGACCCCCACCAGCTCCAGCAAGTGGTGCTGAACCTCGTGTCGAACGCCCACCAGGCCATGCGCTCGGTCCCCGGCCCGCGCCGCCTGACCGTCGTCACCCGATTCGATCCCATCGCTGAACGCGTTCACCTCGCCGTCACCGACACGGGTCCCGGCGTCCCTCCCGAGATCACGCCGCGGATCTTCGAGCCCTTCTTCACGACCAAGCCGGCCGGCCAGGGGACTGGCCTGGGGCTCTCGCTCTGTCGCGGGATCGTCGAGGCCCACGGCGGGAGCATCGAGCTCGAGACCACGCCCGGCGCGGGGGCCGTCTTCCGCGTCGCGCTGCCGGTGGCGGCGCCCCGGTCGACCGCGGCGGGCGGGAGGGCGGAAGCCCCCCCGGTCCCCGGCAAGGCCGTCCTCGTGGTGGACGACGAGCCGGAGGTCGCCGAGGTCCTCGCCGACATGCTGAGCGAGGACGGCCACCGGGTGGATATCGCCGCCAGCGGGGCGGCGGCTGTCGAGCGACTCGGGAAGGCCCACTACGACCTGGTGCTGGCCGATGTCCGGATGCCCGAGATGGACGGGCCGGCGCTCTATCACGAGATCGCCCGCCGATACCCCCACTTGCTTCCCCGGTTCGTCTTCCTCACCGGCGACGCGCTGAGCTCGGAGATCGGGCAGTTCCTCGAGGACACCGGGGCGGCGAGCGTGAGCAAGCCGTTCGTGGTGGACGAGGTCCGGCAGGTCGTGCGCAAGGCCCTGGCGGCAGCCGCGGCCGGATGACCATGGAGCCGCCTCGCGTCCTCGTCGTGGACGACGACCCGCTCACGCTGAAGCTCCTGGAGAAGACGCTGAGCCTGGCCGGCTACGACGTCGTCAAGGCCCAGAGCGGGACCGACGCGCTCGAGCGTCTGCGCGGCCAGGTCTTCGCGGCGGCGGTCGTGGACATCCGGATGCCGGGCATGGACGGCATCCAGCTCCTCCGCGAGATCAAGCGCCACGACCCCGCGATCGAGGTGGTGATGACCACGGCCCACCCCGAGGTCAGCACCGCCGTCGAGGCGCTGAAGGAAGGCGCCTACGACTACCTGCAGAAGCCGCTGAACCTGGACGAGCTGCGCCACCGGATGGGCCGGGTGATCGAACGGCGCTTCCTGCGGAGCGAGGTGAGCACTCTGCGCAACCGACTGGGCGTGCGCCTCGCCGCCCGCGAGCTGATCGGGGTGTCGCGGCCGATGGTCCAGCTGAAGGAGACCATCGCCCGGGTCGCCCCGACCGACGCCGCGGTGCTGGTCGAGGGGGAGACGGGGACCGGCAAGGAGCTGGTGGCCGCCGCCATCCACCGGCTCTCCCCTCGCAGTCAGGCGCCGTTCATCCCGGTCAACTGCGGGGCCATCCCCGCCGACCTCATGGAATCGGAGTTCTTCGGCCACGTGCGGGGGGCCTTCACCGGCGCCGTGGCCGATACCCTGGGCCTCTTCCGCTCGGCCCACGGCGGCACGCTCTTCCTCGACGAGGTCGGCGAGCTGCCGCCGGTTCTCCAGGTCAAGCTGCTGCGCGTGCTCCAGGAGAAGGAGGTGCGGCCGGTCGGCTCGACGCGGAGCCACGCGGTGGACTTCCGGATCATCGCCGCCACCAACCGCCCCCTGGAGCAGGCGGTCAGCGAGGGTCGCTTCCGCCAGGACCTCTTCTACCGGCTCAACGTCGTCCGCGTCGAGATTCCGCCGCTCCGCGACCGCCGGGAGGACATCCCGGTGTTGCTCACCCATTTCCTTCGCGAGTTCAACGAGCGCTTCGGCCAGGACGTGCGCGAGGTCACCCCGCAAGCGCTGGCGGCGCTGCAGGCCTACCAGTTTCCGGGAAACGTCCGCGAGCTGGAAAATCTCCTCGAGCGCGCCTACGCGCTCGGCGCCACCAGGGCCATCGGCCTGGCGGACCTTCCCGCGCTGTCGCCGGCGCCCGCGGTCGTGACGGCGCCCCAGCCCCTGGTGGCCCTGGCCGAGCTCGAGCGGGAGCTGATCCTCCGCGCCCTCCGCCTGCACGCCAACCGCGACCACGCCGCCCGCTCCCTGGGGATCTCGCAGCGCACGCTCTACCGGCGGATGAAGGAGTATGGAATCCGCTGAGCCGATGATTTATCTGAGCGCCGGCGCGGCGGGCCCCAGCCCCGCGACGCGCTCGGGCGCCGGCCCTGCCACTTCTGGCATAGCCGCCGGCCGCTTCCTGATCAGTCCCGGCAGGCGGCGGGCCGGGCCCGGGCCTAACCCAGCGCCACATCGACCATTCCCCCGTGGCACGGTCCCTGCTTAACAGCCGGGTATGCTCCGACAGATGACAGGCGGGACCGGGGGGCTGTGGGCCCTGATCGCGGACGGCGACGAGCGGGCCGCGCGACGGGTCGCCGCCCGGCTGGGACGCCTCGGGTTCTGGGCCTACCCGACGACCCGCGGCGACGAAGCCCTGTGGCTGGCGGCGACGTATCCCCTGACCTTGGCCGTGATCGACACCCGGCTCGACGACATGGCGGGGCCGGAGCTGGTGACGCGGCTGCGGCGCGCCGACCCGCGGCTGCCGGTGGTCGTGACCACCGGCGACGGCCTGGCTGAAAGCGAAGTGAGGGCCCGCCGGGCCGGCATCGTTCACTTCGCCCCCAAGCCCCTCGATCTGCGCCGGCTCGAGGCGATCGTGATCCAGACCCTCACTGGCCGCGGCCGCCCGGCGTATTCCACGGCCGCCCCCGGGAGTCCCGACGATGAGTGATCGCGCTGCGACTCCGGACATCGAGACCGCGCTCATGGACGCGATCGCCCACAGCCGCGAGGAGCGCGCCCGGCGGCTCGCCCACGATCTCAAGACGCCGCTCAACGGGATCATCGGCTTCGCTCAGCTGATGCACAACGGCAAGACGGGGCCGCTGTCCGCCCAGCAGCTCGAGTTCCTGAGCGACATCCTGACCAGCGCGCGGCAGCTCTGCGATCTGATCAGCGAGCACCTGGAGGGGCCGCGACCCGATGCCGGCCGGACGCCCGGGCGACCGACCGACCGCCTCTTCGCGTCGTCCCCCGGCCGGGTGCCGATCTCGGCGGCCTAGCGGGAGCAACCGCCCCGATGCGGCTCGAGCCGGCCATGACGCCCTCCACGATCCTGGTGATCGACGACAACCCGATCGCCCGCAAGATCGTCCAGGCAGCGCTCGCCGGCGAAGGCTACGAAGTGCTGGAGGCGGCGGATGGCCGGACCGCGCTGGCGCTGACCGAGGCGGCACGGCCGCATCTCATCCTCCAGGACCTGGGCTTGCCGGACACCGACGGCTTCGACCTGGCGACGCGGCTCCGCGCCGTGCCGGGGACAGCGCCGCGGCCGATCATCGCCTGGGCCGGCTCCGCCGGCGCGCTCGATCACGGCCAGCTCGCCTCCCTTGGCTTCGTCGACGTCTTGACGAAGCCGGTCGAACCCGCGCGGCTCCTCCAGGCGGTCCGGGCGCACCTCGGCCACGATGGCGCCTCCCAGCCACGTGCGGGCCGGGGACGTCGGGTCCTGGTGGTGGACGACGACCCGATCCAGGCCAAGCTCCTTCGGACGCTGCTCGTCCATCAGGGCTTCGACGTCGCGACCGCCTCGGACGGGACGGAGGCGCTCGAACGGGCCCTGCTGGCCCCGCCGGATGCCATCGCGAGCGATACGCTCATGCCCCGCGTGGACGGCTTCCAGCTGTGCCTGGCGGCCCGGCGCCATCCCCGGCTGGCCCACGTCCCGATCGTGCTCTACTCCTCGACCTACGTGCCGGACGAGGCCGGCCCGCTGGCGCAGCGCGTCGGCGCCAGCGTGGTGGTCGAGCGCACGCCGAGCTATTCGGAGGTCATCGGCGCCCTGCTGGCCAGCCTCGAATCGGACCCCCCCTCGATCGCCCACGTCCCCGTGGACGCGCTGCGGACGCAGCACCTGCAGCAGGTCGCCCGCCAGCTGCAGCACGAGGTGGCGCGAAGCTCGGAGCTGGCCGAGCGGGCCGCCCTTCAGGCGGCGGCGCTCTCCGTCCTCGGCGGACTGGCCGAGGCGCTGGCCACCGCGACGGACGTCCGCTCGGCCGTGGGCCAGGTGCTGGCCCAGTGCCTCGACGCCGCCGGGATCCCGATGGGCGCGCTCTACCTGATCGACAAAGGCGGGGAGCTGTGGCTCGAGACTCAATACGGTTACGCGAGCAACAACCCCGCCGATCCCGGCACCGGCTTCGGTCACGTCGCGCTCCTCCGAGAGATTGGGGCGGCCGGGGCCGTCGTCGCAGTCCCGGGCGAGGGAGGGGACGCCGCCCGGGCCTTCCTCGGCCGCACGGGCGGCCGCTCAGCCCTCCTGGTGCCGCTCGTCTCGGCTGGCGAGTGCAGCGGGATCATGGTCCTCGTCTCGGACGGGAAGGACCTCGGCCAAGACCACTGGGTGGCCTTCGCCCGAACGCTGTCGGTCCACTTCGGCCAGGCCCTCCGGCTCACCCGGCGGCAGCGGGAGGCCGAGGCGCTGGCCGCGGTCGCCCGGACACTCACGGAAAGCCTGGACGTCGGCGCAGTGGCGGAGCGCATCGTGGAGAGCGTCCTCGCCCTCTTCGAGGTGCGGTCGGCCGGCTTCCGACTCCTCCGCGCCGACGGCTCCCTGGTGGCAGTCGCCGGCGATCCCTCCGGCGCCCACGCCCAGCCCGGCCACGTCCTGGCGCCAGGCATGGGGATCTCGGGTCGCGTCGTCGCCGAGGGGAAAGCCGTCTGGTGCGCGGACCTGCTCACCGATCCCCGGTTCGCCGTGGACGAAGAGATCCGGCCGCGGCTGGCCGCCAGCGACCTCCGCGCCTTCATGGCGGTTCCCCTCCGGGTCAAGGGCAGGACGGTCGGGGTCCTCTCCGCCGCCGACCGGATGGGCCGCGTGTTCGCCGACTCGGAGGTCGCCCTGCTCCAGACCTTCGCCGACCAGGCCGCCCTCGCGCTCGAGAACGCGCGGCTCTACCAGGAGGCCGAGCAGCGGCGGCGAGAGGCCGAGGTCGTGGCCGAGCTGGCCCGCACCATCAACGCCTCGCTGGACGTCGACGCGGTCCTCCAGCGCATCGTCGAGGGCGCGCAGGAGCTCTGCGGCAGCGACCTGGCCCAGATCGCCTTCCGCGACGGGAGCGGCGACACGCTCAGCGTGCGCCATTGCGTCGGGGCCCGCACCGGCGGCTACGGCGCCATCCGCTTCGAGCCGGCGCAAGGCGTGGGAGGACTGGTCCTCGTCACCGGGCAGCCGCAGCGCACCGACGACTACGCCCGCGATCCCCGGATCACGAAGGAGTTTCTGGCCGACATGGAGCGGGAGGGCATCGTCGCGACCCTCGGGGTCCCCATCGTGATCGAGGGCCGGGTGGAGGGCCTGCTGCTGGTGGACAATCGGAGGCCGCGTCCCTTCAGCCAGCGGGACGAGGCGGTGCTGCTCCGGCTCGCCGATCATGCCGCCATCGCCATCCAGAATGCCCGGCTCTACCAGAGCACCCAGCAGGCGTACGAGGAGTTGTCACGGACTCAGGCCCAGCTCGTCCAGGCCCAGAAGCTGGAGGCGATCGGGCGGCTGGCGGGCGGGATCGCCCACGACTTCAACAACCTGCTCACGGTCATCCTCGGCCGGAGCGAGATCCTGCTCAAGCGCCTCGGCTCCGACGAGGGGCTCCGCCGCCACGTGGGCCTGATCCAGCAAACCGGGGAGCGCGCGGCCCGGCTCACCCACCAGCTCCTGGCCTTCAGCCGCCAGCAGGTGCTCCAACCCCGGGTGCTCGACCTCAACGCCGTGGTGGCCGGGATGGAGCCGATGCTGCGCCGGCTGATCGGCGAGGACGTCGAGCTGGTCACCGTGCCGGCGGCCGACCTCGGCCGCGTCAAAGCCGACCCAGGCCAGGTCGAGCAGGTGATCCTGAACCTGGCCGTGAACGCCCGGGACGCCATGCCGAAGGGTGGCCGGCTGATCCTCCAGACGGCCAACGGCGAGCTGGACGAGGCCGTGGCCGGCCGCCATCTCGAGGCCCGGCCCGGCCGCTACGTCAAGCTCGAGGTGACCGACACCGGCTCCGGGATGGACGCGACGACCCAGGCCCGCATCTTCGAGCCGTTCTTCACGACCAAGGGTCCCGGCAAGGGCACCGGGCTCGGCCTGGCCACGGTCTTCGGCATCGTGCGCCAGAGCGGGGGCCACATCTGGGTCTACAGCGAGCCGGAGCACGGCACGACCTTCAAGATCCTTCTCCCCCGGATCGACGACGTCGACGTCGAGCCGGACGCGCGGTCCGCCGAGCGGGACGGTGACGGCGGCTCGGAGACAATCCTGCTGGTCGAGGACGACGCCGCCCTGCGCGAGCTGACGGCCGAGATGCTCGGGGAGCGCGGCTACGCCGTGCTGGAGGCAGGGAGCCCGGAAGAGGCGCTGGGGATCGCCGCGCGGCAGGCCGGCCCGATCCACCTCCTGCTGACCGACGTGGTCATGCCCCAGATGAGCGGCCGCGTGCTGGCGAGCCGGATGGCCGCCGCCCGGCCAGGCCTGCAGGTGCTCTACATGTCGGGGTACACCGACGAGGCGCTCGGCCACCACGGCGTGCTGGCGCCCGGGATGGCCCTGCTCCAGAAGCCGTTCAGCGCCAGTGGCCTCGCCCACAAGGTGCGCCAGGCGCTGGACGGTCGCTCGGCGCCCGACCACACCGCCGGGTCGGCCACCACTGAGCGTGGACACTGACATGTCCTGGAGATCGACGGATCGTCCGATGGCCGGCCAGCCCGACGCGCCGGAGTTGCTCCAGCAGGTGGCGCGCCTGCTCAAGAGAGCGCGCTACGCCTTCCTCGCCTGCGGCCTCGCCTTCGTGGCCTGGGAAGCGGCCGAAGCCGCCCGGGACGGCCTCCACTGGCAAGACCTGTTGGAGTTGACCCTCGTCTCGGGGGTGGGCCCGGCGGTGGTCTGGATCACCGCCGGGTGGGCCGAACGGATGGCGCGCCTGGCGGGTCAACGCCACGAGGAGACCCTCGCGTTGACCCGGCGCCTCGAGGAGAGTGAGCGGCGGTACCGGCTCCTGGCCGAGAACCTCTCCGACGTCGTCTTCACGTTCGACATGGATCTGCGCCCGACCTACGTGAGCTCCTCGGTGCGCCGGTTGCGCGGCTACACCGTGGAGGAGGCCCTCGGCCAGCCGATCGAGCAATGGCTCACACCGGCCTCGGTCGAGCGCGCCCGTCAGGCACTCGCGCGGACGCTCGCCTCCGACGTCGCCCCCGACACGCCTCTCACGCTGAAGGTAGAGGTCGTGCGCCGCGACGGGACGACGGTGTGGACGGAGAACACCCTTACCGTGCGGCGCGACCCCGAGGGGCGGCCGGTCGAGATCGTGGGGGTGGCTCGCGACATCACCGAGCGCCGGCAAGCGGAAGCCTCACGCCGCGAGGCGAGCGAGCTGGAGGCCGTGGCCGCGCTCGCCAACGCGACCGCCCACGAGATCAACAATCCGCTGGCGGTGATCACGGGCCACCTCGAGCTGATGGCCCCCGCGCTGCAAGCGAACGCCCGGGCCGCGACCCGACTGGTAAAGATGCGGGAGTCCGCCGAGCGGATCCGCGCCATCGTCGAGCGGATGCGGCGCATCACCCGGCTGGAGATGATGGAGCTGGCCGCGGGCCTGCCGCCCACCCTGGACCTGGCGATGTCGAGCCGGGTAGCCCCGGGCGCGGCGACCATGCTCACCCCGGCGCTCACGGAAGTCCTTCGCCGCGCGGCCCGGCAGCTCGGCCGGGCGCTCGGCGCCGACCAGGTCGGTGCCTACCTGGCGGATGCGAACGGCGAGGCGCTCCACGCCGTGGCCGGCTATCACGTGCCGAAGGATCAGCTGGACGCACTCCTGAGGGTTCCCATTCCCGCCCGGGGCCACCGCATGGTCCTCGAGGGCTGGGAGACCCGGATGGCGGTGGTTTCGGCCGACGTCGAAGCGGATCAGCGGGTGGATCGCCGATTCCTCGCGCGGTTTCCGGCGCGGTCGGTCATCTTCGTCCCGCTGTGCGACGGGGCCACGCTCATCGGGGGCCTGGTGGCCGCCTGGGTCCGCGACCCGGCTGCCTTCACCGAAGCCGACCTCACCTTCGCCACCCTGGTCGGCCAGCGCACCGCCGCCGAGATGACCGCCGCGGCCGGGGCATTGGTCGGGGACGACGGGGGCGCGTCGCGGGCTGGGACGGCAGAGACGCTGGACAGAAACGCGCGCCAGCTGCTCGATGCGCCGGCGCTGCGCTGACGGGAGGGCGACCATGCAGAACGTGCGGGTCCGCTCCCAGGCCGGGGTGACGGCGATCGAGCTGGCCGTCGTCCTCGGCATCATGAGCGTCCTCACCGTGGCCATGATCAGTGCGGGCAACCTCCGCGACGTGGCGCAGGCCCGGGGCGGGGCCGAGCAGGTGACCGCCGCTCTCCACCAGGCCCGGACCTACGCCGTCATGCAGTCGGCCACGTACCAGATCACGTTTCCCGGTGGCAACCACATCACCATCGCCTGCGCGGCGAACTGCGCCGGAGGGGCGCCCGCGGAGGGACCGACCGTGCTGGGTGACGAGGGCATCGTGACGGCCCCCGAGACGCCGGTGTCCTTCACGGCCACCGGGACCTCGACCGGGGGGACGCTGGTGGTACGGTCCGGCGCCAGCCAGCGAACGATCACCGTGACGCGCGCCGGTCGGATCCAGGCGACGACTCCGTGACGCCGGCGATGCATTCGCTTCGCGATGCGGCGGGGCTCACCCTGATGGAGGTCATCATCGCGATGGCCCTCCTGGCGGTGGCGCTCCTCGCGCTGGCCGCGGCCTACCCCGCGGCCTACCTCGCCGTGCACCAGGGCCGGCAGCTCACCACCGCGGCGACCCTCGCCCAGGAGGTCATCGAAGGCGCGAAGATGAGCGGCTTCGCCGCCGTCACCGAGGCCGGCCTCCAGGACGCGTACGCCGCGGCCCCGGCCGGCTACGCCGGCTACACCCGCAGCATCCAGGTCGAGGACCTGGTGGCCGACGGCGCCGTCGTCATGAAGCGCCTCACCGTGACCACGCGGTTCTCGGTCCAGGGCACCCAGGTGCCGGTGTCCCTCGTCACGCTGCTCGCGCCATAGGACGACTCCTGGTGATGGGGACCCTCAGCGGCCGACCGGGTGAGCGGGGCGTGACGCTCCTCGAGCTCGTGATCACCATGGCGATGTTCACCCTGATCGTCAGCGGGATCACCCTGGTCTGGCACTACACCCAGACCGCCTACTTCCAGGGCGCCGAGGCCGCCGAGCTCCAGCAGACCACGCGGGTGGCGCTCGAGCAGATGGTGCGAGAGATCCGCCAGGCGGGCTATGACCCCTGCCGGTACTCCGGCGCCTGCCCGAGTGCCTTTCACCCGACGAAGCCCGGCATCTACCCGATCCAGGCCTTCTCGGCGAGCAGCCTCTGGGTCCAGGCCGACCGCAACGGCAACGGCACCATCAGTACCGGGACGACCGAGAGCGAGAGCGTCTGCTTCTACCGGGACGGGAGCGGGGTCGTTCGACGCAAGACGACGGGCGACGACTGCGCCTCGGGCGGCGACGAGCTGGCGCGCGACGTCACCGCCCTGACGTTCAGCTACTTCAAGGCCGACGGCACGGCCGCCGCCAGCTGGGACCAGATCCGGCTGGTGCGGATCGGCCTGACGGCGCAGCGGACGGTGGACGGACAGCCGCTGACCTTCGCCCTGCGCACCGATGTGCTGCTTCGTGATCGCTGAGTCGGACCGAGGAGCGAGCTCCATGATCAGGCGCGGGACAGGATCCGAATGGGAGCGAGGCCCGCTCGGTGACGAGCGGGGCGCCGCGCTCGTGATGGCGGTCATCGCCATGGTGGTGCTCGGGATCATGGCGGTCTCGTTCACCGCCCTCGGGGGCCTGGAGGTGCGGATCGGCCAGAACGACCTCCGCGGGAAGCAGGCGCTGATGGTGGCGGAAGCGGCGCTTCAGGCCCTGCGCAGCCAGGTCCAGGTCCCGCCCGACTTCACGAACTTCCTCGGGAATACCTACACCTGCTCGCCCGGCGGGTGCTCGTGCATCACCGGGCCCAGTGGGGTGGCCTGCCAGACGACCCGTCTGGCCGCAGTCAGCACGGGCACCTTCACGGCCCGGCTCGACAACGACCCGGCGGACCCGAACCCGGCGGTGGACGGGAACCAGATCGTGCTGCTCACGGCCCTCGGCAGCACGACCGACGGCCGGGGCCGCGCCCGCGTCCGGGCCTGGCTGGTGCGGGACGATCCGTGGAAGCACGTCTGCTCGAGCGACGATGGCGTGCGCTGCAGTGACCCACCCAACGACCCCAACGCCACGATCACGCCGCGCGACGTCGAGGACCTCCATGGCCCGCGCACCTATGCGCAGATTCCCGTCCCG
Source organism: Candidatus Methylomirabilota bacterium (assembly GCA_036001225.1). Classification (GTDB taxonomy): domain Bacteria; phylum Methylomirabilota; class Methylomirabilia; order Rokubacteriales; family DASRDR01; genus DASYUM01. The sequence continues at coordinate 7,182 of DASYUM010000144.1, read as the reverse complement.
GGCGCGATCCGCTGCACCCCGGTGGCCGGGGGGGGCGTCAACGTGGGCGGCGACAACTACCCCGTCCCCTCCGGGGTCACCGTCCCGGCGGCGCCGCGGGGGCCGTGCGTCATGTACCCCTACTACCTGACGGCCCTCACCACGCCCTGTCCGACCCAGTGCAACCCGGCTACGTCCGCCTATGATCCGACGACCTGCCACGTCGGCGTCCAGTGCCTGGGCATGGTCCGCCTCGATGCCTCGCTGAGCATCCAGACCAGCTCTGGAGGTCCCGCGGTCCTCCAGGTCGCCGGCGGCATCCTGGGGACGGCGGCGGCGCCGGCTCTCCTGTACATCATGGGTGCCGTCACCGTGAAGAACAACATCGTCCTCAACGGCACCCTGGTCCTCCACGGGGACGGCAACACCGGGAAGAAAGACCTGGTGGACCTGACGCTGCTGGGGACGACGGTGTTCATCACGCAGCCGCCCACGTGCGCCACGTGCGGTTATCCGCTGGCGATCCTCGCCTACAACCCCAACGAGCCGGCCGGCGCCCAGAGCATCTGGCTGAACAACAGCAACCAGAACACGACCATCCAGGGCATCGTCTACTCCGGCGGGCGCTTCGACTTCAACCCCTCGACCGTCACCGGCAGCGTGGTCGCGCACACCGTGGGCGTGAACGCCGCCGCGACCTCGCTCACCTACAGCTCGGCCTACGGCTCGGCGGCGCCGCCGTCGGGCTTCACCAGCCCGCCGGGGAGCGCGGTGACCCTGATCCCCCGCGGCACGTGGCTCGAGTGCCGGCAGGCCGACAGCCTGACGGCCGTCTGCGACTGATGCGACCTCCAGGCGGCAGCGGGCTGGGGGCGGTGCCGGCGGCGACGCGAGAGGCCGGGAGCGCGCGGGAACCGGACGCGGCCGGCGGCTCCCGCCTCCTCACCGTCCTCCTCAAGGAAGGCCTCCTGACCGCCACCCAGGCGCAGCAGGTCGCGACCGAGCACCGCCGAGCCAACGACGGCCTCGGCACGACACTGGAGCGCCTGGGGGTGCTCAGCGAGGTGGCCCTCCTGGATTTCCTGAGCCGGAAGTACGGCTTGCCGGTCATCACGCTCGCGCGCGTCGAGGTCTCGGAGACCGTTACCGCCCTCGTGAGGAAGGAGATCGTCCAGAAGTACCGGGTCTTCCCGGTCCGCAAGGTGGACAACAAGCTGACCCTCGCCCTCTCCGACCCGACCGTCTTGCTCGCCGTGGACGACGTCCGCTTCGCCACCGGGCTCCACGTCGTCCCGGTCCTCGCCTCCGAGGCCGAGATCAAGGAGGCGATCGACAAGCACTACCTGGAAGGGGCCGGCCAGATCGAGGAGCTCCTTCGGACCGAGCACCAAGTCGGGGCCGACGCTCTCGAGGTCAGCGAGCGCCTCCAGGCGCTCGACATCACGGAGCTCGCCCAAGAGGCCGGCGAGGCCCCGGTCATCCGCCTGGTCAGCCTCGTGCTGGCCGACGCGATCCGAAGGGGCGCCTCCGACATCCACCTGGAGCCGAGCCAGGACGACTTCCTGGTCCGCTACCGGATCGACGGCGTGCTGCACGACATGATGACGCCCCCCAAGGCGCTGGAGGCCGCTATCCTGTCGCGCGTGAAGGTCATAGCGAGGATGGACATCGCCGAGCGGCGACTGCCCCAGGACGGCCGCATCTCAGTGAAGCTGTCGGGCAAAGACGTCGACCTCCGCGTCTCCTCGCTCCCCACCCTCTTCGGCGAGAAGATCGTGCTGCGGATCCTCGACAAGGCGGCGGTCCGGCTCGATCTCGAGAAGCTCGGGCTGGACGAGGACGACCGGGCGCGATTCGAGCGGGCGATTCGAAAGCCCTACGGGATGATCCTCGCCACCGGGCCCACCGGCAGCGGCAAGACGACGACCCTCTACGCGGCGCTGGCCGCCATCAAGTCGCCCGAGATCAACATCATCACGGCCGAGGACCCGGTCGAGTACAACCTCCCCCGGGTCAGCCAGCTCCAGGTCCACGAGGCCATCGGTCTCAGCTTCTCGACGGCCCTCCGCTCGTTCCTCCGCCAGGATCCCGACGTGATCATGGTCGGCGAGATGCGGGACACCGAGACGATGCAGATCGCCATCCGGGCCGCCCTCACCGGCCACCTCGTCCTCTCCACCTTGCACACCAACGACGCGCCGAGCACGGTGACCCGCCTGATCGACATGGGCGCCTTGCCGTTCCTGGTCGCGTCCTCGCTCCTCCTGGTGGTGGCCCAGCGGCTCTGCCGCCGGATCTGCCCGGACTGCCGGGTGCCGACCGAGGTGCCCATGTCCACCCTCCTCGACGTCGGGTTCACCGCCGAGGAGGTCGAATCGGTGCAGACGCATCAGGGCCGAGGCTGCGCCGCCTGCGCCAACACCGGCTACCGGGGACGCACCGCCATCCACGAGATCCTCGAGGTCAGCACCGACCCCGAGCTCCAGGAGGCGATCGTCAAGCAACGGCCGGCGAGCGAGTTGAAGCGGATCGCGGTCAAACACGGAATGGGGACCCTCCGTCAGGCCGGGCTCCGGAAGGTCGCGACGGGCCTCACCACGCTCGACGAGATCATCCGGGTGACGTTCGCGGACTGAACGCCCATGTCACGACAGGACCCTGGCACGGGAGAATCCCAGATGGCCGATACCCCGCGGATCACGATCCTCAACGTCGACAGCGCGCCCGCGCGGGCCGCCACCAGTGGCATCCTGCGTCAGGCGGGCTTCGAGGTGACCGAGGCCGGCACCGGCGGCGAGACCCTCCGCCTGGCCATCGCTCAGCCCGACTTGATCATCCTCAACGTGGACCTCCCGGACATGTCCGGCCTCGAGGTCTGCCGGCGGCTCAAGGCCGAGGGCGCCACCGCCGCCATTCCGGTCCTCTGTCTGTCGGCAACGGAGGTCGGCGGCAAGGAAACCGCCCCCGGGCTGGCCAACGGCGCCGATGCCTATCTGGTGCCGCCGGTCGAGCCGGCGGTGCTGACCACGACGGTAAAGGCGCTCCTCCGGATGCGGGGGGCCGAGCAGGCGCTGCGGGAATCCGAAGAACGTTACCGCCGGCTCGTGGAGAGCGTGCCCGATGCGATCCAGCCCCAGCGCGAGATCCTCCAGCAGAGCGAGAAGGTCGCCGTCCTCGGCGCGCTCCTGGCCGGGGTGGCCCACGAGCTGAACAACCCGCTATCCGTCGTCATCGGCCACGCCGCCCTTCTCCGCCAGGCGATCCCGGCTGGCCCGCTGGCCTCGCGCGTCGAGAAGCTGGCCGGCGCGGCCGAGCGCTGCAGCCGCATCCTCCAGCGGTTCACCGCGGTGGCCCGGCAGCGCACCCCCGAGTACCGGGAGACCCAGCTCAACGAGCTGGCCGCGGAAGCCCTCGAGCTGCTCGCCTATCAGCTCGGCGTGGACGACGTCCAGGTGGCGCTCGACCTCACCCCCGACCTGCCCCTGCTGTGGGCCGATCCCCACCAGCTCCGCCGAGTGCTGGTGAACCTCGTGGCGAACGCCCACCAGGCGATGCGCGACAGCCCGCCGCCGCGCCGGCTCACCCTCACCAGCCGGTTCGACCCGGACCGGCGACGGGTGAGCCTGGAGGTGGCCGACACCGGGCCCGGCATCCCGCCCGCCATCCAGGCGCGGATCTTCGAGCCCTTCTTCACGACCAAGCCCGGTCAGGCGAGCGGGCTCGGTCTCGCCGTGTGCCAGGGGATCGTGGCTGGGCACGGTGGGAGCATCTGGGTCGAGAGCGGCGCCGGCCAGGGCACCCTCTTCGTGCTGGAGCTGCCGGTCAGGACCGCTCCCGAGGCCGCCTCCGCGACGGCGCCGGCGGACGAGGGCCCGCCGGTGCGGGGGAAGGCGATCCTGGTCGTGGAGGACGAGCCGGACGTGGCCGAGCTGCTGGCGGAGATCCTCGCCCAGGACGCGCATCACATCGAGACCGCCAGCAATGGCGCCATGGCCCTGGAGAAGATCCGGAGCGTCACCTACGACCTCATCCTCAGCGACCTGCGGATGCCCTCCCTCGACGGGGCCGGCCTCTACCGCGAGCTCGAGCGCCACCACCCCGGCCTGCAGCGCCGGATCGTCTTCATCACGGGAGACAACCTGAGCCCCGCCATCGCCCAGTTCCTGGACCGGATCGGCGTGCCGAGCCTGACCAAGCCCTTCCAGCCGGACGAGGTCCGGCGGGTGGTCCGGGAGAGGCTGCGGGCGCTCGGGCCGGCGCCCGAGAGCAGTACGTCATGAGCTCGGCCGTGGATCAAACGAAAGTGCTGCGGCGCGCGGCCCGGCGGCTCGGCCGGGCGCTCGGGGCCGACTTCGCCGGGGCGTACGTGATCAACGCCGACGGCGAGGCGCTCCGGGCGGTGGCCGGCTATCGCGTCCCCCGGGATCTCCTCGAGGCCTTCGTGGAGTTCCCGATTCCCGTCAAGGGCCACCGGCTGATCGTCGAGGCATGGGAGACGCGGGGGCCGGTCTTCTCGGACCACGCCGAGGTGGATTACCGACTCGACCGGATGCTCGCCGAACGGTTCCCCGTCCGCTCGGTGCTCTTCGTTCCCCTGCTGGAGGCCGCCGAGTTGACCGGAGCGCTGGTGGCGGCCTGGCTCACGGAGGCGAGGGCGTTCACGCCAGCGGAAATCACGCTCGCGACCCTGATCGGGCACCAGACCGGCGCGGCCATGAAGGCGCCGCCCGGTGCCGCCGGAACAAGGAGGATCATGGGCATGGACCTGAAAGCGACACTCAAACGAATCGCCGCGGCGTGGCCGGCCGGCCGGGAACACCGCGGCACTCCGAGGCCGGCGGCGCCCGTCGGCGGCCCTCCCGATGAGCCGCGCCCGTCAGGGGACGTGATGGCACTCATACCTCCCCTGCTCGCCGAGACGCCGCCGGCAGACTGGGGGGCAAGCTCGCCCGACAGTCCGGCCGTCGCCGGCCCGACCATTCTCGTCGTGGACGACGAGGACGAGACCCGGGCCCTGATGCGCGAGGCCCTGGAAGAGGCCGGCTACAACGTGCTGGAGGCTCGGGAGGGAAACGACGCGCTGCTGGTGGCCGACTGGCACGCCGGGCCGATCGACCTGATCGTCACCGATGTGATGATGCCGCACGTGGACGGCGGCGAGCTCGGCCAGCGGGTGCGTCCGCTGCGGGCGGACACGAAGGTGCTCTACGTCTCGGGATACCCGAAGGATCGGCTGCCGGACACGACCGTCCACTTCCTGCCCAAGCCGTTCACGCCCGACGTCCTAACGGCCAAGGTGCGGGCGCTGTTGCACGGCCCGGGCCCGGCATCGCCGTCAGCGTGAGGGCGTCGAGGATGGACACGCTGGTCGACCCCCGTCCCGCTCCCCCGCTGGTGCTCGTCGTCGATGACGACGCCCACGTCCGGGCCCTCGTCCGCGAGCTGCTGACCGACGCCGGCTTCCGCATCCTGGAGGCGGCCGACGGCGAGGAGGTCCTCGGCCTCGGCCGGCAGCATCGGCCGGATCTCATCGTCCTCGACGTGATGATGCGCGGGATGGACGGCTATGCCGCGCTCGCGCGCCTGCGCGGGGATCCGGTGATGCAGGACGTGCCGGTGATCATCGTGACGGCCCAGGAAGAGCCCATCTACCGGACGCTCAGCGCCGGGGTCGGCGCGACCTGCCACATCACGAAGCCGTTCCGGGCCGCCGCCTTCGTGGAAATGGTGCGCCGGATTCTGGCCGAGCGCCGGCGCCGCTGACCCCCGCTCCGGCTCCCCGCCGCGCGCCGGCCGGGCCAGCGCCGGCGTCCGCGCGGCCGGCGGCAAGAATCGCGCTATACTGAAGCCGAACGTATCCCACGCCCCCGACCCGCGCGGAGGGACCCATGGACTTCAAGCTGAGCCCCGAGCAGGAGGCCTTCCGCGACGAGATCCGGGGCTGGCTCCGGGCCAACCTCCCCCCTGACTGGGCCTCTCGGCCGACCACCGACATCCCCCGCGCCGAGATGTACGAGTTCGGCCGCCGCTGGCAGCGGAAGATGTACGAGGCGGGCCTGCTCGGCATCACGTGGCCGAAGGAGTACGGCGGCCGCGGCCTCACCTGGATGGAGGAGCTGATCTTCCACGAGCAGCTCACCCTCCACAAGGCGCCGCCGCCGCTCAACATCCTCGGACTCGGCATGGCGGGGCCGACGATCATCGCCTACGGCACCGACGCCCAGAAGCGACGCTACCTCCAGAAGATCCTGACCGGCGAGGAGATCTGGTGTCAGGGCTACTCGGAGCCCAACGCCGGCTCCGATCTGGCCGCGCTCCAGACCCGCGCCGTCCGCGACGGCGACCACTTCGTGGTCAATGGCCAGAAGGTGTGGACCAGCCTGGCCCACATCGCCGACTGGATGATGCTGCTGGCCCGCACCGATCCCGCCGCCCCCAAGCACAAGGGCATCACCTACTTCCTCATCGACATGCACTCGCCGGGGGTGACGGTCCGCCCGCTCCGGCAGCTCACCGGCGACGCCGAGTTCAACGAGGTGTTCCTCGAGAACGTGCGGGTGCCGGTCGAGAACGTCCTCGGCGAGCTCAACCAGGGGTGGCCGGTCGGGATCACCACGCTCATGTACGAGCGGCTGGCCCTCGGCTTCGGCCTGCAGGCCCGATTCCAGATCGCCCTCGAGGCGACGCTCGGCCTCGCCAAGCGGATGCGGCGGAACGGCGGGACGGCGGCCCAGGACCCCGTGCTCCGCCAGCGACTCGCCCAGCTCGTGATCGACAACGCCGTCTTCAAGTACACCGCGGCGCGCGCGATTACCCGGCTGCTCAAGGGCGAGCTGCCGGGGCCGGAGGCGTCGGCGGGGAAGATCTGGTGGTGTGACCGCCACCAGGCGCTCCAGGAGGTCGCCCAGGAGGTCCTGGGGATGTACGGGCAGCTCGGGCGCGGCTCGCCGTGGGCGGTGGACGATGGCATCTGGCAATACTCCTTCCTCCGCTCGCGGGCGAACTCCATCGAGGGGGGAACGACGGAGATTCAGCGGAATATCATCGCCGAGCGCGTGCTCGGCCTTCCGAAAGATTGACCGCCCATCGCCGGGCCGAGAACCGAGCAGCCCTAGGACGCAGGGAGGAGGCGGGCCGAGGCGTATGCCGCGCATGCGAGCCTCCGGACGTCGCGGGGCTGGGGCCCCGCCGTCCGGGGCGAGC
>DASYUM010000143.1:0-5964 GCA_036001225.1 Candidatus Methylomirabilota bacterium | reverse complement strand
GGTGCCCCGCCAGGCCCGATGCGGCATTGGGCCATCGAGAACGTGGGGTAGCGCCGTGCCGATACCCGTCGCATCCCGTCGTCCAGGCGCCTCGGCGCTGCGCCCCGGGGCGGCTCGGGTCTCCGCCTGGCGCCGCGTGGGTCCGCCGGGTTGCCGGACGGCGGCGGGCGCCGGATGAGCGCCGTGGGCGACGTCGCGGTCCCTGCCCTCGTCCCCCGGCGCCCACGGGCGGACACCCTCCTCGGCGACGCCTGGCGGCGCTTCCGCCGGAGCCGGCTGGCCCTGCTCGGCCTCCTGATCGTGGGCGCGCTGGTGGCGACCGCGGTCCTGGCCCCCTGGCTCGCGCCTGGCGATCCGGGCAAGCAGAGCCTCGTCGAGAAGCGCGCGAAGCCGGGCGGGAAGTACCTCCTGGGGGCCGACGAGTTCGGGCGCGACATCCTGTCCCGGGTGATCTACGGGACCCGGGTGGCCTTGCTGGTCGGCGGCCTCTCCGTCGCGATCGCGCTGGCGCTCGGCCTCCTGCTGGGCAGCGTGGCCGGCTTCGCCGGGGGCGTGGCCGACGCGGTCATCATGCGGGCGGTCGAGGTGCTCCTGGCGTTTCCCTACCTCTTGCTCGCCATCGCGGTGGTCTCCGCGCTCGGCCCCGGTCCGGTCAACACCACCATCGCCGTCGGTATCTGGGGCGCGCCGCCGGTGACGCGGATCGTCCGCGGCTCCGTGCTCGGCCTGAAGGAGACGGAGTACGTGCGGGCCGCCCGCGCCCTCGGCGCCGGGAGCTTCGCGTTGATCGCCCGCCACATCCTGCCGAACGTGCTGCCGACGGTCATCGTCTACGCCACGCTGTTCATGGCCAACGCGATCCTGGTGGAGGCGGCGCTCTCCTTCCTCGGCCTGGGCGTCCAGCCGCCCACGCCGTCGTGGGGCCTCATGGTCTCCACCGGCCGGGACCTGCTCCTGGTGGCGCCCCACGTGGCGACCATCCCGGGGCTGGCCATCATGGTGGCGGTCCTCGGGTTCAACCTCCTGGGCGATGGCTTCCGGGACGCGCTGGACCCCCGCCTCAGGGGCGTGTGAGCCCGGTCAGAGGCGGCGGAGGACCCGGCCGGGGAGCGCCCCGGTGTGCTCGCCGTCACGGACGACCACGCGGCCGTTGACCAGGACGTCGGTGATCCCGACCGGGTACCGGTGGGGGCGCCTCGCAGGTCGCGCGGCCGGCCCCTGCGGTCAGAACCGGAACGTCAGCCGGAGGTCGGCATGCACCCCGCGAAAGGTGCCGCCGGTCGGGAAGATGGGGCTCGGCTCGGCATCCAGGATGAAGTACGCGACCCCGGCGGCGATGGAGAAGGTCCGGGTCGGGCTCCAGGTGACGGAAGGCCCGAACGCCACCTTGGTCCGCCCGCCGTCCCGCAGCGGGTCGCCGACCGCGTAGTCGTTGGCGTCGACGTACCGGACGGCGGCGGACGCGGCGATCGTCCACGTGTCGCTCAGGATGTAGCCGACGGTCACCCCGCCCCGGAGATCATTCCCGTTGCTGTTGCGGGGCTCGGTCAGGAGACGCCCGGTGGCGTCCGGCCGCTCGGCCTTGAACCGGACGATGTCCCGGACGTTGAGGACCACGAACCACGGCTCGGGGCGCCACTCGGCGCTGAGCCGAAGGTCGACCTCGTCGCCTTCCCGGAAGACCCTGGCGCCGCCGCGCTGATCGGCCGTGATGTAGGTATAGCTGGCCCGGGCCACCACCCGGACCGCGTCGGCAATGTAGACGTCGCCGAGCAGGGCGCCGGTCAGCTCGTCGCCCGGATCGAAGTCGTCGTTCGGCACGTCGCGGGTCGGATCGTACTCTCCCGCCCGGAGGTAGCCGAAGCCGACCCCGAGCCCCACCGCCCCGAAGTTCCTGTAGATCACGATGGTCGGGTTGATGTCGAGCCCCTCGCCGAATCGGTCGAGGGTGACCAGGTCCTCGTCGGTGAGGGCGGCCAGCTGATCGTTGCGGAGACGGCTGACGCCGGTCGGGGTGTCGAGGCCGAGGCCCAGCTGGACCTCGAACCCGGCCCCGGTCAGCCGGTAGTAGCCCGACACGGTGGTGTCGGTGAAGCCGGTGATCGACCCCCGGGGCACGTCACCGGGACTGCGCTCGTAGTTGCCGTAGGCGCCCCGGACGGAGAAGCCCCAGTCGGGGGTGTCGAAGGCCAGGGTGAAGGGCGCCAGGATCTGGCGGCCGTTCTGCCCCGAGCCGTTCCAGGCGTCCACGTGGGCGCCGGTCTGGAAGGTCCACTCGTCCGCTCCCGCCGGGGCCGCGTCGAGGACGAGCAGGGACACACCGAGCACGGCGCCGACATGCCGGAGCAGCCAGCCACAGCTCATGAGGGTCCCTCCCCGTTCACCTCATGCCACGTGGGTCTCGGTCCCCCCCCCGCTGCGGCGACCCCGGCGGGGCAGGCGGCGGTCGGCCGGCGGGTCAGCCCCGCCGACCGCCGCCGGTCGATCGCGGATCAATCCGTGGTGACGACGATGTTGACGGTCCCTTCGGTGACGGGTCCGCGGCCGGTGCCGGTCGGCACGCCCGGCGCGATGGTCGCGCCGCCGCCGGTCGCCCGGGCTCCCGTCAGCTTCTCGTCGGACAGCTTGGCGCCGATCGTGGCCTCCGCGGCGCGGTCGGGGTCGGCCGTGGGCAGACTGACCGCCCGGAGCGCGAGCGCCTTCAGGACCGAGCGGCGGTCCCGGAGCGGGATCGTCCCGCACGGCTCCGGCGGCTGACCGGGGCGGACCAGAGTCCACCGGTTGCGCGCGCAGAGGACGGCGCCGCCCGCCCGCGACGTGGTCTCCACCGCGCCCTCGAAGGTGTACACGCGCGTCACGGCGTTCGGGTCGTGTATGACGGCGAAATCGGTCTGGCGGACCGCGGCCACCGCGGTCGTGGTCTGCACGGAGAAGGCCCCCTGCGCGGCGGCGACCCTGGCGATCAACTGGCGCGCGACCCAGGCGCGGGCCTGCCCGGCAGCCAGGTTGAAGCGGGAGGTGGTGGGCGCGCCCGCCGTGTCCACGTCGAGCCGGTCGATGTCGAGCTCGGACAGCTCGGCCAGGCGTACCAGGCTGCCGTCCCCCAGCCGCAGCTCGACGGCGCCGTCGCGACCGGTCCGCACGCGGTCGCCTTCGGCGAGCCGCGCACCCTTCACCAGCGGCCGCGCCGCCGTCTGGCCCCGCGGCACGACCTCGGCCGGCGCCTTGACCAGGATCACCTCCGCGGTCACGACCGGCTGGGCCTCGGCCACGCCCCAGATCCCGAGCGCCGCCGTCACGGCCAGCGCCGCCGCCCAGCTCCGGATCCCGTTCATGGGCCCGGGCCGGGGCCCGTCGCATCTCTTCGTCCTCGGCGCTCCGAGCGCCTCAACGTGTGCGGCACACGCCTCGGCGCTCGTTGCGCCTGCGTCCTCGATCTGCTCGGGCCGCGGCCCGGGCCCAAGGTCTGCCATGCGAACCTCCGCTGGTGGCAGGGTCCTCCGATTGGGCAGCGACATTGCGCCCCGCGGAGGTACCGGCCCGGGTCGGCTCATCCCCGCCCCGCCTCTCCCGACGGTGCCATCGCGATCAGCTCGTAGATCTCCACGGCCTGCAGCTTGCCCTTGACCGTGACGCTGCCCAGCGGACGCGCCGTCACCCGATCGCGGACGAGGGCGTACGTGCCTTCGCTGATGATGATCTGCCGGGCGGTGGGGTAGTCCTTGGTGAGGCCTTCCAGGCGCGCGGCGAGGTTCACCTGATCGCCGGTGACGGTGTACGCGAAGCGCTGGGACGAGCCGAGATTTCCCACCACCATCTCCCCGGAGCTGATCCCGATGCCGGCCGAGAGCGTCTCCCGACCCGCCGCACGCCACCGCGCGTTGAGCTGCTCGAGCGTCTCGGACATCTCGATCGCCGCGCGACAGGCATTCAGGGCGTGGTCCGCGTCGGTCAGGGGTGCGCCGAACAGCGCCATGATAGCATCGCCGATGAACTTGTCCAGGGTCCCCCGGCGGCGGAAGACGACCTCCACCATGGCCGTCAGGTACTCGTGGAGGACGGCCACCACCTCCTCGGGCGGGTGCCGCTCGGCGAACGTCGTGTAGCTCCGGATGTCGGAGAACATGACCGTCATGGTGCGCCGCTCGCCGCCGAAGGCCAGGGCGGCCGGGTTCAGGGCCACCGCCTCCACGACCTCGGCCGGCACGTATTGCTGGAAGGCGCGCTTGATCCACCGCCGCTCGCGCTCCTCGGTCAGCACCTGATAGGTGACCGTCCCCACGTGCGCCACCGCCAGCGCGCCCAGCATGGGCAAGAGCTCGACCCACACGCCCCGCCGGAAGGCGAGGTGGCCGATGGCGGCCAGGGCGACGGCCAGCGCCAGCGCCACCGCAGACCCGCGCAGCCCGCCGAGCCGCGGCAGCAGGAGGGGTGGGGCGGCCGCCAGCAGCAGGACGGCCAGTCCTTCGGGCAGCCGCAAGGAGGCGTGACGCCAGAGGCTCCGGTCTTCCAGCACGTTGGCCAGGGCGGTCGCGTGCGTCTCGACGCCGGGCATCTCGGTGTCGAACGGCGTCGCCCGCACGTCCATCAGGCCCAGCGCCGTGAAGCCGACGAGGACGATGTGGCCGTCGACCACCGGGGGGCCCGGGGCCAGCAGCACGTCGGCGGCCGAGAGTTGCCGAAAGCTCTGGCGGGGGCCGTAGTAGGTCAGCTGCATGAAGCCCTGGTGGTCGACGGGGACCCGGTGGGGGCCGATCTGCACGCGCTGATCGCCGGTGAGCCGGATGTCCGTCCGGCGGAGCCCGAGCCCGACCCGGGCCACCTCGACCATCAGGCTGGGAAAGGTGCCGGCGCCGAACCGCACGACCAGTGGGGTCCGGCGCAGCGCCCCGTCCACGTCGGGAATCACGTTGGCGTGCCCGGCGCCGGCGGCGGCCCGGTGGAAGCGCTCCAGCGGGAGGATCACGCCGGTCGCCTCCACGGGCTCGATCGCCTCCTGCGCCTCCCGCTCGGCCAGCGTGACGATGGCGCTGCGGTTGAGTCGGCGGCGGCTGTCGTCGTCGATGGGCGGGGCGGCGTCGGGCGGGAAGACGAAGACGTAGGGGAGCACGACCTGCCGGGCGGCGGCCATGACCTCGGCCACGGCTCCGTCGGAGTCCGTTCCGGCCAGCGCCTCCTCCAGGAGGCGGCCGAACCGGGCGGGCGCGCCGCTCCCCCGGTCGAGCCCCAGGTCGCGGTAGGCCCGAGCCAGTCCCTGGGCCACCTCCAGGCTCCCGTGCCGGTCGGGCTCGGTGAGGAGCAGGTCCAGCGCGATGGCCCGGGCGCCGCCGGCCTGGAGTCGGGCGACCAGCTCGGCGGTCCGCGTGCGCGGCCACGGCCAGTGGCCGATCCGCGTCAGGCTCGGCTCGTCGATCGCGACGATGGTGACGGCGGGCGGGGGCGGCAGTCGTCCGCGGAGCTGCACGTGCCAGTCGAGGATCTTGAGCTCGATCGGGTCCACGACGTGCGGCATCAGTGCGGGCACCCGGAAGACGGCCAGGAGCCCGGTGAGCGCGGCCAGCGTGCCGACACCGAAGCGCACGTAGCGCCCGAGCCGGCGTCGCCCCGGCGTCGACGCGGGGGCGGCGCCGGGCCGACGCCACCAGCGCGTCAGGGACCCGAGCCCGACCATGGCTGGCCTCCGGCGACACCGTGGGCGGTCGGGCGGCGCGGGACGCTCATACCCGGACAGGCTCCTAGAGGAGCGGGGGCGGTGTCAAGGCGGTCGGCGCGCCGGCCGCGTGGCCCCTGCGTGCTATCATCGCGTTCATGGTGGATTCCGCGCGCAACGTCGTGCTCGTCGGCTTCATGGGCGCGGGAAAGTCGACGATCGGCCGGCTCCTGGCGCGGCGACTCGGCCTCTGCTTCGTCGAGACCGACGACATGATCACCGCGGGCGAGGGGAAGTCGATCCCGGCCATCTTC
>DASYUM010000142.1:0-8943 GCA_036001225.1 Candidatus Methylomirabilota bacterium | reverse complement strand
CTGCTCAACTCGCCGCTCCTCGGCTCGCCGCTGCACGGGCACGCCTGGAGCTTCTGGGTCATCATCTGGATCTCGGCGATGGTCTCGGCGATCTTCGGCATCATCATCGGGGCCCCGACCATCCGGGTCCGGGGGGACTACCTGGCCATCATCACGCTCGCGTTCGGGGAGATCATCCCGGTGGCGATCCGGAACATGGGGGACGTCACCGTCGAGATCGGAGGCTGGCGGCCGATCGAGAAGCTGAACATGACCGGGGGTGAGAACGGCGTGAACCCAGTGGGCCGTCCCTACTTCCCGGGGGTGCACTTCGAGACCGATCCCATCCCCTGGTACTTCCTGATCCTCATCATCGGCGCGGCCTCCCTCTGGGCGATGAACCGGATGCGGCATTCGCGGCTCGGTCGGGCCTGGATGGCGATCCGCGAGGACGAGACCGCGGCGGACTGCATGGGCGTGAACCCGGTGAAGACCAAGCTCCTCGCCTTCGCCCTCGGGGCCTCGTTCTCGGGTTTTTCCGGGTCGTTTTACGCCGCCAAGCTCCAAGCGATCACTCCGGGCGCCTTCGAGTTCAACGTGTCGATCATGCTGCTCTGCATGGTCGTGCTGGGCGGGATGGGGAGTCTCAAAGGCGTCATCTTCGGCGGGATGCTGATCACGCTCTTCGACCGAATCCTGCTGGCGGAGATGACCTACCTGGTCCGCTGGGTGGGTCGGTCGGTCGGCATCACCGCGCTGACGACCGTGGACCTGACGCTCTGGCGCTGGTTCTTCTTCGGCCTCGGGCTGGTGATCGTCATGCTCTTCAAGCCGGAAGGGCTCGCGGGCCGGCGGGCCCGTCCGCCGAAGGTGGACGTGGACGAGCAGGAGGAGGCCCTGGCCCTGGCCGTGGCCCCGCCCGCGGCCCGGGCCGACAGCATCCCGGGCTGGCTGCGCGAGCCCGCCGGCGCCCGCGCGGTCGGGAGCGGTCGCCGGCCCATTCTGGAAGCGCGGGCGGTGACCCGGACGTTCGGGGGCCTGCTGGCCGTGAACCAGGTCGACCTCGTCATCCCCGAGGGCGCGATCATCGGCCTCATCGGGCCGAACGGGGCCGGCAAGACCACGCTCTTCAACGTCGTCACCGGCCTGCTCCGGCCGGACAGCGGGGAGATCCTGCTCGACGGCCGGAGCCTCGTCGGGCTCCGCCCCAATGCCATCGTGGCCCGCGGGATCGCCCGGACCTTCCAGTCGATCCGTCTCTTCCAGAACATGACCGTGCTCGACAACATCCTGGTCGGCGAGCACTGCCGGCTCCAGGCCTCGGTGGCCGGCGCGGTGTTCCGGCCCCCGTCGGTGGTGGAGGAGGAAGCCCGGGCGCGGGCTCGGGCCCGGGACCTGCTCGGCTTCGTGGGGCTCGGCGGCAACGAGGACGAGCTGGCCAAGAATCTCGCCTACGGGGATCAGCGCCGGCTGGAGATCGCCCGGGCCCTGGCCACCGAGCCGAAGCTCCTCCTCCTCGACGAGCCCACCGCCGGGATGAACCCGCGGGAGACCGAGCGACTGACCGAGTTCATCGGCCTCTTGCGGCGGGAGCTGGGGCTGTCGGTGCTCCTCATCGAGCACCACATGGAGGTGGTGATGGGGATCTCGGACCGGATCACCGTCCTCGACTACGGGGTCCGGATCGCGGAGGGCACGCCCGGCGAGGTCCAGAAGGACCCCAAGGTCATCGAAGCGTACCTGGGCAAGGGCTACGAGCAGGAGCTGCTGCCGGCATGACCACGGCCGCGGCGGCGATGCTCGACGTCCAGGACGTCCACACCTACTACGGGAACATCCGGGCGCTCAAGGGCGTCTCGCTGACCGTCAACCGCGGGGAGATCGTCACGCTGATCGGCGCCAACGGCGCCGGCAAGACGACGACGCTGAAGACGGTGATCGGCACCGTCCACCCCCTCCGCGGCACCGTCAGCTTCAACGGCCAGCGCATCGACCGGATGGCGACCGACCGGATCGTCCGGCTGGGGATCGCCCAGTCCCCGGAGGGCCGACGCATCTTTCCCCGGATGACGGTCATGGAGAACCTGGAGCTGGGGGCGTTCGCGCGGACCGACCACGAGGGCATCCAGGCTGACCTCGAGCGCGTGTTCAACCTGTTCCCCCGCCTGCGCGAGCGGCTGACCCAGAAGGGCGGCACGCTCTCCGGCGGCGAGCAACAGATGCTGGCGATCGGGCGGGCCCTGATGGCGCGGCCGGCCGTCCTCCTCCTCGATGAGCCCTCGATGGGTCTGTCGCCCATCCTGGTCGAGACGATCTTCCAGATCGTCCAGGACATCAACCGCCAGGGCACCACCATCCTGCTCGTCGAGCAGAACGCGCGGATGGCGCTCCGGGTGGCCCACCGAGGCTACGTCATCCAGACCGGTCGGATCGTGCTCCACGACACCGGGGCCAATCTCCTCAAGTCCGACCTCGTGCGGAAGACGTACCTGGGCGAAAAGTAGGTGGCCGGCATCGCCCGCCTGATCACGCGGACGCCGGCCTGAGCCGGTCGCGGCGGCGCCGCCGTGCTGGTCCTCACCCGAGCCGATCTGGAAGCCGTTCTCGAGGTCGACGCGGTCATCGCGGCCGTCGAGGAGGCCTTCCGCCAGTACGCGGCCAAGGCGGTGCGCCTGTTGCCGCGCCAGGTCCTCCCGCTCGAAGGTCGGGACGTCCTCCTCCTCATGCCGTGCGCCCTGCCGAAGGCGGCGGCGATGGGGACGAAGACGGTCACGGTCTGCTTCGACAACCCGCGCCGGCGGCTCCCCACCGTCATGGCCTCCTACCTCCTCCACGACCCCGAGACCGGCGAGCCGCTGGCCTTCATGGAGGCCGGCTATCTGACCGGCCTGCGGACGGGGGCCGCCTCGGCCGCCGCGGCCAAGCGGCTGGCCCGGGCCGACAGCCGGGTGGTGGCCTGCTTCGGCGCGGGCGCCCAGGCGGCGTTCCAGCTCCGGAGTCTCAAGGCGGTGCGGCCGGTCGAGCGGGTGGAGGTCGTCAGCCGGAGCCGGGCGACCGCCGAGGCCTTCGCCGACCGCGTGAGCCGCGACCTCGGCCTGCCGGTGGCCGCGGCCGTCTCCCCGGCCGCGGCTCTGGCTCAGGCCGATGTCGTCGTGACGGCGACCACCTCGCCCACGCCGGTCTTCGACGGCCGCGCCCTCCGCCCCGGCACTCACGTGGACGCGGTCGGCGCCTTCCAGCCGAACACGCGCGAGCTGGACACCGAGACGATCCGGCGCGCGCGCGTTTTCGTGGACACGTTCGAGGCCGCCTGGCAGGAGGCGGGCGACGTGCTGCTGCCGATCCGGGAAGGGGCGATCGCCCGAGCCCACGTACTGGGGGAGCTGGCCGACCTCGTCACCGGGAGCCATCCCGGCCGGCTGGCTCCCGA
Organism: Candidatus Methylomirabilota bacterium; assembly: GCA_036001225.1. Taxonomy (GTDB): domain Bacteria; phylum Methylomirabilota; class Methylomirabilia; order Rokubacteriales; family DASRDR01; genus DASYUM01. The sequence continues at coordinate 5,534 of DASYUM010000142.1, read as the reverse complement.
CGAGATCACCGTCTTCAAGTCGGTCGGCTTCGCCGCCGAGGATGCGGTAACCGCCCGCCTGGCGTACGATCGAGCGCGAGCGGCCGGGCGCGGCCACGTGGTCCGCTTCACGTGAGGCTCGGGGGCCGCCGGCTCCCGCCACCGGCTCTGGCCGCCAAGATGAAGGCGGACTGGGACCGGCGAGCCGAGGAGAACGCCCGCTGCTACATCGCGTCGCACGAGTGGCAGAGCGAAGAGGTCTTCCGCGCCAGCGGGGAGCGGGACGCTGCCCTGATCGTCCGGGGCCTGGATGACTTCCTGCGGCCTCACATGCGCGTGCTCGAGGTCGGCTGCGGGATCGGCCGCTTGCTCCGGGTTCTCGCCCCGCGGTTCGCCGAGCTCCACGGCGTCGACGTCTCCGGAGAGATGATCCGCCGTGGCCGGGCGTGGCTGGCCGACTGCCCGAACGTCGTGCTCCACGAGAACAGCGGGGTGGATCTCGAGCTCTTCCCGGATGCGCGCTTCGACTTCGTCTTCTCGTACATCACGTTTCAGCATGTCCCCCGGCCGGTCGTCGGCGCGTACTGCACGGAGGTGCGTCGCGTGCTGGCGCCCGGGGGCCGCTTCCGGTTTCAGGTGCTGAACTTCGAGCGGGTGGATGGGGAGACCGTCGAGCCGCCGCTCGAAGACACATTCGCCTTGCGCTCCACGTCGGTTCCCGAGGTGGAGGCGATGGTCGGACGGGTGGGCATGGAAGTGGTGGCCCGGTACGAGATCCACGCGCCGGACCGGGTCATGCCCGGGCATCGCCGCATCCGGCAGATCTGGCTGACGTGCCAGCACCGCGTGCCGGGCGGCGGTGGTGGCGCCGCCGCCGCCCTCTCGTCGAAATGGATCGCATCGCGTAGAGTCGAGGCCAGGGCATGAAGCGCACGGCCGAGGTGGTCAGCGTCCGACAAGGGAGGGAGGCCCCACCACTCCCCCCCGTGACCCCCCCACCGGGGGGTGGACGCTCGGAGCCGGAGCCGTGAAGCGCACGGCCGAGGTGGTCATCATCGGCGGCGGGGTGACCGGCTGCTCGATCGCCTTTCACCTCGCCCAGCAGGGAGTCCGGGACGTCGTGATCCTCGAGCGGCACTTCCTGGGCGCGGGCGGCACCGGCCGCTCGGTCGGCATCCTGCGCCAGCTCTACCCCACCCCCGAGACCTCGCGGATGGTCCTCCATTCGTTGCGGGTGTTCCAGAACTTCCGCGAGGTGACCGGCGGCGACGCCGGCTACGTCCAGTGCGGGGCGATCATCGGGGTCGCCCCCGGCCAGCGGGAGGCTCTGGCCAAGACGCTGGCCGCCCAGCGCGAGATCGGGATCCAGGCCCGGCTGCTGGCGCCCGAGGAGATCCGCGAGCTGGACCCCCGCATCGATCCCTTCGCGGTCGGGGCCGCCGTCTACGAGCCGGAGTCGGGCTACGGCGATCCCACCGGGGTCACGGCCGGGTTTGCCGCCGGGGCCCGCCGGCTGGGGGTGGCCATCGAGCAGATGGCGGAGGTGGTGGGGCTCCGCACCGACGGCGACCGCGTGACCGGGGTGGTCACCGCCGCCGGGGATGCGATCGCCACGCCGGTGGTCGTCAACGCCGCCGGCCTCTGGTGCAACCGGATTGCCGGGATGGCCGGCGTCACCCTGCCCATCGTCGTCGGGCGCCATCCGGTCTTCATCGTCGAGCGGGCGGAGTCCTTCGGCCGCCCGCATCCCGTCTACCTCGACCTCGCCAGCGGCACCTTCCTCCGGCCGGAGACGGGCGGGCTCACGCTGACCGGCTTCCTCGATGCCGACGAGCCGAACCACCCGATGGACCCGGAAGCGCTGGGCGCCGACGTGCCGTTCGATGAGGTCGCCCGCATCATGGAGCGGGCCAGCCGCTGCATGCCCGCCCTCGGCGACGCCCGCTACCAGCGGGGCTACGCCGGCGCCTTCGACATTTCCCCCGACTGGATGCCGATCCTGGACGAGACACCGGTCCGCGGCCTCTACGTCGCGGTCGGCATGTCCGGCCACGGCTTCAAGCTCTCACCGGCCGTCGGCCGGCTCATGGCCGATCTCGTCACGCGTGGCGAGTCGAGCCTGACCGACCTCGGCGCCTTCCGGCTCGACCGCTTCGCGACGCACGCCCCCGACGACGGCGGCGCGTTCTCGCATTCGTATCTCCGGTGACCCGGACGTAGAAGGAGGTAGGGCGATGGCCACGACGTTCAAGAACTACATCGGGGGCGAGTGGGTCCCGGCCGTCTCGGGACGGACCTTCGAGGACCTGAACCCCGCGAATCGAGACGAGGTGCTCGGCCTCTTCCCGCGCTCGGAGGCGACCGACGTGGAGCGGGCGGTGGCGGCGGCCCGGGAGGCCTTCCGGAGCTGGCGGCTCGTCCCGGCGCCGAAGCGGGCCGAGATCGTCTTCCGGGCCGGCGAGATCATGGTCCGCCGGAAGGAGGAGCTGGCCCGCCTCATGGTCCGGGAGATGGGGAAGGTGCTGGCCGAGAGCCGGGGCGACGTCCAGGAGGGGATCGACACCGCCTACTACATGGCCGGCGAAGGCCGGCGGCTGTTCGGCCACCACGTGCCCTGCGAGCTGCCCTCGAAATTCGGGGTAGCGATGCGGGTCCCGGTCGGGGTGGTGGCCGCCATCACCCCCTGGAACTTCCCGCTGGCCATTCCGACCTGGAAGCTCTTGCCCGCCCTCGTGTGCGGCAACACCGTCGTCTTCAAGCCGGCCGAGGACACGCCGCTGATGGCGCACACCCTCCTCGAGATCCTGCTCGAGGCGGGGCTGCCGAAGGGCATGATCAGCCTGGTCCACGGGATCGGGGAGGAGGCGGGGGCGGCCGTCGTGCGGCACCCGGGCGTGAACCTGGTCTCGTTCACCGGCTCGACCGAGACCGGCCGCGAGGTGGCGAAGGTCTGCGCGGAGACCTACAAGAAGGTCTCGCTGGAGATGGGGGGGAAGAACGCGATCCTGGTCATGGACGACGCGCCCCTCGATCTCGCGGTGGACGGCGCGGTGTGGGGCGGCTTCGGGACGTCGGGACAGCGGTGCACGGCCGCCAGCCGCGTGATCGTCCACGACAAGGTGCACAAGCCGTTCACCCAGGCGTTCGCCGAGCGGGCGCGGGCGCTCCGGCTCGGTTCCGGGCTCGACGAGAAGACCGACGTGGGTCCGGTCATCAACGAGGCCCAGCTTCAGCGGATCCACCAGTACACCGAGATCGGCCGCGGGGAGGGGGCGAAGGTCCTGGTGGGCGGCGAGATCGCCGCCGAGGGGGAGCTGAGGAAGGGCTTCTTCTACAGGCCGACCATCTTCGACGACGTGGACCCCAAGATGCGGATCGCCCGCGAGGAGATCTTCGGCCCCAGCGTGGCCGTGCTGCGGGCCCGGAGCCTGGAGGAGGCCATCGAGATCTGCAACAACACCAACTACGGCCTCTCCTCCGCCATCTACACCCGCGACATCAACCGCGCATTCCAGGCCGTCCAGGACATCGCGGCCGGCGTCACCTACGTCAACAGCTCCACCATCGGGGCCGAGATCCAGTTCCCGTTCGGCGGCGTCCGCCAGACCGGCAACGGCCACCGCGAAGGCGGCTGGACGGTGCTCGACATCATGACGGAGTGGAAGACGGTGTACATCGACTACTCGGGCAAACTCCAGAAGGCCCAGATCGACGACTGAGGTGCGCGCCGGCGGCCGGGTCGTCGCGCTGGTCATCGGCTTGGCCGCGGCCCTCCCGGCCGCGGCCCAGGACCGAGCCGGCGCCGACCTCCCAGTCATCGTGGATGTGGCCGTCCCGCCCCGGGTACGGAGCGGGGAGCCGGCCGCGCTTCGCCTCGCCTATCGCGCGCCGCTGGCCAACGTGGTGGCGGTCGTGGAGGCGATCGAGGATCTGGACGGACCCACCCTCACCCGGGCCACGCGCCAGCGCGAGATCGGGGTGGTCGCCCGCGCCTACGGCTACGAGGCGGGGGAGCTCGTCGTTCCCCTGGCCTTCGCCACCCCCGGCTGGAAGCGCGTCACGCTCACCCTCGTCACGGACCAGCGCGAGCAGAGCGACGCCGCGGTGGTAGAGGTGGAGGTCCTTCCCTGACCTCCGGGCCGATGCGCATCGCGCCTCGCCCGGGGGCCGGTCCCGCGGTTGAAAAGCGGCGTCGCCGAGGGGATAATAGCGATCGCCGCATGCATCCGCGATGACCGCACCTGACTCGACTCCGCTCCAGCGTACCCCGCTTCACGCCGCCCATGTCCGGCGGGGCGCGCGGATGATCGGCTTCGGCGGCTGGGACATGCCGGTCCAGTACACCGGGATCGTCGAGGAGCACCGGGCCGTGCGGACCGCCGTCGGCTGCTTCGACGTCAGCCACATGGGCGAGTTCGAGTTCCGCGGCCCCGACGCCCTGGCGACCCTCCAGCGGCTGACGACCAACGACGTCGGCGCTCTCGAGGTCGGCCAGGTCGAGTACTCGCTCCTCTGCTACGAGGACGGCGGGATCGTGGACGACCTGACGCTCTACCGGCTCGGCGACGGACACTACCTGATGACGGTGAATGCGGCCAACATCGACAAGGACTGGGCGTGGGTGACCGGCCACCTCGATGGGCAAGTGGACGCCCGCAACATCAGCGCGGCCACCGGCCTCATCGCCGTGCAGGGGCCGCGGGCGGAGGGGCTGGTGGGCCGGCTCTCCGACACCGACGTCAGCCGCATCGGCTACTACCGGTGCGCCCGCGGCCGGGTGGCGGGAGTGGCCGCCATCATCTCCCGCACCGGATACACGGGGGAGGACGGCTTCGAGCTGTACCTGCCGGCGGAACAGACGGAAACGGTCTGGGAGGCGCTCCTGGCCGAAGGGAAGCCGGACGGGGTGGCGCCGGTCGGGCTGGGTGCCCGCGACACGCTCCGCCTCGAGATGAAGTACGCCCTCTACGGAAACGACATCGACCAGACGACGAACCCGCTGGAAGCGGGGCTCGGCTGGGTCGTGAAGCCTGCCAAGGGCGACTTTCTCGGCCGGGCGGCGATCGAGCGGGTTCGAGCCGAAGGCCCGCGGCGGAGGCTGGTCGGGTTCGAGATGACCGACCGGGCGGTCGCCCGCCACGGCTACCGCATCCTGCGGGAGGGCGGCGAGGTCGGGCACGTCACCTCCGGCTCCTACGGGCCGAGCGTGGATCGCTACATCGGGATCGGCTACGTGGCCGCGCCGCTGGCCGGGGTCGGGACCGAGCTGGAGGTCGAGGTTCGGGGGCGCGGCCAGCGGGCGCGAGTGGTGAAGACACCCTTCCATCCTCCCAAGGTCAAGAAGTAGGCGGGCAAAGGAGAGAGGCATGGCGGCGACCTATCCGGCCGACCTCCGCTACACGCGGGAGCACGAATGGGCGAAGGTGGAAGGCACCCGGGCCCGCGTCGGGATCACCCAGTACGCCCAGGACCAGCTGGGGGACGTGGTCTTCGTCGAGCTGCCGAAGGTCGGGACCCGCGTCCGCCACATGCAGAGCTTCGGCGTCGTGGAGTCG
>DASYUM010000141.1:0-10959 GCA_036001225.1 Candidatus Methylomirabilota bacterium | reverse complement strand
CCGCCCATCCAGTGGCCGTGCTACTACGGCATCGACACCCCGACCCGCAAGGAGCTGATCGGCTCCAGCCACAAGGTGGAGGAGATCCGGCGCTATCTGGAGGCGGACTCGCTCGGCTACCTCTCGCTGGAGGGCATGCTCAAGGCGGTCGGGGGCGACGAGAGTCGCTTCTGCCACGCCTGCTGCACCGGAGAATATAAGGTCGGCTTCCCCCAGGAGGACACTGCCCAGCTCGGGCTCTTCGGCGACTGACCAGCGGTGCCGCCGCACCTAGCCTTCCCCGTCCCCTGCCGTGCGACACCCGCCGCTACCGCGACCCGGTCTTCGTGCGGGCCTAGTCGGGGACGACGCGGCGTTGCCCCGCGGGCTGGCCCGGATTAGAGTGACCGTGTGGCCCGCACGACCGTCCGCTGGGCCGGGAGGGACGACCGGCGCGCCCGGCTCGAGGCCGAGCTGCGCCGTATCCTCCAGGAGCTTCCACGGCTCGGCGTGACCAAGGCGATTCTCTTCGGCTCGCTGGTCTCGGGCTCCGTCGGCTCGACGAGCGACATCGATCTCATCCTGGTGGCGCCGTCGTCAGAGCCCTTCACGCGCCGGCTCGAGTGGTTCTATGGCGCGCTGAACCCCTCCGTCGGATTGGATCTGTTCGTGTATACCCCCGACGAGTTCCGCGTCATGGCCGAGGCCAACCCGTTCCTTCGGGCCGCCCTGGCCCGCGGCCGAGTCGTCTATGAGGCCTGATCCCAAGGCCGAAGCGCTTCGCTGGCTCCGGCAGGCCGAGCATGACGTGAGCGATGCCGAATACAGCGCCGCCGGTCGCCGCTACCACCTCGCCTGCTTCCTCAGCCAGCAGGCCGCGGAGAAGGCCCTGAAGGCCTTTCTCTACGCCCGCGGCGCGGAGCAGGTCCTGGGCCATTCGGTGGCCGACCTCGCCGAGGAGTGCGCGCGGCTCGACGACGACCTGCGAGCGCTCAAGCCGCGCGCCGCTCCGCTGGACCACTACTACGTGCCGACCCGCTATCCCAACAGCCTGCCGGGCGGCATCCCGGCCGAGGCGTTCGATGCGGAGGATGCCCGTCGGGCGCTGGCGCTCGCGCAGGAGGTGATCCAGCGCGTGAAGGGCAAGCTCGGCTGAGCGCGGGAAGGTCCGACAGGGGATTGCCGTCCGTAACGGGACCGTCGCGGGGTTCGTCAACGGGGTCACTCTCAGTTCTCCTCAGGTCGTGATCCAAGCGATGCGCGCGCTCAACAACACCGGGCAAGGGATATGGGTAGCCGGCAGCGGCAACACCGTGACCGGGAACACCGCTAGCGGGAACCTGAACGGGATAACGGTAGAAAGCAGCGGGAGCACCGTCAGCGGGAACACCGCCAGCGGGTGCGCGGGCGCCCACAACCTCCCCGCCTTCCCTGAGGGCGGGAGGCGAGTCATGACCGCCGAGGAGGCAGGGTTCCACCGAGCAATCTTCATCGTCCGCCTGGACCGAGACGAGTTCGGGCAGATCACCGGCGTCGTGGAGCGGGTCCGGACGGGGGAGAAGGCCCTGGTGGATGCGCTCGCAGACGCGGGACAGGTCCTCGCCGCGATGTTGTCGCGCGAGGCGACCGACCAGGACACGAAGCGGTAGCGGGCCGGGGCTCGGCCCGGGAGACCGTAGGTCCGTGAGATCGGCCGGGTGAGCTCCGCATCGTCCCGCTGAAGGACAGTCGCGGCCGACATCCGGCCCCGAGACAGCCACGGGCGGCGGCCGCGGGGTAGAATGAGCCGTGCGCCGGCGCGCCCGCTCCGTCTCCGCCCGAGCCCGGTCCTTGACCTACCGGGCGGCCGGGGTGGACATCGAGGCCGGCGACGAGGCCGTCCGCCGCCTCGCCCCCCACGCGCGCCGCACCTACCGCTCCGGGGTCCTCGGCGACATCGGGGCCTTCGCCGGCTTCTTCCGCGTCCCGACCCGGTACCGCCAGCCCGTATTCGCCGCCGGCACCGACGGCGTCGGCTCCAAGGTCAAGATCGCCGTCCTGCTGGACCGCCACGACACGGTCGGCATCGACCTGGTGGCGATGAGCGTCAACGACCTCCTGGTCCACGGCGCCGAGCCCCTGATCTTCCTCGACTACATCGGGATCGGCCGCCTGGACCCCGCGGTGGTCGAGGCCCTCGTGCGCGGGGTCGCGGCCGGGTGCCGCGAGGCGGGGTGCGCGCTGATCGGGGGGGAGACCGCCGAGCTGCCCGACCTCTACGCGCCCGGTGAGTACGACCTGGCCGGCTTTGCGGTCGGGGTGGTCGAACGCCGCAAGCTGATCGACGGCCGCACGGTGCGCCCCGGGGACGTCGTCCTCGGCCTCGGCTCGACGGGCCTCCATTCCAACGGCTACAGCCTCGCCCGCAAGGTCGTCTTCGAGCGGCTCGGCCACCGGGTGACCGACCGCGTAGCCGAGCTGGGCCAGACCGTGGGGGAGGCGCTGCTCACCCCGACCCGCATCTACGTCCGCCCCGTCCTCGCGTTGCTGCGCGCGGGCGTGCCGGTCCACGCCATGGCCCACGTCACCGGCGGCGGCCTGACCGGCAACGTGCCACGCGTCCTCCCACCGGGCTGCCGGGCCCTGATCCGTCGCGGCGCCTGGCCCATCCCGCCGATTTTCGGCTTCCTGCGTGCGGGCGGCCGCCTCGAGGAAGCGGAGATGTTCCGCGTCTTCAACATGGGGATCGGCTTCGTGCTGGTCGTTCCCCCGGCGGCGGCGACCCGGGCCCGCAAGGCCCTCCAGGCGCGCCGCATTCCCACCTGGGAGATCGGCGAGATCGCGCGCGGAAGTCGTGGCGTCGCCTACGCCTGAGGTACAATAGGCGTCCGATGGGGGCGACGCCGCTCGTCCTCGGCGTCCTGGCCTCGGGCCGGGGCTCGAATCTCCAGGCCATCCTGGACGCGATAGAGGGGGGGCGCTGCCCGGCCCGGGTGGCCGTGGTGGTGAGCGATCGGGCCGGGGCCCGCGCCCTGGACCGCGCGCGGGCGGCCGGGGTCAAGGCCGTTCACCTCGATCCCCACGCCTGTCCTGACCGCGCCGCCTTCGACCGGGCGGTGGCGACCGTCCTCGACGAGCACGCCGTCGAGTTGGTCTGCCTGGCCGGCTACATGCGGCTGCTCTCGCCCGAGTTCATCGCCACCTTCCGCGGCCGCATCCTCAACGTCCACCCGGCGCTGCTGCCGGCCTTCCCGGGCCTCCACGCCCAGCGCCAGGCCCTCGAGTATGGCGCCAAGGTCGCCGGCGCGACGGTCCACTTCGTGGACGAGGGCGTGGACACCGGGGCCATCGTCCTCCAGGCGGCGGTCCCGGTCCTCGACACGGACACCGAGGAAACGTTGGCCGCCCGCATCCTCGTCCAGGAGCACCGGCTCTATCCGGAAGCCATCCGGCTCTACGCCGAGGGCCGGCTCGAGCTGGTCGGCCGGCGGATACGCATCAAGGACTGAGGATGAGCCAGGTCCGGCGGGCGCTCCTCTCCGTCTCCGACAAGACAGGCGTGGTGGAGTTCGCCCGCGGGCTGACCGAACTCGGCGTCGAACTGGTTTCGACCGGCGGGACGGCCCGGACGCTGCAGGGGGCCGGCCTGAAGGTCCGCGAGGTGGCCGAGCTGACCGGCTTCCCCGAGATGCTCGACGGCCGGGTGAAGACGCTCCACCCCGCGATCCACGGCGGGCTCCTGGCCCGGCGCGGTCACCCCGAGCACATGCGCCAGCTCGCCCTTCACGGGATCGAGCCGATCGACCTGGTGGCCGTGAACCTCTATCCGTTCGAGCAGACGGCGGCCCGGCCGGGGGCGACGTTCGACGAGATCGTGGAGAACATCGACGTCGGCGGCCCCGCGATGATCCGGGCGGCGGCCAAGAACCACGCCGGGGTGGCGGTCCTGGTGGACCCGAGCCAGTACGGGCCGGTCCTCGCCGAGCTGGTCCGGAACGGCCGCGAGCTCTCGCCCGAGACACGCCGGCGACTGGCCCAGGAGGCCTTCCGCCGGACCGCCCAGTACGACGCCGCCATCGCCGCCTGGCTCCGCTCGGCCGTCCCGCCGCGGGCGGCGGCGGCCGAGGCGCCGCCCCTCCTCCCGCCCGTGCTCCGGCTGGAGGCGGAGCGGCTCCGGGGGCTCCGCTACGGCGAGAACCCGCACCAGGCAGCGGCGCTCTACCGTCCCCTCGGGGCCCCGCTCGGGGTCGGGGCCGCCCGCCAGCTCCTCGGTCCCGAGCTGTCGTACAACAACCTGCTCGATCTCTCGGCCGCCCTCGGCCTCCTCCTCGAATTCGAGGAGCCAGCGGCGGTCGTGATCAAGCACACGAACCCGTGCGGCGCGGCCGTGGGGCCCGACGCGCGCACCGCGCTCGAGCGCGCCAAGACCTCCGACCCGGTGTCGATCTACGGTGGCATCGTCGGCGTGAACCGGCCAGTGGATGGGGCGCTCTTGCCGGTGCTGTCGGGCGTCCTCCTGGAGATCCTCTTCGCCCCCGCCTTCGCCCCCGACGCCCTCGCGGAGCTCGAACGGACGAAGAAGAAGCTCCGGGTCATGGAAGTGCCCTGCGATCGGCGGGGGTGGCCGGCGCGGCCGATCGAGTTGCGCAGCGTGCTCGGTGCGCTCCTCGTCCAGGAAGCCGATCTCGCCGACCTCGATCCCGGCGCCTGCAAGGTGGTGAGCCGGCGGGAGCCGAGGGCGGAGGAGTGGGCGGGACTCCGCTTCGCCTGGCGGGTGGCCAAACACGTCAAGTCCAACGCCATCGTGCTCGGCTCGCCGGCGCAGGTGCTCGGGGTCGGGGCCGGACAGATGAGCCGGGTGGACGCGGCGCGGCTCGCGGTCATGCGGGCTCGCGAGCACGGGCATCAAACGGCGGGGGCGGTCGCGGCCTCCGACGCCTTCTTCCCGTTCCGCGACGGCCTCGACGTCCTCGCCGAGGCCGGCGCCAGCGCGGTCATCCACCCCGGCGGCTCGATCCGCGACGACGAGGTCATCGCGGCGGCCGATGCTCGGGGAATGGCGATGGTGGTGACCGGCGTCCGTCACTTCCGGCACTGAGCATGGCCACGGTCACCGTCAGCGAGCCGCTTTTCCGCTGGGACGGGAAGTACTGGGGCTTCCTGGCCGGCGACGACGTCTACGACCGCTACGGCCGGCACGTGGGCTGGCTCGATGGAAACGACGTCTACGACCGCGGCGGGAAGTTCATGGGCGAGCTCATGAACCGGTACTACGTGCTCCGAAACATCCTCCGGCCCGAGCCGATCCACCTGGCGCCCCGGCCGGCGGTCCCGTTTCCCACGCCGCCGAGTCCGTCGCCGGAGCGTCAGGCGCGGACCGTGCTCGACGGCTGGAGCGACGCCCTCCCGTGGCCCTTGCCGCCCCCGCCGCCACCACGGGTCTGACCGAGCGCGCGCCATCGCCCGCGATCGCCTGATTCTCATCACCGCCGCCGCCGGCCTCGCCGCGAGCCTGGCGCTCCACCTGGCCCTGCTCGCCGGCGCGGACGTCGTCCCCGGCCCTCCCTGGTCGTGGCTGCTCCACGCGGGCAGCATCCTCGGCTTCTGGGCGGCCGGGGGCCGGATCGCGGCTGCCGGCCTTCGCGGCGTGGGGGGCCTCCTGCGCATCCGGCGGCTGACCCCGATCCCCCTCCGCCTCTCGATGGGGGCGGCGAGCCTCAACGCCCTCGTCACCGCCGGGCTGGCGCTGGCCGGCCGGGGCGCGCCCGGCCGGGCTCTCACCGCGTACTGGACGATGATGTACCTCCTCATCGCGACCCTTTCGGCCTTCGTCGTCCCCCGCCTCGCCGCCGCCGATGGCCCCCGGACGGCCGCCGCTTCCGCCAAGCCCCCCGCGTAGCGAATTTGCGGCCGCCGGGGCCGGTTGCTATCATGGAGGCCTCGCCCGCGTGGAGCACTGGACGGGCCTGATCCCTTCTCGAGGAGGCGCATATGGCGTCCGTGTGGACCGGGGTCGTCACCTTCGGGCTGGTGTCGATCCCGGTCAAGCTTTACGTGGCAGCCCGTCCGGAGACGGTCTCCTTCAACCAGCTCCATGCGGTCTGCCATTCCCGCCTCAGGCAGAAGCTCTACTGCCCGACCTGTGAGCGCGACGTCGAGCGCGGAGAGATCGTCAAGGGCTACAAGCTCGACGGCTACGTCATCATGGACGACGCCGATTTCGAGGCCGCTGAGCGCGAGGGCTCCCGGGCGCTGGAGGTGCTGGAGTTCGTGGACGTGGCCAGCGTCGATCCCATCTACCTGGAGCGGTCCTATTACGCGGCGCCCCAGGAGGCGAGCGAGCGGGCCTATCACGTTCTCCTCGGCGCCCTCGAGGAGGCGGGCAAGGCGGCCGTCGTCCGGTTCGTCATGGGCACCCGCGAGTACCATGCCCTCCTGCGGGCGGCCGAAGGGAAGCTCGTCCTCCACACCCTCTACTACGCCGACGAGGTGCGCGAGATCGAAGCGCGCTGGAAGACGGTCCAGCCCTCCCCGCAGGAGATCGAGCTGGCCGTGAAGCTGATCGACGCGCTGGCTCATGACTTCGAGCCCGGCAAGTACCACGACGAGTATCGGGCCAAGCTCCTCGAGCAGATCCAGGCCAAGAGCGAGGGCCGGCCGATCGCGGCGCCGCCTGCCCAGCCGGCGCCGGCCAAGGTCGTGAACCTGATGGAAGCGTTGCGGCAGTCCGTCGAGCAGGTGAAGAAGCCGCTGTCGAAGGCCGAGGCGCGGTCGCCAGCGGCCGCCGGGGGAAAGGCCAAGCGCGCCGCGGTCGCCGAGGCACGCCCGGCCCGGAAAACCGCCCGGAAGTAGCGGATTCGGACGGTGTGGGTCTTCACGGACCGGGACGTCAGCCGGCTCCTGGCCCTCACCCCGCGTCGGGCCGCCCAGCTCCGCCGGCTGGGCCTGTTGCACCCCGTCGGGCAGCCGGGCTCCTACAGCTTCCGCGAGGTCGTGAGCCTCCGCGTCGCCAAGACGCTCCTCGAGCAAGGCCTCACCGTTCGCCAGGTCCGCACCGCGCTGGACGCCTTGCGCCGGCTGGTCCCGGAGTCCGAGGCGCCCCTGGCCGAGCTGCGGATCACGGTCCGGGCGGGCGAGGTCCTGATCGAGAAGGACTCGCAGCTGCTGGAGCCATCCGGCCAGATGGTCATGGAGTTCTCGGGGAAGGAGCTCGCCGAGGCGGCCCGGGAGACCGCGCTCCGAGGTCTCGTGCGGCCGTTGACGCGGCCGGAGGGCGAGGCCGACCGCTGGTTCGAGCTGGCGTCTCAGTGGGACGGCGACCCGGCCCAGTGGGAGCGGGCCGTGGACGCCTACCAGCGGGTCACCACGCTCAGCCCCGACAACGCCGCGGCCTGGAACAACCTGGGGCTGCTCCATCACCGGATGGGACGCTACGAGGATGCCCGCCGCCACTACGAGGTCGCGCTGACGGCCGATCCGACCTGCGCCGAGGCGGCCTACAATCTGGGTTCCCTCCACGACGACCTCGCCGACCTCGCCCAGGCCGTCGCCTGGTATCGCCGGGCTCTCGAAGTCCGTCCCGACTACGCGGACGCCCACTTCAACCTGGCCTCGGCCCTCGAGCGGCGGGGGGACGCCGATCCTGCCCGCCACCACTGGCGGCGCTACGTCGAGCTGGACCCCGACAGCCGCTGGGCGGAGATCGCTCGGGCCCGCGCCTTCGGGCCACCCGAGACGTGACCCCGAGCCCGCGCTGATGCGTGTCCTGCTCGTCGGCGGCGGTGGGCGCGAGCACGCGCTGTCCTGGAAGCTCGCTCAGAGCCCGGTGCTCGACGCCCTCTACGTCGCTCCCGGCAACCCCGGTATGGTCGAGGTCGCCCACTGCGTCGCGATCGCCTCTGATGCCGTCAACGAGCTGGCGGCGTTCGCCGAGCGGGAGCGGATCGACCTCACGATCGTCGGTCCCGAGGTGCCGCTGGCGCTCGGCGTGGTGGACCGGTTCGCCGAGCGCGGGCTGGCGGCCTTCGGACCGACCCGAGCGGCCGCCGAGCTGGAGAGCTCCAAGGTCTTCGCCAAGCGGCTCTTCGCGCGATACGGGATCCCGACCGCGCGTTTCGACACCTTCGCCGAGCCGACCCGGGCGCGTGCCTTCGTGCGCGAGCTGGGCGGGCAGGCCGTGGTCAAGGCCGACGGCCTGGCGGCGGGGAAGGGCGCCGTCGTCTGCCGCGACGTCGCCGCCGCCGACCAGGCGATCGCCGACATGCTGGAGCGCCGGGTGTTCGGCGACGCGGGCGCCCGGATCGTGATCGAGGAGCTGCTGGCGGGCGAGGAGCTGTCGTTCTTCGCCCTGACCGACGGCGAGGCGATCTGTCCGCTGGCGGCGGCCCAGGATCACAAGACCGTGTTCGACGACGATCAGGGGGCGAACACGGGAGGGATGGGGGCTTACTCACCGCCGCCGGTTCTGGACGGCGGCCTGGCGGCGCGGATCGTCGACACCGTGATCCGCCCCTCCGTCCGGGCGATGGCGGCCGAGGGCCGACCCTATCGGGGCGTCCTCTACGCGGGGCTGATGCTGACCGCCGACGGGCCCAAGCTTCTCGAGTACAACGTCCGCTTCGGCGACCCCGAGTGCCAGCCGCTGATGCTCCGCCTGGCTGGCGACCTCCTGCCGCTCTGCCGGGCGGTGGCCGAGGGGAAGGGCTTGCCGGACGCGGTGGAGTGGCGCCCCGAGGCCGCCGTCTGCGTGGTCCTGGCTTCGGGCGGCTATCCGGGCGCCTACACCACGGGGCATCCGATCACGGGCACCGAGGCGGCGGCGGGCCATTCCGGCGTCACGGTCTTCCACGCGGGCACCGCGCGACGCGACGGCCGGCTGGTGACGGCGGGCGGCCGGGTCCTCGGCGTCACCGCCCTCGGCGCGGACATCCCCGCCGCGATCGCGCGCGCCTACGCAGCAGTCGGCGAGATCCGCTTCGAGGGGATGCACTTCCGGCGCGACATCGGTCGCCGGGCGCTGATCCGGCGGGGGAGCCAGCCATGAGCGAGGGAAGCCGCGAGCCTCGCGTCGGCATCGTCATTGGGAGCGACGCCGACCTCGAGGTGCTCCAGGAGGCCGTCAAGGTCCTCGACTCCCTGAAGATCCCCTGCGAGCTGACCGTGGCCTCTGCCCATCGCACGCCCGAGCGGACGCGCCGCTGGGTCCACGAGGCGATGCGGCGCGGCGTGCGCGTCTTCATTGCGGGGGCGGGGGGCGCGGCGGCGCTGCCGGGGTTCGTCGCGGCGGAGACGACGCTGCCGGTCATCGGCGTGCCGATTCCCTCGGTCCTGAACGGCCTCGACTCGCTCCTTTCCATGGTGCAGATGCCGAAGGGGCTGCCGGTGGCGACGGTCGCCATCGGAAAGCCGGGAGCCGCCAACGCCGGGATCCTGGCCGCCCAGATCCTGGCCGTGGCCGATGCCGACCTCGCCCGGCGTCTGACCGAACACCGGAGCGCGATGGCGCGTGAGGTGGAGGCCCGGGCGCAGAAGGTCGAAGAGGCGATGAAGCGAGGCCGCCCTCCCGACGACGTATGACCGGGGCGCCGGCGGGCCGGACGGTCCGGGTGGATGCCGAGGCCCCCGCGTCCGCCATCCTCGCCACGGCCGCCAGCCTGTTGCGGACCGGCGGGCTGGTCGCCTTTCCGACCGAGACTTTCTACGGGCTCGGCGCCAACGCGTTCGACGCCGACGCGGTCGGCCGGGTGTTCCGAGCCAAGGGTCGCCCGGCCGACAAGCCGCTGCTGGTCCTGGTGGACTCGCTCGAGATGGCGAGCGCGGTCGTCGCGGGCCTCCCCGCGCGCGCCCAGCTCTTGATCGCGCGCTACTGGCCGGGCCCGCTGACCCTGATCTTGCCGGCCCGGCCCGAGCTACCGTCCGCCCTGACGGCCGGGACGGGGACGGTTGGGGTGCGGATCCCTGGCCACCCGGTTGCCCGGGCACTCGTCGCCGCCACGCGGCAGCCGCTCACCGCGCCGAGCGCCAATCCCGACGGCGCGCCGCCCCCGCGCACGGCGGACGAGGTCCTGGCCGGCCTCGGCGACGCGGTGGACCTCGTCCTCGACGGCGGGCCGACGCGGGGCGGCCCGGCGTCCACCGTGCTCGACCTCTGCGGCGGCCGGCCGCGTGTTGTACGCCCCGGTGCGGTGACGCTCGCCCCGGAGGATCTCGCCGGGTGAGGCGCCAGCGCGGGGCCGCCTCCTGACGGGACGCACCCGGCGTGGTATGATGCCACCGTCCGATGCCGCGAGTCAGCGGGGTCATCCTCGCCGGGGGGAAGAGCCGGCGGATGGGTGGATCGCCCAAAGCGCTGATCCCCTTCGGTGAGCGGCCGCTCATCCAACACATCGTGGAGACGCTCGGGACGGTCGTCCCGGACTGCCTGGTCGTCACCAACTCGCCCGGGCTGTACGCGTTTCTGGGCCTCCCGATGGTCGGCGACGTCTATCCCGACGGGGGTTCGCTGGGGGGGATCTACTCGGGGCTGGCGGCCGTCGCCGGCGACGCCGCCCTCTGCGTCGCCTGCGACATGCCGTTCCTGTCGAGCGCCTTGCTCGGCTACCTCGCCGCCCAGGCGGCCGACGCCGACGTCGTGATCCCGGAGGCGGCCGGCGAGCTGCAACCCTTGCACGCGATCTACGGCAAGGCGTGCCTGCCGGCGATGGAGCGCCGGCTGCGGGCCGGCCAGCTCAAGATCACCGGGTTCTTCGACGAGGTGCGCGTCCGCCAAATCCCCGCCGAGACCGTGGCGCGGTTCGAGGCCCCGGAGCTGGCCTTCATGAACCTGAACACGCCCGAGGACCTCGCCCGGGCGCGGGCGGTGTGGACGGCCCGGCGGTCGGGGGCGGTCGGCGCGGGGCAAAGCCTCCCGCCGAGGCCTTAGCGGGATGAAATACGCCGGTACGCTTCGCATTATCTCCGCGCTCCAGGTCGAAGCGCTCCGAGCGCGGGCTTTGCCCGCGC
>DASYUM010000140.1:0-18822 GCA_036001225.1 Candidatus Methylomirabilota bacterium | reverse complement strand
CTTGCCCATGTTCCCCTGGGCGAACTTCAGGGTGTCGAGGTAGGCGATCACGATCCGCTGGACGGCGTCGGGGTGCTTCTCCAGGAAGCCGCGGTTCACCGCGAAGACGCCGAGCTGGCCGCCGACCGTCCTGGACTGGTTGTGGTCGAGGGTCGGATAGGTGCCCCAACCCTCGGTGATCGCCTGGGCGCAGAACGGCTGCCAGACCACGGCCAGGTCGATCTCCTTGCCCTGGAGCGCCTTCAGGTAGTTGCCGCCGCCGCCCATGATGTTGACGATCTTGAGCTTCCGGTAATCCACGCCGTTCTCGGTCACCGAGGCGGTGAACTTCAGCCACGAGATGGAGCCCGCCCCCACGCCGATCGCCTTGCCGAGGAGCTCCGGCCACGCCTTGACGTCCTCGCCCTTGCGGACGATCAGGCAGTCGTTCCCCGAGCCGACCCCGGCCACCCCGATCAGGTTCTTCACCCCCTGGCTCAAGGCCAGCGAGATGTCCTGGGGTCCGAAGGCCGTGATGTCGAGGTCCCCCGAGGCGAGCGCGGTGCGCTCGTCGGCGAACCGCTGGAACATGATCTGCTCGATCTGGATGTTGTACTTCTTCGCCTCGTCGGGGAGCAGGTACAGGGGTGACAGGGCGGGGACGTTGAGCATGCCCTGCCGGACCTTCAGGGGCTCCCGGAGCGGGCTGCGCAGGGCGTCCCCCTGGGCGTGGACGGCGAGGGCGGTGGCGGCCAGGAGTCCAGCGAGCGCGACGAGCACCACGATGCGACGGCGGCCGATCATGGGACCTCCCGGGGACGCGCGAGCCCCGCGTCGGCGAGCGCGCGGGCCTCGGCCGCCGAGTAGCCGAGCTCCCGCAGCACTGCTTCGGTGTGTTGGCCAAGGCGCGGCGCCGGTCCGCGAATGGCTCCCGGCGTCGCGGAGAGCTTGACGGGGATCCCCAGTACCCGATGGCGGCCGACCGTCGGGTGGTCCAGCTCCACCACCATCTGGCGGGCGCGGGCCTGAGGATCGGCGTAGGCCTCGTCGAGCCGGTTCACGGGGCCGGCCGGGATCCCTTCCGCCTCGCAGGCGCGCACCCAGTCGGCGGCCGGCCGCTCGCGGAAGACGGCGGCCAGCTCGGCCTCGATCACGGTCGCGTGCTGGACGCGGTCGGCGTTCGTTTGGAGCCGAGGGTCGGCGGCGAGATCAGGACGGTCCACGATCTTGCAGAGGCGCTCCCAGAGGTGCTGGACGCCCGCCGACAGGACGAACCATTTGCCGTCCGCCCCCGGGAAGGCCTGGTAGGGCGCGCTCGACGGGTGGGCGGAGCCGAGCGGGCCCACGACCTCGCCGGTCGCGAAGTAGCGGGCCGCGTGCCAGCTCCCCCAGGCCAGCGGGACCTCGAACAGCGAGGTGTCCACCCACTGGCCCTCCCCGGTCTTCTCGCGCGCGGCCAGCGCGAGCAGGATGCCGATCGCCGCCCACATCCCGCATCCCATGTCGGTGACCGGCAGCCCGCACTTGGCCGGCGCCCGCCCCGGCTCCCCGGTCACGCTCATGAGCCCGCCCATGGCCTGGGCGATCAGGTCGTAGCCGCCGCGCTCGCGGTAGGGGCCGCTCTGGCCGAAGCCGGAAAGCGAGCAGACGATGAGCCGAGGGTGGCCGGCCCGCAGTATGGCCGGTCCCAGGCCGAGCCGGTCGAGCGTCCCCGGCCGGAAGGCTTCCACCAGCACGTCGGCCCGGGCCACCAGCCGGGTGAAGGCCTCGCGCCCGCGGCCATCCTTCAGGTCGAGCACGACGCTCTTCTTCCCCCGGTGGAGGGTCAGGTAGCCGGCGCTCTCGCCGTCGAGGAAGGGCGGGAACCGCCGGCTCTCGTCCCCGATGCCGGGCCGCTCGACCTTGACGACCTCCGCCCCCATGTCGGCGAGGATCATCGTGCAGAAGGGGCCGGCCAGGTTCTCGCTCAGATCGACGACACGGAGACCGTCCAGCGGGGCGGCCATGATGGTTCGAGTATATGCTCCCGCTATCCGGGCGGCTACACCCACTTGGGGACGAGCAGCTTGGGAATGGCGAGGACGGTGTCCGGCACCAGCGCGCACACGATGATGATGACGATGATCGCGATCATCATGAGGTGGAGCAGCTTGAGGATGCGGGTGACCGGGATGCCGGCCACCGCGCAGGCGGTCAGCGCGCAGAGGCCGTAGGGGAGGGTGAGCAAGCCGAGGGCGAGGGTCATGACGATGACCACCCCGAGGTGGACCGGATGGATGCCGACCTTGAGGGCGATCGGCTGGAGGATGGGGACGAAGATGAGGATGGCGGGGATGGCGTCCATGAAGGTGCCCAGGATGATGTAGAGGAGGACGATCAGCAGCATGATGACGCGCCAGTCGGTGGTGACGCCGAGCATGAAGTCGGTCACCAGCTCGGGGACCCGGTAGAAGGCCAGGAGCCAGCCGAAGATCGACGCGCCGGCCACGCAGAAGAGCACCTGCGAGAACTGGATCACCGTCTCCGCGAAGAGCCGGGGCAGACTGCTCCAGGCGAGGCTCCGATAGAGCAAGAGGGTGATGGCCAGCGCGTAGACGGCGGCCACCGACGCCGCCTCGGTCGGGGTGAAGATCCCGACCACCATGCCCCCCACGATGATCACCGGCACGCCGAGCGGCCAGATCCCCTCCTTGACGCCCGCCCACAACGCCCGCCAACCGAGGAAGCGGGGGTGCTCGCGCGGGAAGTCGTACTTCAGCGCGAAGAAGTGCGACTGGACCATGAGGGCCAGCCCCATGAGGACGCCGGGCAGGATGCCGCCGATCAGCAGGGCGCCGGTCGAGGTCTCGGCGGTGGCGCCGTAGACTACCATGAGGATGCTGGGCGGGATGACGACCCCCATGGTGGAGGTACAGGCGGTGAGGACCACGGTGAAGTTCTCGTCGTAGCCGCGCCGCTTCATGGCCGGGATGAACACGGTGCCGATCCCGGCCGCCTCGGCGGTGCTGCTCCCGGAGATGCCGGCGAAGAACATCCCGACCACGACGTTGACGTGGGCCAGTCCGCCCCGCAGGTGGCCGACCAGGGCCATGGCCAGCTTGACCAGGCGCTCCGAGATGCCGCCGGCGTTCATGACGTTGCCGGCCAGGAAGAAGAAGGGGAGAGCCAGGAGGGTGAAGCCGTTGATGCCGGTGAACATCTGCTGGACGACGACCGTGGTCGGCAGCCCTTCCTGGAGCACCACCAGCAGGGAGGCGAGGAGGAGGGCGTAGGAGATGGGGATACCGGCCAGCAGCGCGACCGCGAAGGTGCCGAACAGGAGCGCGAGGGGAGGCATCAGCTGCCGGGTGGCTGGCCGCCTGCCAGCCGGCGGGCGTCCCGGAGGGTGGCGATCACGCCAGCCAGCGTCATGTAGGCGGCGCTGACCGGGATGATGAGGGTGGGGACGAACATGGTGATCCCCAGGCCGGGCGACAGCCGCTTCACCCCCACCCGGGCGAACTCGTAGCCCTTGACGAGCATGAACAGGGAGAAGGCGAGGACGATCAGGTCGACCAGCAGGTGCTGGGCGGCCGCCGCGCGCCCGCGCAGCAGGCCCGCCAGGAAGTCGAAGGCGAAGTGGCTCCGGCGTCGGGTGTTGACGGCCGCGCCCAGGAACACGCACCAGATGAAGGCGAACAGCGACAGCTCTTCGCCCCAGATGAACGCGACGCTGAAGAGGTAGCGCAGGCAGACCTGGATGAAGATGCCGAGGGTGATGAAGGCGAGCAGCCCGGCCAGCAGGGGGAGCAGCCCGCGTTCGAGGCGGATCAGCAACCGCTCCATCGTTTCTTACCCCGGTGCGGTGTCGTTCGTGATTGCCAGCGATCGGTCGAACGGTCCACGGCGGGTAGTCGAAGCGCTCCGAGCGCGGGCTTTGCCCGCGCAATCTTCCCGGGGGGAGGTTCGGAAGGGGGGCGGAGCCCCCCGCCGAGAGAAGACCTGGATGAAGATGCCGAGGGTGATGAAGGCGAGCAGCCCGGCCAGCAGGGGCAGCAGCCCGCGTTCGAGGCGGATCAACAGCCGCTCCATCGCGCTATCCGGGGGTGGCGTGGCGAGCGGGCGCCGCCCCGGCGCCCCTGTTCGGCGACCGGGGCGTCATCGCGCCGGCTGCCGAGGACCTACTTCGCCTGGCTGCGGACGATCTCCAGCAGATCGCTCACCTTGAGGTCGCGGGCCACCTCGTCCTGGATGGGGGCGATGAGGGCGATGAACTTGGCCTTGTCGGGGGTGGTGAGGGCGGCGCCCTTGGCCTTGAGGCGGTCGGCGGCGGCGGCGACGAACTCGGCGTCCTTCTTCCGCTCGTGGACCGCCGCCTCCTTGCCCGCCTCCACCACGATCTTCTGGAGGTCGGGCGGCAGGCTGGCCAGCTTCTTCTCGTTGATGTAGAGCGTGGAGAGGTTTCGCTGGTGCTCGGTCTGGGAGATGTACTTGGCCGCCTCGTAGTGCTTGTTCGACTCGATGACGGCCAGGCCGTTCTCGGCGGCGTCGATGACGCCCGACTGCAGGGCCTGGTAGACCTCGCCGAAGTTCATCGGGGTCGGGATCGCCCCGAAGGCCCGCCACACCTTGACCTCGACCGGGTTGTTCTGGACCCGGATCTTGAGGCCCCGGAGGTCGTCGGGACTGCTGACCGAGCCCTTCCGGCTGTAGATGTTGCGGACGCCCGCGGCGTAGAAGCCGAGCACCTTGATGCCGACGTCTTTGCTGGCCACGATCTCATCGAAGCGCTTGACGAACCGCGGCTCGGTCACCACCCGCTCGAAGTGGGGAATGTCCTTGAAGAGATAGGCCACGCTGAAGAGCCCGAGCTCGGGGAAGATGGTCGCCGCGTTGGGGGCGTTGGCACAGGCGACGTCGATCGAGCCGAGGCGGAGCCCTTCCATCATCGCCACCTCGGCCCCCAGCTGGGCGGCCGGGAAGACGTCCACCTTGATGCGGCCCTGGCTTCGCTCCTCGACCAGCTTCTTGAACATCTTGTGCCCTTCGTCGTACATGCTGCCGACCGGCTGGTCGTGGCCGGCGCGGAGCTTGATCTCCTGCGCCGCGGCCGGGACACCGGTGGCGAGCGTGACGGCGAGGACCGGACCAAGCACGAGCGAGGCGAGCCGCGACATGGCACGTTCCTCCTTGACCGGCCGCGAGGGTAACGGGGGCTGCCGAGGGCGAATGCGGGTATCTCTACCACGGTCGACCGGGTCTGGCAAGCGCGCGGGCGTCGCCCGACCCCACTTCGAGCGGCAGCTTTTGCCGCCGCAAATCCTTGGGTTCGCGCGCGCCCCTTCGGGGGGGAGGTTCCGGAGGGGGGCCGTGGAGGCCCCCTCCGGTTGGGCTCAGTCGTTGATCCAGGACTCGGCGAGCGGGATCTCGGCAGGCCGGCGGGGGGCGGCGGGGCCGGCCGCGCCGCCGCGAGGACTCGGCGCCAGGCGGAGCAGCGCCTCGATGTCGGCGCGCCGATAGAGCCGCTGGCGCTTGATGCCCTGACGGTAGCTCCGCAGCACGCCGCGGCTCACGTAGGCGTAGAGCGTCGCCGGCTTGATCCGGAGCCGGTCGGCCGCCTCCTCCACCGTCAGGTATTCCTCGCCGTCGACGACCAGCATGGGTTTTGCCTGCCTACGAGCGAGGTTACCAGCCGGATGCCGGTCTGTCCAGCTTAAAGTCGTCTAATCAAGTATGATCAAGTATAATCAAGTCTAGCCCGACACGGTCGGACCGAGGCCCTGAACCCCTGGATCCGGGAGGACGCCATGACCGGTTGGAAGGCGGGACTCGAGGACGTCATCGCCGCGCGCTCGGCCATCTGCGCGATCGACGGCGAGGCCGGCCGTCTGTACTACCGCGGCTACGAGATCGGCGAGCTGGTCGAGACCGCCAGCTTCGAGGCGGTGACCCACCTGCTCTGGTTCGGGGACCTGCCGTCGCCATCCGAGGCCGCCGGCTTCACCGCCCGCCTGCAGGCCGCCCGCGGCCTGCCGGCCTCGGTGCTCGCCCTGCTCCGCGGGTTGCCCCGTGATTCCCATCCGCTCGACGTCGTGCGCACGGCCATCTCCCTGGCGGCGACGACAGATCCCGATGTCCGGGCTGGCACGCCCGAGGCCAACCTCGACAAGGCCTGCCGACTCATGAATCTCGTCCCGGAGACCGTCGCCGCCTGGCAGCGCCTCCGGCGCGGGCTCGAACCGGTGCCGGCGACCGGGGGCGGCTCGCACGCCGCCCAGTTCCTCTATCTGCTGGAGGGGCGGGAGCCGTCGCCCGAGCTGGCGCGGGTCCTCGACGTGATCCTCACGCTCCACGCCGACCACGAGCTCAACGCGTCCACCTTCGCGGCTCGGGTGGCGGTGGCCACGCTGGCCGACCTCCACGCCGCGGTGGTCGCCGCCCTCGCGACCCTGAAGGGGCCCCGTCATGGTGGCGCCAACGAGGACGTCCTGGCCATGCTGCTCGAGATCGAGGACCCGGCCCGGGCCGACGCCTTCGTCGCGGCCCGGCTGGACGCGCGGGCGGGGATGTCGCGAAGCCAGCGGGCCGATCCGCGGGCGCGCGTGCCGGGCTTCGGCCACCGCGTCTACCGGGTGGACGACGCCCGGGCGCGGGTTCTGCGCGGCATGGCCCGGACGATGGCCGACGCGACCGGAACCCCCCGGCTCTTCGCGGTCGCCGAGCGGGTCCACGAGGCGATGCGGGCGCGGACGAGCCTGCCGGTCAACGTGGACTTCTACTCGGCCGTCGTCTACCACGCGCTGGCCATCGAGCCCGAGTTCTGCACGTCCATCTTCGCGGCCGGCCGCATCGCCGGCTGGTGCGCCCACGCGCTCGAGCAGTACGCCGACAACCGGCTCATCCGCCCGCGCGCCGACTATGTGGGGCCGGCCCCGCGGCCGCTGGCGGCGGCGACGAGCGCCCGGCTATGACGGCCGGAAGCGGGGCGGCTCCTTCGCCAAGAAGGCCCGGACGCCTTCCCGGCACTCGTCGGTCCGGAAGACGGCCTCGCTGAGCGCGAGCGTGCGGCGGAGCGCCTCGTCCTCGGGGAGATCGAGGCCGAGGTCGATCGCCGCCTTGCAGAGCTCGAGCGCGCGCCGGGGGCGGCCGGCCAGGACC
Organism: Candidatus Methylomirabilota bacterium; assembly: GCA_036001225.1. Lineage (GTDB taxonomy): Bacteria > Methylomirabilota > Methylomirabilia > Rokubacteriales > DASRDR01 > DASYUM01. The sequence continues at coordinate 11,706 of DASYUM010000140.1, read as the reverse complement.
CGGGCCAGGTCGAGGGCGGCGGCCAGGGCCTGGCCCGGCGGCACCAGCCGGTTCACCAGGCCCCAGGCTCGGGCCGTCTCGGCGTCGATCGGGTCGCCGAGGAACATCAGCTCCTTGGCCCGGCCCTCGCCGACCCGGCGGGCGACCCGGACGGTGCCGCCGGTGCCGGGGAAGACGCCGAGCTTGATCTCGGGCAGCGCGAGCCGGACGTCGGTGCCGGCGACCACCAGATCGCAGCAGGCGGCCAGCTCGAGGCCGCCGCCGTAGGCGAGGCCGTTGAGGGCGGCGATCGTCGGCCGGGGGAAGTCGTCGAGCCGGCTGTAGACCTCGTTCTCCCGGGCCAGCTTTCGCGGGACCACGTCGTCCCCGACGGCCGGGAACTCGTTGACGTCCGACCCCGCGCAGAACGCCCGGCTCCCGGCCCCGGTGACGACCAGGACGCGGGTGGCGGGGTCGGCGGCCAGGCGGCCGAGCACCTCGCCGAGGCGGCGGGTCAGCTCGAGGGTCACCAGGTTCAGCGGTGGGTTGTCGAGGGTCAGGACGGCGACGCCGTCACTGACCGCATATCGCAGAAGGTCCTCGGGCACCATCCACTCCTAAACCGCGCGCCGCTCGAGGCGCCGGAACACTCCGAGGGACGGCACGGTCGCCGCCATCACGGCCGCGGCGAAGTAGATGGGCGCCGCCGCGTCACCGCTGAGATCGCGGACGAAGCCCGCGACCGGCTGGGCCGCGGCTACGCCCAGGTAGAACACGGTGTAGTAGACGCCCAGCCCGGCGGCCAGCCGAACCGCCGGGAGCGCCCGGGGCAGCAGCGCCATCATCGAGCCCGGCGGTCCGCCGATCAGGAGTCCCACCAATACGAGCCACAGCACGGCACCGGGTAGAAGCGCGAGGGCGAGCATGGCCAGCGCCAGCCCCAGGCAGCCGGCGCCGATCACCAGATCGGCATTGCCGAGCCGATCGGCGAGGTAGCCACCGAGCGGGACCGACAGGATCGAGACCCACATCGCCACGCTCACGATCAGTCCCGCCTCCGCGATGGCGACGCCGCGGGTCAGAAGGAAGCTGGGGCCGAAGCTCGCCAGAACGATGAAGCTGGCGTTGATGGCGCACCACGCCACGCCGGCCGTCAGCGCCAACCTCAGCTCCCGCGTGGACAGACGGCCTTGTCCCGGGTCCGGATCCCCGGTGACCGCCACCGGGGCGTCGCGATAGAGGGTGCCCATGAGCAGGATTGCAAGCACTGCCGCCGCTGCCGTCGCGTACACGGCCACCCGCCACGAGGAGAGCGTCGCGACGGCCCCCAGTGTGGCGACGGCGAGGCCGATTCCCGCCGGCCACGCCGAGAGCATGACCCCCATGGCCGTGGAGATCTCCTGGCCGGCGAACCACTCGGCGACCATCTTGGCCAGGAGGACGTTGAGGAGGACGCCGCCCACGCCGCTCACCACCCGCCCGCCACACGCCACCAGGAACGTCGAACTGGCGGCCGTCGCAAGGCCACCCAGCGCCATCAGCGCCAGCCCGGCGACCACGACGCGGCGGTGGCCGAAGCGCCGACCGAGCAGCCCGCCGGGCATCGCGACCGCCGCGCCCGGGAGCATGAACAGTCCCATCAGCCAGCCGAGCTGAGCATAGCTCAGCCCGAACTCCTCGACGAGGAAAGGGCCGACCGCGGCGATGGACTGGAACTGGAACCCCATCGAGACCCGTGTGACGAACACCACGGCGAGCATCGTCCACCGGGTCGTCACGAGCCGCTCAGACCGCCAGCGCGCGCGCCGACGGCCCCGGGCTCAATAGGAGCGCGGCAGCCCGAGGACGTGCTCGCCGACGTAGGCGAGGACCAGGTTCTGGTTGATGGGCGCGGTCTTGTAGAGGCGCGCCTCCCGGAATTTCCGCTCGACGTCGTACTCTTCGGCGAAGCCGTAGCCGCCGTGGCAGTCGAGGCAGGCGTTGGCCGCCTCCCAGGCCGCCTCGGCGGCCAGGTACTTGGCCATGTTGGCCTCGGCCCCGCACGGCTCGCCGGCGTCGAACAGGGCCGCCGCCTTGTTCCGCATGAGGTCGGCGGCTTCGACGGCCATGTGGGCGCGGGCGATGGCGAACTGGACGCCCTGGTTGGCGCCGATCGGCCGCCCGAAGATCACCCGCTGGTTCGAGTAGGCCACCGCCTTCTCGACGAACCAGCGGCCGTCGCCGAGGGAGTCGGAGGCGACCAGGATGCGCTCGGCGTTCATGCCGTCGAGGATGTAGGCGAACCCGCGCCCCTCTTCCCCGATCAGGCTCTCGGCGGGAATCTCCATGTTGTCGAAGAAGAGCGCATTGGTGGAGTGGTTCATCATCATCCGGAGCGGGCGCACCTCGAGGCCGGGGCGCCCCCGGATGTCGACCAGGAAGACGGAGAGGCCATCGGTCTTCCGCGTGACCCGCTCCACTGGCGTCGTGCGGGCGAGGAGGAGCATCAGGTCGGACTGGAGGACCCGCGAGATGAAGATCTTCTGGCCGTTCACGACGTAGCGATCCCCCTGCCGGGTCGCCGTCGTCTGGAGCTTGGTGGTGTCGGAGCCGGCGTTGGGCTCGGTCACCGCGAAGGCCTGCAGCCGCAGCTCCCCGGTGGCGATCTTCGGCAGGTACGCCTGCTTCTGGGCGGCGCTGCCGTGACGGAGGACGGTCCCCATGATGTACATCTGGGCGTGACAGGCGCCGGCATTCCCGCCCGCGGCGTTGATCGTTTCCAGGATGAGCCCGGCCTCGAAGATGCCGAGTCCTGCTCCGCCGTACTCCGGGGGGATCAGCGCCGCTAGGTAGCCGGCCCGGGTCAGCTCGGTCACGAAGGCGTCCGGGTAGGCGCGCTCCCGGTCGAGCTCGCGCCAGTACTCGCCGGGATAGCGTTTGCAGATCTCGGCGACGCCGGCCTTCAACGCCCGCTGCTCGTCGGTGAGGGCGATCGGGATGCTCGCCATGCGTCGCTCCTCGTCGTAGAGGACCGTAGCAGAACCTCGGGGAGCCCGCAACCGAGCGGTCGCTACGTCGCGCCGAGAGACACGACCCCGCGGGCGGCCAGCGCGTCGATCTCCGTCCCCGACCAGCCGAGCTCGGAGAGGATCTCCCGGGTGTGCTCGCCGAGCCGGGGCGGGGGGCGGCGGACCGCGGCCCGGGCCCCGTCCCAGCGGATCGGCAGCGCCACCGTCAGCAGCTCGGGGACCGCCGGGTGGGACGTCGGCACCAGCATCTCGCTCGCCTTGGTCTGGGGATCGGCCACCACCTGGTCCAGCGGCTGGATCGGCGCGCAGGTCACGTCGCCGGCCCGGAGTCGCTCGAGGAGGGCGGCCGTCGGGTAGCGTCGGGTGGCGGTCTCCAAGGCGGCGACCAGCGTCGCGCGGTGCCGCACGCGACCGGCGTTGTCGGCGAAGCGGGGGTCGGCCGCCAGGTCGGGCCGGTCCAGGGCCCGGCACAGCCGGTCGAAGAGCGCGTCCGTCGGCGCCGCGATCATCAGGTAGCCGTCGGCAGTGGGGAACGCCTGGTAGGGGACGATCATGGCGGTGCCCGAGCCCTGGGGGCCCGGCACCTCGCCGCTCCCCAGATAGCCGAGGAGCTGGTACGGGATCCAGGCCAGCGCCGTATCGAAGAGCGCCGTCGTGAGCTCGGTGCCCTGCCCCGTCCGGTCACGCTCGCGGAGGGCGGCCACGATGGCGAGGGCGGCCCACATCCCGGTCCCCATGTCGATGATCGAGGTGCCGGCCCGGGTCGGCGGCTGACCCGGATAACCGGACAGACTCATGATCCCCGCGTAGGCCTGCATCATCGGGTCGTAGCCCGGCCGGTCGCGGTGCGGCCCCCGGGTGCCGAAGGCGGTCACCGAGCAGTGGACGAGCCGCGGGTTCACCGCGCGGGTCCGGCCGGCGTCGAGGCCGAGCGCTTCGGCGCCGCCCGGGCGGAAGCTCTGGACGAGCACGTCGGCGGCCCGGACCAGTCGGTCGAGGATGGGTCGGGCCTCGGCGGCTTTCAGGTCGAGGGCGAGACCTCGCTTGTTCCGGTTCAGCGCCAGGTAGGCCGCGCTCTCCGGTCCCCAGCGCGGCGGGACCCACGCCCGTGTCTCGTCGCCGCGGCCGGGCCGCTCCACCTTGATCACCTCGGCGCCGAGGTCGGCCAGGATCTGGGTGCAGAATGGCCCCGCGACGTTGAGCGTGAGGTCGAGCACGGCGAGTCCGGCGAGCGGCGTCATCACCTGCCCAGTATAGCGGCCCGGCGGGGGGCCGCCCAGGCCGGGGTTGACGCTCGGGGGCGAGCGGTCCGATAATTGGTCGCCCGACCAAACAAGGAGGTCACCCGGTCGCCGGTATGCCGTCCGCGGAGCAGGCGCAGATGCTCGACTATCTCACCTCCCGGGCGGCGGCCCTCGGCCCGGCCGGGATCCGGGCCCGCTTCCGGGCGGCGGTCGCGGAGTTCGAAGCGGCGGTGACCGACCTGACCGAGTCGGAGGCCCGGCGGCAGCTGCGCGATGGCCAGTGGAGCGTCGCCCAGATCGTGGACCACCTCGCCCAGACGACCATCCGGTCGGCCGAGGAGCTGCGCCACCTGCTCGGCGGGCGCCGGCCGCCCGGGCCCCCGGTCTACGAGGCCCTCACGTCGGGCGCGGCGGCCCGGGTGCCGTGGGACGAGCTGCGTGACGGGCTGCGGGCGGCGAACGCCGAGCTCGACGCGCTCCTCGCCACCACCGTCGGCGCCGAGGTTCCGGAGACGGCGACGGTGCCGGCGATCCTGCTCGTCAACCGGTCCGGCGCCGGCGCCTCGTCCGAACCGGAGGTCTTCGCCGCCGAGCTCGGCTGGCGGGCCTACGCCCTCGTCCAGCGCCTCCACCTGCTGGACCACCGGACCCAGGTCCGGACGCTGCGCGCGCTCCTCGAGCGCTGAGGCTGGGCCGGCGCTCGGCCGCGGGCCGGCCGCCCGGCGCGTTATCATAGCGGGGTGACGCGGAAGCGGGCCGGCGAGTGAGCCAGGCCAGCGCGCCCGGAGTGCCCGGCCGGGTCGTAGACGATCGGGTGATCCCACCCGGCGGCGAGTGGTCGGGGGTGGTGCGGCGCGGCCAGCTGGTGCGTCTGGTGGACCTGGAGGGCCGGCAGGCGGTCGACTTCCTTTGCTACAACGCCGCCGACCCCGGCGAGCGCTACAACGCGGCCGACACCATGAAGCTGGCCGGCACCATCGCCTTGACCGCCGGACACCACCTCTACTCGGACATGGGTCGCCCGCTCCTCACGATCGTCGCCGACACCGTGGGCCGCCACGACACGATCGGCGGCTGCTGCAGCGCCGAGTCCAATCGCCTCCGCTATGGGGTCGAAGGTACGCCGAACTGTCGCGACAACTTCCTGCACGCGCTCGCCCGCTTCGGCCTCGGGAAGAAGGACATCGTCGCCAACCTCAACTTTTTCATGCACGTCCCGGTCGGCTCCGACGGCAGCATGCGGATCGCGGACGGGCAGTCGCGCCCCGGCGACTACGTCGAGCTGCGGGCCGAGATGGACGTGCTGGCCGCCCTCTCGAACTGCCCGCAGATCTACAACCCGGCCAGCGGCGGACGCCCGACCCCGATCCGCCTGGTGATCTACGAGCCGGGTTAGGCGGCCGGGCCGCCCGGGAAGTCGGGCGACGCCTTGACGCGGCGCAGCTGCTGCAGATGATCGGTGTCGTGGCGGGCCTGGAGCATCCACCACTGGGCCAGGTCGAGGTCGCCGAGGGCGAAGTGCCGGAACTTCAGGGGGCGTGGATCGACGCCGCCGAGGCGCTCGATCGATTGCCGGCTCCGCTCTCGGGCGGCCTTCATCTCGGCGATCAGGTCGGCGATCGGCTTGCCCGGCTCGGGGCGGACGACGGGCGGCGCCTCGGCGGCGGTCGCCGCCGGCCAGGCCGGCAGCGGCACGAAGGCCCGGAGGTCGGGCGGGAACGGGGCCGGCGAGCCGGCCTCCTTCAGGAGCTTGGAGGTGAGCTTCCCGGTCGCGACCTCGGCGAGCGTGAGGTGGTGGACGATCTCACCGGCTGACCAGTCGCGCTCGCTCGGGCGCCATTCCGACTGGGCCTGGGAGAGGCTTTCGGCCTCCTTCAGGACTTCCCGGCGGGTCGCCTCCAGGTCGCTCCAAAGCGCTTCGACGGGCGGCGGCAGCGGCATGGGCCTCTCCTTTGTCGGGGGACAGGAACGGCTGCGACCCCCGACGATTATAGCCGTGTCACGACACAGTCACACCACGAGCGAAGGAGGAGGGCAGTGAATCGAACGGTTGCGCTCGGACTCGCGCTCGCGACCGCCACGCTCGTCGGGGGCTGCGCCTCGGCTCCGGCCCCGGAAAGCCGGCCGGCGGCGGGCGGCGTCGCTTACCGAGACGACAAAGAGCTCCAGAGGGTCTGGGTCGCGCCGGGCTTTGACGTCAAGGCCTACGACAGCCTCTACGTCGGGGAGACCCGGGGCGAGGTCCCCCAGTTGAACCCGGACGGCGTCCAGAATTTCGAGTGGGCGAAAGGGGTCCTGCGAGACGAGCTGGTGGCGGCGCTGAAAGCCCGCAACCTGTTCGCCTCCGTCGTGACCCGCGAGACGGACATCCGCCCGGGCAGCCGAGCGCTCCGGCTGGAGAACACGATCGTGGAGTACGAGAAAGGCGGGGGCAGCGCGCGCTGGTTCGCCGGTCTCTACGGCGCCGGGCAGCCGGTGATCAAGGTGCGCGGTCGCCTGACGGCAGAGGACAAGCCGGTTTTCCTGTTCGAGACTCGCCGCAGCGGGGAGTCAGGGAGCGCCCGCTGGCTGGGCGGGTACCGGAGCGACCGGGACATCCAGGAGGAGGACATCCGAGGACTGGCCAGGGATCTGGCGGAGTTCATCGCCCGGACGGCGAAGCAGTGAGCGCGGCCTCGGTCACCTCGCAGGCGCCGCGAGCAGATCGCCGAGGAGCTGGCGGGCGGCGGGGCTTTCCCACGGCCGCGGCCCGACGACCCGGCCGACCAGCCGGCCCTGGCGGTCGATCAGGTACGATGCCGGCGTCCCCCAGACGCCGTAGACCATCCCCGTGACCTCACCATCTCGATCGAGGAGGACCGGGGCCACGTAGCCGCGCTCGGTCACCGTCCGCCGGACCAGCCCGGGGTCCTCTCGGAAGCTCACCAGCAGGACCTGAAGTCCCTTGCCTTGCAGCTCGCGGTAGAGGGCGTTGACGGAAGGTAACTCCTTCCGGCATTCCGGTCACCACGTGGCCCAGAAGAAGAGCCACACGACCTTGCCGTGGAAGTCGGCGAGGCGGACCGTCTTCCCCTCGAGGTCGGGCAGCGCGAAGCCCGGGGCGGGCTTCGGCGGGTCATAGGGCTCGACGTCCAGGGCGGCGAAGTCGGGCGCGGCGCCGACGACGGTCGCCGCCACCAGCACGACGGCCACCGCGGTCGCCGCGAGGGGCGTCCTCATGCGCCGGATTCCCGGAGCGCCTTCAGCACGTCCTCGGGATTGAGGAGGTCGAGCGCGTTGTCCTGGATCTTCGCCCACCGGACCACCCCCTGCCGGTCGAGGATGAAGTACGCGCGCTTGGCGTACCGGAAGATCGGGCTCTTGTCGTCGGTCACCATCGCCCCGTACGCCGGCAGCATCTGACGGCGGAAATCGGACAGGAGCACGTGATGGAGGTTCTGCTGCTTGGTGAAGGCCTCCAGCGTCGCCGCATGATCCGCGCTCACGCCCACGACCTGGGCGTTCAGGGCCTCGAACTGCGGGAGCGCCGCGTCGAAGCCCATGATCTCCTTGGTTCAGGGGCCGGTAAAGGCCTGGATGAAGGTGTAGATCACGACGGGCCCCTTGCCGAGCAGGTCGGCCAGCTTGACCTGCTTGCCGCCCGGGGCCGCCAGGGTGAAGTCGGGCGCCTTCTCGCCGACCTCGAGCGCCCGGGCCGGCCCGGCCAGGGTGAGGACGGCGAGCGTCCCGGCGAGAAGCGTGAGCGGGATCGCGCGTCTGGCGTGCATGGACCCTCCTTGGTGGGCAGAGCACCCCACAAACCCAACCGCCGAGCCCCCGAGATGGTTCCGCTGCGGCTCGATACCCCCTTACGATACCATCAAGCCGCCGGGGCCGCGGCCGGAGCAGATCAAGGACGCAGGCCCGAGGGGCGCCGAGGCGTATGCCGCATACGTTGAGGCGCCCCGAGGGCCGAGGACGCAGAGATGCGACAGGCCCCGGCCCCGGTACGATACCATCAAGCCGCCGCGATGGCCCGACCGACCCTCTTCGTCAACGGCACCATCCTGACGATGGACCCGAACCGTCCGGTGGCCGAGGCGCTGGCGGTGAAGGACGGGCGGATCGCCGCGCTGGCCAGCGGGGAGGCCGCGCGCCAACTCCGGGCGGAGGCGGGGGACATCGTGGATCTCGCGGGCCAGACCCTCCTGCCCGGGTTCATCGACCCCCACAACCACTTCGCGGTGGCGGCTTTGCAGGGCTTCTGGGCCGACTGCCGGACCCCGCCGCTCGGCACGATCGCCGAGATCCAGGCCGCGCTCCGGGGGACGGCCGCCACGACGCCGGCCGGGGGGTGGGCGCGGGGCGTCGGCTACCACCACGCCCTCCTCGCCGAGCGGCGCCATCCGACGCGCGGCGAGCTGGACGAGGCCGTGCCCGATCGACCGGCCTTCCTCCTCCACTTCTCGCACCACCAGGGCGTGGCCAACTCCCGAGCGCTGGCGGCGGCCGGGATCACCCGCACGACGCCCGATCCGCCGGGCGGCGAGATCGGGCGCGACCGGAGCGGCGAGCCGACCGGCCTCCTGTTCGAGCGGGCGATGGCGTTCGTGGAGCGGGCCTCGCGGGAGGAGTGGGAGGCGCGATTCCCTGACGTGGCCGCCGCCGCCAGTCGCGACTATGCCGCCGCCGGCCTCACGACGATCCAGGACGCCGCGGTGGGGCCGGCCATGGAGCGGCGCTACGCGGAGGTCGAGCGGGCGGGTCGCCTCGCGATCCAGGTCGAGCGAATGGCGGTGACCGCCGCCGGCTGGTTCGAGCCGCCCTGGGACCGGGCCCGCGAGGCGGGGCGCGGCCGGATGCTCAAGCTCTTCGTGGACGGTGGCTACCGCTGCGCGATGCGGTTGCCGCGGGAAGGGCGCGAGGTCGAGAGCGGCTTTCTCTTCTATCGCCGCGACGAGCTGACCGCGATCCTGGTCACGGCCTGGCGGAGTGGCTGGCAGGTGACCGGCCATGCCATCGGCAACCTGGGAGTGGAGACGGCCGTCGCCGCGATCGAAGAGGCCTTCCGGCAGGAGCCCGGCGGGGAGGGCCGCGTCCGCCTGGACCACGCGATGTTCCTGACCCCCGTGCTGATCGCCCGCATCCGCGCCCTCGGGCTCCGCGTGGTGAGCCAGCCCTCGTTTCTCTACGATCAGGGAGCGCCGGCGTTCCGGCCGCCCGCCGACCTCGCCTGCCGGCCCTTCGGCCAGCTGCGCCAGGCCGGCATCTCCCAGGCCTTCTCGTCGGACCACCCGTGCGGCAGCCTGTCCCCGCTGCTGGGGATCTACGCGGCTGTCACGCGCCGGTCGCGCGACGGCGCGGTCGTGGATGCCGAAGAGGCGGTCCCGATCGAGGCCGCGCTGGCCGGCTACACGATCGAGGCGGCCCGGGCGGTGGGCGTCGAGGCCGAGCGCGGCAGCCTGGAGGCCGGCAAGCGCGCCGACCTGGTCGTCCTGGACCGCAATCCGCTCGCGGTGGCGCCGGAGGAGCTGATCCGGCTGCGGGTCGTCCGGACCCTGGTGGCGGGCCAACCCGCGTGGCCCTGAGCCGGCCCGGGCCCGGGAACTTCTCGCGGTCACCGTCGCTCTAAGCCGGTGAGGGGAGGGACCCTCGGATACGCTAGGGCCGTCCGCCGGTGCGGTCGTGGATGAGACCCCGCTCGCCGAGGAGCGGACGCTGGTGGACCGCGTCCGGGCCGGGGAGCCGCGGGCCTTCGAGGTGTTGGTGCGGACCTACCAGCATCGCGTGTTCGGGGTCGCGGCTCGGATGCTGGGCAACACGGCGGAGGCGGAAGAGGTGGCGCAGGAGGTCTTCCTCCGGGTCCATCGGGCGATCGGCGAGTTCCGGGGGGAGGCGAAGCTCTCGACCTGGCTCTACACGATCACCTCGCGGCTCTGTCTCGGCCGGCTCGGCGGACGCGAGCGCCGCGTCGCCCGCGACGGCGAGGAGGTGCTGACCCGCCTGGCCAGCGGCGAGGCCGACCCGGCCGCGGCGCTCGAGCGGAGCGAGCTGGAAGTCGCGCTGCACCGGGCGATCGGCGAGCTGCCGGAAGACCGGCGGGTGGTGGTGATCCTGCGCGACCTGGAGGGGCTCGCCTACGAGGAGATCGCGGCCGCTCTCGAGCTCCCCGTCGGGACGGTGCGGTCGCGCCTGCACCGGGCGCGGATGGATCTGAAGGACAAGCTGGAGCGGTTTCTGTGACATGTGACGAGGCGCGCGAGCTCTTCTCGGCCCGGGCCGATGATGCCCTGACCCCCGACGAGCGTGGGGGCCTCGACGCGCACCTGGCCGGATGCCCCGACTGCCGGCGGGAGCTGGTCCGGTTCGAGGGAACGGTCAGGCTGCTCCGCGCGGTAGCGCCGGCCCGCGCTCCGGTCGGCTTCGTCGAGCGTGTCCTGGCGGCGGCGCCGATGCCGTGGTACGCGCGGTGGTGGGGCCGCCTCTGTCGGCCGCTCGTCTGGGCGCGACCGCTCGAGGCGACGGCCGTCGTGCTGGTCGCGGTGGCGGCCGTCTACCTCTACGAGCGCACGCCGGAGCTTCGGCAGGCGCCGACGCCGGTGCCGTCGTATCCGGTCGCCAGCCAGGCGGCCCGCGAGCCGGTGCCGGTGCCGCCGCCGCGGGCCTCGACGGGACCGCCGGCCAGCCCGCGCGCGAAGGAGTCGAGCAAGGAGTCGAGCTTCGAACGCCTCTTCCACGCCGAGCACGCCGCTCCCGCGCCGGAGCGGATGGCCACGGCTCCAGCGCCGACCGAAAGCCGCGAGCGCCAGGCGGCCGTGCGGGACGAGGCGGCGAAGCGGGCCCCGGCGCCGTCCGGGCCGGCGACGCTGGCGGCGAAGGCCGAGGGCCGCGCCGACGCGGTCGGGCGTCTCGCCGTCGCCGATCGGAGCGAGGCCGAGCGGGCGCTGGCCGCGCTGCTCGCCCGGCTCGGCGCCGCCGAAGTCGGGCGGCGGGCGGAGCCCGGCGTGCTCGTCGTGGAGATCGTGGTGCCCGCCTCTGCCTATCCCGAGCTGCTCGAGGGGCTCGGCCGGATCGGTCGCTGGGAGGCCCAGCCCGCCGCCGCCGAGCTGCCGGCCCGGGTCCGTCTCGTCCTCCGGATCAGCGACTGACCGACCGCGGAACTTTCCGCGGCGTCCCCTGTCTAACCGGCCAGACGGACGACAGGAGGACGACGAATGACGACTCGCCGACTCGCCCTGACCCTCGCCTTCGGGCTCGCGGTCGCCGCCTCGCCGGCGGTCGCGGCGCCGCTCAGCGTCACCCGCGACGACCAGCGCGAGGTGATGGTCACGATCTACAACGGCAACCTCGGCCTCGTGAAGGATCTCCGCGAGCTGCGGCTGCCGACGGGGACGAACGAAGTCTGGTTCATGGACGTGGCCGCCCAGATCGACCCCACGACAGTCCATCTGCGCTCCCTCACCGCGCCGGCCGGCCTCCGCATCCTGGAGCAGAAC
>DASYUM010000139.1:0-22300 GCA_036001225.1 Candidatus Methylomirabilota bacterium | reverse complement strand
ACCCCGCTGTGCTTGGTGTGCAGCACCTTCGTGATCGCCGACGTCAGCGTCGTCTTCCCGTGATCGATGTGCCCGATCGTCCCCACGTTCACGTGCGGCTTCGTCCGCTCGTACTTCGCCTTCGCCATTGCCTCCTCCTCGGTGGGCGCTCGATCTAGGCGCGGGGCAACAGGATGGAGCTGGAGCCCATGACCGGACTTGAACCGGTGACCCCGTCCTTACCAAGGACGTGCTCTGCCGACTGAGCTACATGGGCGATATCCATCACAACTCGCTGCGCGCGGCGGGGCCCCAGCCCCGCGACGCGCTCGGCTCCGATTACTCGTCTGGTCGCCTGCGCGCGGCGGGGCCCCAGCCCCGCGACGCGCTCGGCTCCGATAAATGCACTGGAGCGGGAAACGGGATTCGAACCCGCGACCCCCAGCTTGGAAGGCTGGCGCTCTACCGCTGAGCTATTCCCGCCCGTGACGTTCTTCCGTCGCGCGCTCGGAGGTGTGGTGGCGAGGGGAGGATTTGAACCCCCGAAGGCGTGCGCCAGCAGATTTACAGTCTGCCCCCTTTGGCCACTTGGGTACCTCGCCATTCGGTCCGTGAACACTCCGGGATTGGGCTCGCTCGCAGGCGGAAAGGCCCGGCCACGCCGCGTGGGGGACGCCCGCCCAGTCCATCCAAGTGGAGCTGGCGAAGGGATTCGAACCCCCGGCCTGCTGCTTACAAGGCAGCCGCTCTACCACTGAGCTACGCCAGCAAGCGACAAAACTTCATCCTATGCGCCAAGCTCGCGACTGTCAACTCGTTTCTCGTTCCCGCCCCCGCCGCGGGCTCGCTGGCGGGCGATCTCGTAGAGGAGGGCCGCCCCCGCCGCGGCGACATTGAGGGACCCCACCCGCCCGGTGAGCGGGATCCGGGTCAGGGCGTCGCACCGCCGGGTCACCAGCGGTCTGAGCCCCCGCTCCTCGGACCCCAGGACGACCGCGACCGGTCCCTTGAGGTCGAGCCGCCAGGGCGGAGGAGCCTCCCCCCCGGCCGTCGCCCCCACCACCCAACACCCTTCCCCTTTCAAGATGTCCAGTGTCTGCACGAGGTTGCCGACCCGGGCGACGGCCAGGTGCGCCAGGGCCCCCGCCGCCGCCTTCGCCACGTGGGCGGTGAGGCCGGCGGCCTGGTGACGCAGGAGGAACACCCCGTGGACACCGAGGGCCTCCGCCGTCCGGAGGAGGTTGCCCACGTTCCCGGCGTCCTGGACCTGGTCGAGGGCCAGGAACAGGCTCGCCTCCCCCCGAACCCGGGGCACCGCCAGCACGTCCTCCAGCGCCGCGTAGGGCCAGGCCGCGATCCGGGCCACCACCCCCTGGTGGTGCGGCGTTCCGGCCAGGGCCGTGAGGGCAGAGCGCGGCGCCTGCGAGCAGCGCACACCGGCCTGACGCGCGAGAGCCACCAGCTCTCCGTCTCGGTTGCGGGCGCCTTCCTCGACGACCAACTCTTCGATCCGACGGGCTCCGCTCCGAATCGCTTCGAGGATCGGGTGGCGGCCGTAGAGGATCAGGGGCTGGCCGGCTTCGCCCGCCACTTCCACGTGGTTCCGGTCGGGGTGTCCTCGACCGTCACCCCCAGCGCCGCCAGTTGGGCCCGCACCGCGTCGGCCTCCGCCCACTCGCGTCGCCGGCGCGCCGCATCCCGGGCTCCGAGCAGGCGCTCGATCTCCCGGCGCAGCTCGGCCGGGACGGAGGCGGGGTCCCGCTCGAAGAGCCCGAGCACGGCACCCAGGCGCCGCAGCGTCTCGGCCCCGGAGCCGATGGCCGCGGGCCCCAGCTCGGCCCGGATCGCCAGCAGCGTTCGCGTCAGCTCGAATAACGCGGCCAGGGCTTGGGGGGTGTTGAAGTCGTCGTCCATCGCCGCGCCAAAGCGCAGCTCGGCCACCTGGGCAGCGGTGCGGACGGCATCAGGGGGGGGAGTCCCCCCTGCCCCCGGAAGTCGCAGGTCCTCGCTGGCGGCGAAGACGGCCCGGAAGCGCTCGAGCGCGCGGGCGGACTCCTCCAGGCGCGCCTCGGCGAACTCGACCGGATGCCGGTAGTGCGTGCCGAGGAGCGCGAGGCGTATGGCGTCCGGCTCGTGCCGGCGGACGAGGTCCTCCACCGTCAGGACGTTCCCGAGTGACTTCGACATCTTCTCGGCCGCCAGGTTGACGAAGGCGTTGTGGAGCCAGTAGCGGACGAACGGGACGCCGGTCCCCGCCTCCGACTGGGCGATTTCGTTCTCGTGGTGCGGGAAGACAAGGTCCTCGCCGCCTCCGTGGATGTCGAAGCTCGCGCCCAAGTAGTGCATGGACATGGCCGAGCACTCGATGTGCCAGCCCGGGCGGCCGGGTCCCCAGGGGCTCGGCCACTCGGGCTCGCCGGGCTTGGCGGCCTTCCAGAGGACGAAGTCCAGCGGATCACGTTTGCGCTCGTCTATCTCGACCCGCGCCCCCGCCCGCAGGTCGTCGAGCGCGCGCCCGGAGAGACGGCCGTAGGCCGGGAAGCGGCGCACCTCGAAGTAGACGTCGCCGTCCACGACGTAGGCGACGCCGGCCGCCAGCAGGCGCTCGATCAGCGCGATCATCTGGGGGATGTGCTCGGTGGCGCGGGGCTCGACGTCGGGTGGCGCGACGCCGAGAGCGGCCATGTCGCGCCGGTAGGCCGCGATGTAGCGCTCGGCCAGCTCGGGTACCGGGACGCCCGTCTCGGCCGACCGCGCGATCATCCGGTCGTCCACGTCGGTGAAGTTCTTGACGAAGCGGACCCGGTAGCCCCGGTAGGCGAGGTGACGGCGGACGACGTCGAAGACGAGCGCGCTTCGCGCGTGGCCGACGTGGGCGAGATCGTAGACGGTGACGCCGCAGACGTACATCCCGACCTCGCCGGGCCGCAGCGGGGTGAACGGCGCCTTCTCGCGGGTCAGCGTGCTGTAGATGCGCAGGCTCACGGCCGGGGCTCTTGGACGTCTACCAGGGCAACCGCCATCGCGGCGATCCCCTCGTGGCGGCCGAGGGCGCCCAGGCCCTCGGCCCGCTTGGCCTTCACGCTGACCCGCTCGGGAGGCAGGCCCAGGGTCCCGGCGAGGCGCTTCTGCATGGCGTCCAGCCACTCGGCGAGCCGGGGGGCCTCGGCGACGACCGTGGCGTCCACGTTGACGACTGTCCCGCCGGCCGCCCGTACGCGGGCCACCACCTCGCCGAGGAGGACCTGGCTGGAGATGCCGCCATAGCGCGGATCGGAGTCCGGGTAGTGGCGGCCGAGGTCGCCGAGGGCCACCGCGCCCAACAGCGCGTCGGCCACCGCGTGGCTCAGCACGTCGGCGTCGGAATGGCCGCCGAGCCCCCGCTCGGCCGGCACTTCCACCCCGCCCAGGACGAGGGGGCGCCCGGCGGCAAAGGGGTGGACGTCGAAGCCGAAGCCGACGCGCGTCACCGCGTCCTGCGGTGGCGCCGGGCCAGGAGAAGCGCCCGCGCCAGCAGCAGATCGTCGGGCCGGGTGATCTTCACGTTGCCCGGCAAGCCCGGGACCAGCCGCACCCGCGCTCCCAGCCGCTCGACCAGGGCGGCGTCGTCAGTGGCGACGATCGCCCCGGCGGCGGCCCGCCGGTGCGCTTCCCGGAGGAGCGCTGCCTCGAACGCCTGCGGGGTCTGCACCGCCCACAGCCCGTCGCGGGCCACCGTCTCCCGCACCCAGCCGGCCGCCCCCCGCTTGAGCGTCTCCGCCACCGGCAGCGCCGCGACGGCCGCGCCCGTCATCCGGGCCCCGGCCAGGACCTGCGCCACCAGCGCCGGGGTGATGCACGGCCGCACCCCATCGTGCACGACGATCCAGCGGGCAGCCGACGGCACAACCGCCAGCGCGCGGGCCACCGACTCCTGGCGCTCGGCCCCCCCGGCGACGACCGCCCGCACCTTCCGGCACCGGGCGAGGCGCCGGCGCCAGGCCGCTACGTCCTCGGGCGAGACCACGACAACGACCCCGAGCACCGCTGGCATCGCCTCGAACACGTCGAGCGTCCAGCGCAACACCGGGCGGCCAGCCAGCGCGATGCCGGGCTTCTTCCGCCCCATCCGGACGCCGCGGCCGGCGGCCGGAACGATGGCCCACACGCCGGCCGCCCTCATCGCCGGCCCCCGCTGTCCTCGTCGGCCGGGCGGGAAAAGATCATCCGGCCGGCGCTGGTCTGGAGGACGGAGGTCACCGTCACGTTGACGCTCTGACCGAGGTATTTCTTCCCCTGCTCGATGACGACCATCGTCCCGTCGTCGAGGTAGGCCACGCCCTGCCCGGCCTCCTTTCCCTCCCGGAGAACCGAAACGTGGAGCAGCTCCCCCGGGAGGACCACCGGCCGCAGCGCATTGGCCAGCTCGTTGACGTTGAGCACCCGGACGCCGTGCAGCTCGGCCACCTTGTTCAGGTTGTAGTCGTTGGTCACGATGGTGCCGCCGACGGCGCGGGCCGTCTCGATCAGCCGGCGGTCCACCTCGCGGATCTGCGGGAAGTCGAGGTCGTGCAGCTCGACCCTGACCTTCGGCATGCGCTGGAGCCGCTGAAGGATGTCGAGACCCCGCCGCCCCCGGTTCCGCTTGAGCGCATCCGAGGAGTCGGCGATCTGGTGCAGCTCGCGCAGGATGTACTGAGGGATCAGCAGCGTCCCCTCCAGGAACCCGGCCTGGCAGACGTCGGCGATCCGCCCGTCGATGATGACGCTGGTGTCGAGGACCTTGAAGCTCTGGTCGCGGGGCGCCGCCGTGCTGGGGAAGAGCTTCCGGGTCAGCCCGCCCAGCTCCTCCTCGCGGCGGAGCGCGAAGACGATCCCGATGTAGGCGAGGACGAGCGAGAGGAACCCGCGCCCCGCCGGGGTGCCCATCCCGGGGATGATCACCAGCAGCGCCCCGGCCACGATCTGGGCCATCAGGACGCCTCCGACCGCGCCGATGGCTCCCACGAACAGCCGGGGGAGCGGCACCTGGCGGGCCGCCTGCTCGAGGGCGAGAACCGCGAACCCGGCCAGGACGCCGACCAGCACGCCCCCCACCGTCCACAGCGGGCCCGGCAGCGGGAGGTCCAGCGAGTCGGCGAGCAGGTAGCCGCCGTAGCCGACCAGGGTGACGAAGACCAGGCGGACCGGGCTCAGGCGGGGGCGGCGCCCAGGGGCCGCCGCCATCCCGGGTTGCGAATCGCCGGCGCCGACCGTCATGCCAGCAAGAGGTCGAGTGCCTCGTTCAGCGTGGCGACGCCGCGGACCTCGAGGGGATAGCGTGTCCCCGCCACCAGGCCCGAGCGCGGGACCACCGCGCTCGTGAACCCCAGCGCCGCCGCCTCGCCCAGCCGCGCCTCCAGTCCCCCGATCGCCCGCACCTCGCCGGTGAGGCCGACCTCGCCGAGGAGGACGACGTCCGGCGCGATCGCGCGCTCGGCGTAGCTCGATGCCGCCGCCACCACCAGGCCGAGATCGGCGGCCGGCTCCTGGCAGCGCACGCCGCCGGCCACGTTGACGAAGACGTCCTGATTCTGGAGCGGGAAGCCGGCGCGCTTCTCGAGGACCGCCAGCAGCAGGCAGACACGGTTGTAGTCGGCCCCCAGGACGGTTCGTCGCGGCGTGCCGAAGTGGGCGGGGCTCACCAGCGCCTGCACCTCCAGCAGCAGCGGCCGCGTCCCTTCCAGCGCGGCCACGATGACCGAGCCCGGCGCCCCCTGGGGACGCTCGGCCAGGAAGACCGCGCTCGGGTTGGCGACCTCGGCCAGCCCCCGGCCCGTCATCTCGAAGACGCCGATCTCGTTGGTCGAGCCGAAGCGATTCTTCACCGCCCGCAGGACCCGGTAGGTCGCGTGCCGCTCCCCCTCGAAGTAGAGGACGGTGTCCACCAGGTGCTCGAGGACGCGGGGGCCGGCCAAGGCCCCTTCCTTGGTGACGTGGCCGACCAGGAAAACGGCCAGCCCCCGGCTCTTGGCCAGGAGCATGAGCCGCCCGCCGCACTCCCGCACCTGACTCACGCTGCCCGGCGCCGACTCGAGACCGCCCAGGTACACGGTCTGAATCGAGTCCACGACCAGTACGCGAGGCGCGAGGGCGGCGACCTGGGCCTCGATGGCCTCCATCGCCGTCTCGGCCAGGAGGTAGAGGTCCTTGGCGCCGAGCCCGAGCCGGTCGGCCCGCAGCTTCACCTGCGCCGCCGACTCCTCGCCCGACACGTAGAGGACGGGACCCGCGGCCTCGGCGAGCGCACCGCAGGCTTGGGCCATGAGGGTGGACTTCCCGATGCCGGGGTCCCCGCCGATCAGGACGAGCGAGCCGGCCACCACGCCACCCCCGAGGACCCGGTCCAGCTCGGCGATCCCGGTCCGCACTCGCGCGGCGTCACCGGCCGAGACGTCGGCCAGGCGGACCGGCCGGCTGGCCGCCGCTGGCGGCGCGCCGGCGTGCCGGCCGGTGCGGGCGACGGGCGCCGTCCGCTCCTCGACCATCGTATTGAACTCGCCGCAGTCGGGGCAGCGGCCATACCACTTGCCGGTCTGGAAGCCGCAGGCCTGGCAACGGTACACGGAGGTCGGCTTCACCGCTCGGCTCCCGACCCGCCCCGCCCGATCGCCGCCCGGATCAGCGCGCGCAGGAGCAGGCTCCGCTGGGCGCCCTCCAGAAAGGCGGCCAGGTTCTCGTAGATCGTGGGATCGGCGACGAGCCCGCCGATCGTCCCCTCGCCGGCCTCGACGCGCGTGGTGATGTCGCGGAGGTTGGCCATCGCCGCCCGAAAGTCGGCCAACGCGTCGCCCAGCCGCGCGTCCCCGGCGAGCCCGTCGGCCAGGCGTCCGAGGCCGGCCAGCCCCTCGGCGGCCTGGCGCGCCACCCCCTCGCTGCCGGGCTGGGTGAGCGTGCCCACGAGGCCCTCGCCGCGCGCGACCCGCCCCGTGACCTCTCGAAAGTGCCGAGCCGTCTCGCGGAGGTCGGTCACCACCGCCTTGCCGGCGGGATCGTAGAGGAGTGCCTGCAGGAGCCCGTCCGACTCGCGGGCCCGCTCGACCGCGTCGGCCAGCCCCTCGGCGGCGCCCGTCATCCGCCGTACCGCCCGCGCGGTCGCGTCGTCGCGGAGCAGCACCCCGAGCGCTCCCTCGCCACGCTCGACGGAGGCGACCAGACCGCCGGTCCGCGTGAGCAGGCGGTCGAGATCCTCGACGAGCCGGCTCTCGCCGAAGATGAGCGTGTGAAGGAGACCACGGCCCTCCTCGACCTCGCGGGCGACCCGGTTGACCCGCTCCATCGCCTGCCGGGCCTCGCCGAGCGTCCGCCGCGCCTCCTCGGCGACGCCGCCGGCCTTGGGATCGCCGAGGAGCGCGTCGAGCCGCTTGACGGCCGCGGTGACCTGGCGGAGCGCGCCCGCCGCGTCGGCCACCGCGGTACCGAGCCGCGGGTCGTAGATCAGGGTGTGGAGGAGCCCTTGGCCCTTCTCGACCTCGGCCGTGAGGGCGCGGATCGTGCGGACGGTCTCGGCCAGGTCCTGGCCGGCCGTGCTCTCGGTCACGTTGGCCAGCGCGCCCTTGAGCTCGCCCGAGATCTCCACCAGGTTGCGGACGAGCTCGGTGCCCTGCTTGATGAGCCGGTTGGTATCGAGCGGCTCCTCGGTGCGGAGCTCGGCGCCGTCGGGCAGCACCGGCGCCTCCGGGCTGCCCAGGGTGACCTCGACGATCTTGTCGCCGAGCAGGCCGAGGGTCTCGATGCGTGCCACCGAGTCCTGCCGCACCCGGCCCTGCACGCGGCGCACGATGGTCACCTCGACCTGGACCTTGGCCGCGCCCGACGGGGGCAGCCGGATCGCCGTCACCCGGCCCACCGGCACGCCGGCCAGCCGCACGGTCGCCCCCTCGATGAGGCCGCCGATCTGGCTGAACCCGGCCAGGAGGCGGTACTGGCGCTCGAAGAGCCCGGCCTGGCGGCCGAGGAAGTAGATGAGGCCGACCAGCACCACGAGAGCAGCCAGGATGAAGGCGCCGACCCGGAGCTGGAGGAGCGTGCGCGACTGGCCTTCGCGGGGGTCCATGTCAAGCGGCCTCTGACCGGCTTGAGCTCAGGCCCGAGTTGCGATAGTGGCGGGGCCAAGTGACGAGCATGGCTAGGACGCAGGGAGGAGGCGGGCCGAGGCGTATGCCGCATACGTTGAGGCCCGCCGACGACCGAGGACGACGCCAGGCGAAGTCAATTGGGCCCGCCATGTCAGGCACTCAGCTGGCCGGCCAAGAACGCCTGCACGTCGTGCTGCCGGGAGGCGAAGATCTCGGCCGGGGGGCCAATCTGGGCAATGCGGCCCCCGATGAGGATGGCCATCCGGTCGGAGATCACGCGCGCGAACTCGAGGTCGTGGGTGACGATCATCGACGTCTCGGTCACCCCCTGGGCTCGCAGGCCTTCGATCAGCTCGGTGATGAGCCGGGCATTGGTGGGATCGAGCCCCGCCGTCGGCTCGTCGTAGAGGACCAGCTCCGGATCGAGCGCCAGGGCGCGCGCGATCCCCACGCGCTTCTTCATGCCGCCCGACAGCTCGGCCGGGAGCTTCCGGTCGATGTCGCGGAGGCCGACCAGCGCGAGCTTGGCGTGGACACGGTCGGCCACCTCGGGCTCGGCGAGCTGAGTGTGCTCGCGGAGCGGATAAGCGACATTCTCGTAGACGGTGAGCGAGTCGAACAGCGCCGCCCCCTGAAAGACGAAGCCCATCCGCCGCCGGAGGGGCAGGAGCGCCTCCTCCCGCAACGGCGTCGTCTCCACCCCGAGCACCTCGATGCGCCCCTGGTCCGGCTTGATGAGCCCGGCCGTCAACCGCAGCAGCACGGTCTTGCCGGAGCCGCTGGCCCCCATGACCGCCAGCGTCGTCCCGCGCGGCACCTCGAGGTCGAGGCCGCGGAGGACGACCTGGCCGTCGAACGACTTCCACACCCCGTCCAGGCGGACCGCGACCTCACCCATCGCTCACAGGAGCAGGAAGATCTTGGTCAGGAAGAAGTCCGCGATGATGACCGCGATCGAGACCTGGACCACGGTAGCCGTGGTCGCCCGGCCCAGCCCCTCGGTGCCGCCGGTCATGTCGAGCCCGTTGTAGCAGCCGATGAGCGTCACGATGACGCCGAAGAAGAAGCTCTTCCCGATCCCGGTGAGGAGGTCGCGGATCACCACCCAGTAGAAGATCGTGTTCCAGTAGAGGTAGATGTCGATCTGGCGCTCGTAGACCGCGATGAACATTCCCCCCACCAGCCCGATGAAGTCGGCCAGCGCGGTGAGGAGCGGGAAGACCAGCAGCGCCGCCCACACCCGGGGCACGATCAGGCGTTTGATGTAGTTGACCCCGATCGCCCGCAGGGCGTCGATCTGCTCGGTCACCTTCATCGAGCCCAGCTCGGCGGTGATACCCGACGCCACCTTGCCGCCGACCAGGATCGCGGTCAGCACCGGTCCCAGCTCCCGCACGATGGAGAGGGCGACCAGCGGCCCGACGTAGAGGTCGGCGCCGAAGCGGGCGAGGTAGTGGGCGGACTGGAGGGCGAACACCATGCCGGTGAACACGGCAGCCGTGCCGGCGACCATGAGCGAGCGGACCCCGATATCGTCGAAGCCGGTCACCACCAGGTGCACGTACCGGCGCGGAAGCCACGCGTTGCGGACGACCTCCCAGGTCAGGAGCCCGAGTCCCCCGTAGTAGGCCGCGATCCGGCGGCCGCGCGTCCCGACGGCGGTCCAGGCGTCGGTCACGGCCTGGACTCCGTCAGCGCGAAGCTGGCGGCGAATCGCTCGAAGTCCTCGGCCACCGCCGCCAGCTGATCGGGCGGCGCCACCACCACCAGGTCGTACACGCAGCCGCGGGCCTGGAGGGTCACCGCCCCGACCGCCACCGGCACGCCGTCGAGACGGGCCGTGAACCGGCTGCGTACCCCGGGCTGGCCGGCCACCTGCACCGCCGCCTCGTCGAGGTCGCGCACGTCGCGCAGCCCGAAGCGGAGATGCCGGGCGAGCACGGGCAGCGTCCGGCGGGGCGCCTTTCCTTCACAGGTCGCGTGGGCCATCAACCCCGCCTGATGCGCGGGATGACGGAGCGCCACGTCCGCCTTCCCCTCCACCGGCACCCAACCCGGCGGCGCCACCACGCGATAGCCCTTCCCGGTCAGCGCCACGGCGCCGCCTTCGGGCCGGGTCGGCCCGGCCGCGCATCCGGCGAGCACTCCCGCGACGGTGGCGATCGTCATGAGCCATCCCCCCCGGCGCAGGGATCAGCCTCCCGGGGGCCCGGGGGCATGCCGCCGCCCCAGCTCGGCGAAGACCTCCCGCAGCGGGATGCCACGCGAGCCGAGGAGGACCAGCGTGTGGAACCAGAGGTCGGCCACCTCGGCCACCAGGCGGGCCGCCGTCTCGGCCGACGCGGCCACGATGACCTCGGCGGCTTCCTCGCCGATCTTCTTGAGGATCGCCGGCTCCCCCTTGGCGAGGAGGCCGGCGACGTAGGAGCCGGGGCGAGGCTCCACCTTGCGCGACTGGATCACCCGCTCGACGGCATCGAGGATCCCGCCGCTCGCCTCCCAGCTCGCCGGCGCTCCTCCCGGCGCATCGAGGCGCGTGAAGAAGCAGGTGCGGCTCCCGGTGTGGCAGGCCACGCCTTCCTGGTGCACGAGGAGGAGCAGCGCGTCCCGGTCGCAGTCGGTGTAGACCGCCTCGACGTGCTGGCGATGTCCGGACGTCGCCCCCTTCTCCCACCGCGCCTGGCGGGAGCGCGACCAGAAGTGGGCCCGGCGGGTCTCCAGGGTCTTTCGGAGCGCCTCCGCGTCCATCCAGGCGACCATGAGGACCTCGCCGGTCGCCGCCTCCTGGACAACGGTGGGGATCAGCCCGTGGTCGTCGAAGGCCAGCGCGGCCGGCTCGGTCACGCGGGCGTCTCCTCGAGGCGCACCGGCACCCCGCGTTGCCGGAGATAGGCTTTCGCCTCCGCGATGGAGTGCTGGCCGAAGTGGAAGATGGAGGCCGCCAGCGCGGCGTCGGCGCGGCCCGCGGTGAGGCCCTCGTAGAGGTGGGCGAGGGTGCCGACGCCGCCCGAGGCGATGACGGGGACGGGGACGGCGTCGGCGACCGCCGCGGTGAGCTCGAGATCGTAGCCGTCGCGGGTGCCGTCGCGATCCATGCTCGTGAGCAGGATCTCGCCGGCACCGAGGGCCGCCGCCTCCCCCGCCCACGCTACCGCGTCGCGGCCGGTCGGCCGGCGGCCGCCGTGGGTGTAGACCTCGAAGCGACCGTTCTGGCGCCGGGCGTCGATCGCCACCACGATGCACTGGCTGCCGAACCGCTCGGCCGCCTCCGGGATGAGGGCCGGGCGGGCGACGGCCGCGGTATTGAGCGACACCTTGTCGGCGCCCGCCCGGAGGAGCGTGCGCACGTCGTCGAGCGAAGCGATGCCGCCGCCGACCGTCAGCGGCATATAGATCGCATCGGCGGCGCGCCGCACGACGTCGAGCATGATCGCGCGGCCCTCGTGGGAGGCCGTGATATCGAGGAACACCAGCTCGTCGGCGCCCTGGCGGTCGTAGGCGACGGCCGCCGCCACCGGGTCGCCGGCGTCGGCGAGATCCACGAAGCGCACGCCCTTGACCACCCGGCCGTCCTTCACGTCGAGACAGGGGATGACGCGCTTGGCGAGCATGGGCGACGCTCGGTCAGGCCGGCACGGCGGCCAGCGCCGTCCGCAGATCCACGGCGCCAGTATAGAGGGCGCGCCCGACGATCGCCCCGACGACGCCGGGGATCGCGGCCAGCCGAAGGAGGTCGGCCACCTCGGCGATGCCGCCGGAGGCGATGACCGGAAGCCCCGCCCCCGCGGCGAGCGCCGCCGTCGCCTCGAGGTTCGGCCCGCGGCCGGTTCCGTCCCGGTGGACGTCGGTGTAGATGACGCCGGCGGCGCCGGCCACGGCGACGCGGCGCACCAGGTCGAGCGCCGTCAAGGGGACGCGGCGTGTCCAGCCCTCCACCGCCACCTGACCGTCGGCGGCGTCGACGCCGACCAGGATGCGGCCCGGCCAGCGCACGCAGGCGGCCTCGAGGAGCGCCGGATCCAGCGCGGCGGCCGTGCCCAGGATGGCCCAGCGGGCGCCGGTCGCGAGCGCGGCCTCGACGGCGGCGAGGTCGCGGAGGCCACCGCCGACCTCGACCGGGACCGGGGCCGCCGCCGCTACCAGGGCGCCGACCACGAGCGCGTGGCGGGGCCCGCCGGCGAAGGCGCCATCGAGATCCACGACGTGGAGGCGCGACGCCCCCTCGGCGACCCAGCGCCGGGCCCACGCCACCGGATCGTCACCGAAGACGGTCGCGGTGTCCGCGCGGCCTTCGACCAACCGCACGCAGCGGCCGCCCTGGAGGTCGATGGCCGGAATGACCATCACGGCCGGGCGTCCTCGGCGATCAGGCCGGCCAGACGGGCGAAGTTCTCCAGGAGCCGCAGGCCCCAGCCCTGGCTCTTCTCGGGGTGGAACTGGGTTCCGTAGAGGGCGCCGCGAGCGAGGAGCGCCGGGAAGCGCACCCCGTACTCGCAGGTGGCGAAGGCGCAGGCAGCGAGGTCGGCCGGCTCCGGGTAGTAGGAGTGGACGAAGTAGACGTAGGCCCCGTCGGGCACCCCGGCCAGCATCGGCAGCTCGCCGGGCGCGAAGCGGAGCTGATTCCAGCCCATGTGGGGGACCTTGAGGCCGACCGGGAAGCGCCGCACCACACCGGGGAGGACGTCGAGGCCCTTGGCGTGGCCGAATTCCTCGCTCTCGGTGAAGAGGAGCTGGTAGCCGAGGCAGATGCCGAGGTAGGGTCGGCCGGCCGCGATGTGGGCGCGGATCGGCTCCGCCAGCCCCAGGCGCTCGAGGCTCTGCATGGCGTCGGCGAACGCCCCGTCGCCCGGCACGACCAAGGCGCGGGCGCGCTCCACGGTCGCTCGGTCATCGGTGATGACGACGTCGGCAGCGACCCGGGCCAACGCCTTCTGCACGCTGCCCAGGTTTCCCCGCCCGTAGTCCACGATGGCGATCATCACGCCGCCCCGGGTCCTGTCGCGGCGAACAGCCCCTGGGCACCCGTCCGCCGCGCCACCCGGGGCGGGGGCTGGGTCACAGCGATCCCTTCGTGGAGGGCACGCCCGTGATGCGCGGGTTGAGTCGCGAGGCCTCGCCCAGCGCGCGCCCGAACGCCTTGAAGATCGCCTCCGAGATGTGATGGAGGTTCTCGCCGTAATGGAGGTTCACGTGCACGTTGACCATCGCGTTCATCGCGAAGGCTCGGAAGAAGTCCTGGAGGAGGTCGAGGTCGAAGGTCCCGACCTTGGTCTTGGTCAGCGGGACGTTGAAGGAGAGGTACGGCCGCATCGAGATGTCCACGTGCACCGAGGCCAGCGCCTCGTCCATGGGGACGTAGGCGGTCCCGAATCGCACGATGCCGCGCTTCTCGCCGAGAGCCTCGTGGAAGGCCTTGCCGAGGCAGATCCCCACGTCTTCGACGGTATGGTGGAGGTCCACTTCGGTGTCGCCGCGGGCGTCCACCTTGAGATCGAGGAGTCCGTGCTTGCCCATCGCCTCGAGCATGTGGTTCAGGAACGGGATCGTCGTCTCGGCCGAGGCTTCGCCGGTGCCGTCCACGTTGAGCTGAAGGAGGATCTCCGTCTCCCGGGTCTTCCGCTCGATGCGGGCGACCCGCCCGACCGCCGGGGTCCCCGGCAGGCCGCCGTTCCCCCCACCCCCGCCGCTGCGGGGTGGTCCTCCCGGGCCTCGGCCGCCCCGCCGTCGTCGCCGTCCCATCAGTCCAATCCTCCCGCCACCCGCCTACCCCCCTCCCCACCCACCAGGGGAAGGGGGGGGCGAGGCGGCAGCAATCTCCATCTGTCGCGGCCAGACGATGTCCTCATGCGCTCTCCGTCGCCGGCGGCTCGACCCGTAACCGCGCCGCCTCGCTGTGGGCCTGGAGCCCCTCGGCGGCCGCCAGCCGCGCGAGGTGCGGCCAGGCGGCCCGGAGCCCGGCCGGCGAATAGTGGATCAGGCTCGAGCGCTTGACGAACTCTTCCACCGACAGCCCCGAGGCGAAGCGCGCAGTGCCGCCGGTCGGCAGCACGTGATTGGGCCCGGCCAAGTAGTCGCCCACGACCTCGGGCGTGTGGGGGCCGAGGAAGATGGCGCCCGCATGACGGACCCAAGAGAGCCAGGCGAACGGATCGGCCACGCACAGCTCGAGATGCTCGGGCGCCAGCCGGTTCGCGATCTCCACCGCTTCTGCGAGGTCACGGGTCACGACCACGGCACCGTGGTCGCGGATCGCCCGCTCGGCGATCGCGGCGCGGGGGAGGCGCGAGCACTGCCGGGCGACCTCCGCCGCCACCGCCTCGGCCAGCGCCGGCTGGTCCGTCAGGCACACCGCGCGGGCCATCGGGTCGTGCTCGGCCTGGGCCAGGAGGTCAGCCGCGACATGGCGCGGCTCGGCGGTCCGGTCGGCCACCACCACCACCTCGCTCGGCCCGGCCAGGAGATCGATCCCGACCTCGCCGAACGCGAGACGCTTGGCCATCGTCACATAGGTGTTGCCGGGACCGACGATTTTGTCCACCCGTCGGATGGTGGCGGTCCCGTAGGCGAGGGCCGCGATCGCCTGGGCCCCGCCGACCTTGTAGGCCTCGGTGGCGCCGCCGAGCCGAGCTGCCACCAGCACCGCAGCCGGGAGCCGCCCGGCGGGACCCGGCGGCGAGACGATCACCAGCTCGCGGACGCCCGCCACGCGCGCCGGGATCAGGTTCATCAGGACCGTCGACGGGTAGGCCGCCGTGCCACCGGGGACGTAGCAGCCGACCCGGTCGAGCGGCGTCACCTGCTGGCCGAGGAGCGAGCCGTGCTCGTCCCGTAGCCACCACGAGCGCGGGAGCTGATGCCGGTGGAACGCCTCGATGCGCCGGGCCGCCTCGGCCAGGGCCGCGCTGAGGTCATCGGGCACCGCGGCGGCCGCCCACTCGGCGTCGGAAACGGCGAGCTCGTCGGCGCTCAGCTCCACGCCGTCCAGTCGCTTGGTGAAGTCCAGGAGGGCGGCGTCGCCGTGTCGGCGGACCGCGTCCATGATTTCCTGGACGCTCTCGACCAGGTCTCGCGAGAGGCGACCATGGGGCCGCGCCAGGGCGGCGATGATGCCGTCCACGCCCAGGGCCGCCACGGTGAAATGACGAATCATCGGGCCGCCCCCGCCCGCAGCTCGTCGAGGAAGCGGCTCACCGCCGCGTACGCCGTCTTCTGCGCGGCTCGGTTGACGATGAGCCGGGCGGTCGAGCGTGCGATCTCGGCCACCTCGACGAGCCCATTCGCCCGCAGGGTCTCCCCCGACTGGACGAGGTCCACGATCCGCTCGGCCAGGCCGACCAGGGGCGCCAGCTCGATCGAGCCGTCGAGGCGCACGACCTCGACCTGGATCCCGCGCTCGGAGAAGTAGCGCCGCGTCAGGTTCGGGTACTTCGTCGCCACCCGTACCCAGGACCACTTGGTCGGGTCGTCGCGCTCCCGGAGCGCCTTGGGCTCGGCCACGACCAGCCGGCAATGGCCGAAGCCGAGGTCGAGCGGCTCGTAGACGTCGGGCTCCTGCTCGAGGAGGATGTCCTTGCCGACGATCCCGAGGTCGGCGGCGCCGTACTCCACGTAGGTCGGGACGTCGACCGGCTTGAGGATCAGGAGCCGCAGGCCGCGGGCCGCGTCGGTGAAGATGAGCCGGCGGTCATCGGCCGGGATGCCGTCGAGGCCGACGCGGCCGAGGAGATCGAGGGCCGGAGGGAGCAGGCGCCCCTTGGGCAGGGCGAGGGTCAGCGGCCGGTCGGTCATTCGGGACCCCCCGCACCCCCGACCCCTCCCACCCCGAGGGGGGAGGGGGGCCCTCCGCTGCGCGGACCCGAGCGTCGCGGCGAGACCACAAGCCGTCTCATTTCTCCCGGCGGATCCGAGCGCCGAGCGCGGCGAGCTTCGACTCCATCCCCTCGTAGCCGCGGTCGAGATGGTAGACCCGGGCGACCTCGGTCGTGCCGGCGGCGGCCAGGCCGGCCAGGACGAGCGAGGCCGACGCCCGGAGGTCGGTCGCCATCACCTGGGCGCCCTGGTACGCCTCCACGCCGCGGACCACCGCCCGGTGGCCGTCGATCTCGATGGAGGCCCCCAGCCGCCTCAACTCCGCCGCGTGCATGAAGCGGTTCTCGAAGATCGTCTCGGTGATCACGCTGGACCCGTCGGCGAGGCCGAGGAGGGCCATCATCTGGGCCTGCATGTCGGTGGCAAAGCCGGGGAAGGGATTCGTCACGACGTCGGTCGGCCGCGGCCGACCCTCGAGGCGGACCCGGACCCGGTCGGTCCCGACGTCGAGCCGCGCCCCGGTAGCCTCCAGCTTGTCGAGGACGGCCGCCAGGTGGTCGGGGACCAGATCCCGGACGAGGACGTCTCCCCGGGTGATCGCGCCGGCGACCAGGAGCGTCCCCGCCTCCACGCGGTCGGGGATGATCCGGTGGCGGGCGCCGCTCAGCTCGCGCACCCCCTCGATCTCGATCCGCTCCGACCCCGCCCCGTGGACCTTGGCGCCCATCGCGTTCAGCAGCCGGGCCAGGTCGAAGACCTCCGGTTCCCGGGCCGCGTTCTCCAGCACCGTCGTCCCCTCGGCGAGGACGGCCGCCATCATCAGGTTCTCGGTGCCGGTGACCGTCACCAGGTCGAAGACGATCCGGGCGCCCTTGAGCCGGGCTGCCCGCGCCTCGACGTACCCCTGAGTGAGCTGGATCTCGGCCCCCAGGCGCTCGAGGCCCTTGAGGTGGAGGTCGATGGGCCGGGGCCCGATCGCGCAGCCGCCGGGAAGCGCGACCCGCGCCCGCCCCGCCCGCGCCACCAGCGGCCCCAGGACGAGGACGGAGGCCCTCATCGTGGAGACCAGCTCGTAGGGCGCCTCGACCGACACCACCCGGGGCGTCCGGGCGACCGTCGCCGTGTCCTCCCGGCTGACTTCGGTGCCGAGCCGGCCCAGGAGCTCGGTGATCGTCGCCACGTCGGCGAGGCGGGGCATGTTCTCCAGGACGATCGGCGCCTCGGAGAGGAGTGAGGCGGCGAGCAACGGCAGGGCCGAGTTCTTGGCGGCGCTCACCCGGACCTCGCCGCGGAGCGGCACGCCGCCTTCGATGATCAGCCGGGCTGGCATGTCAGTTGGCTCCTCCCTCCACCCCCCCAGACCCCCCACCCACCGGGGGAAGGGGGGGGCCTGAGCCCGGCAATCGTCACTTCCAACACCCGCTCGTATCCGAGGAAGTCCCGGCAAAAGAGCGGCGGCCCGTAGCGTGCGTCGCCGGCCAGGCGGCGCCGCAGCCGGTC
Source organism: Candidatus Methylomirabilota bacterium (assembly GCA_036001225.1). Lineage (GTDB taxonomy): Bacteria > Methylomirabilota > Methylomirabilia > Rokubacteriales > DASRDR01 > DASYUM01. The sequence continues at coordinate 4,916 of DASYUM010000139.1, read as the reverse complement.
GGCGTGGTCGTGGCCGATCTCGAGGAGCACGGCGCCACCCGGACGGACGAACGCGGGCCCTCCGTCGAGGATTCGGTCGATGAGCGCGAGCCCATCCGGCCCGCCGTCGAGGGCCAGCGCGGGCTCCCAGTCGCGGACTTCGGCGGGCAGCGAGGCGAGGGCCGTCCGGGCGATGTAGGGCGGGTTGGCGACCACGAGGTCCCACCGCTCGGCGCGGGCGGCCACCGGCGCGAAGAGGTCGCCCTCGAGAACGGTGATGTGATCGGCGAGGCCGAGTCGCCCGACGTTGGCGCGCGCCCAGCCGGCCGCCTCCGCCGCCAACTCGACCGCCCACACGGTCACATCGGTCCGCCGGGCGGCCACGGCACAGGCGACGGCACCCGAGCCCGCGCACAGGTCGAGGACCAGGCCGGCCTCGGGGCAACGGGCCACGGCGCGCTCGACGAGCAACTCGGTCTCCGGGCGCGGGATGAACACCCCGGGACCGACGGCCAGGCGCACGCCGCCGAAGTCCTCGGCGCCGAGGAGATACTGAAGGGGCTCGTGGCTCGCCCGGCGGGCGATCAGGGCCTCGAGGCCCGCCAGGGCCTCGGCGGGCAGCTGACGGGTCGGCTCGAGATGGAGCGCCAGCCGCGTGGTCTCGAGGACGCGGGCCAGGAGCAACTCGGCGTCCTGGCGGGCGGTGGCGATGCCGGCGCTCCGCAAGCGCGCCGCCGCTTCCCGCAGCACGGGGCCGATGCGGGCGGTGAGTTGAGCCTTCACGAGCCCACCGACTCGAGCTGAGCCGCCCGTTCCGACTCGGCGAGGGCGTTGATCAGCTCGTCGAGGTCACCTTCCAGGATGGCGGGCAGCCGGTGGAGCGTGAGTCCGATCCGGTGGTCGGTGACGCGGCCCTGGGGGAAGTTGTAGGTGCGGATCCGCTCGCTGCGCTCCCCGGTCCCGACCTGGCTCCGGCGGTCGGCCGCGATCTGCGACCGCTGCTCCTCCTGGGCCCGCTCGAGCAGCCGCGCACGGAGCACCCGGAGAGCTTTGGCGCGGTTCTTGAGCTGGGAGCGCTCGTCCTGGCAGGTGACGACCAGCCCCGTCGGCAGGTGGGTGATCCGGACCGCCGAGTCGGTGGTATTGACGCCCTGGCCGCCGGGTCCCGAGGAGCGGTAGACGTCGATCTTCAGGTCCTTGTCGTCGATCCGGACCTCGACGTCCTCGGCCTCCGGGAGCACGGCCACCGTGACCGTCGAGGTGTGAATGCGTCCGGCCGACTCGGTCACCGGCACCCGTTGGACCCGGTGGACGCCCCGCTCGAACTTGAGCCGGCTCCAGGCGCCCTTGCCGTGGACCGCGAAGATGATCTCCTTGAAGCCGCCCTGGCCGGTGAGATGGCTGTCGATCACCTCGATCCGCCAGCTCTGGCGCTCGGCGTACTTCATGTACATCCGGGCCAGCTCCGCCGCGAAGAGGGCGGCCTCGTCCCCGCCGGCCCCGGCCCGGATCTCGCAGAAGACGCTTTTCTCGTCGGCGGGATCCTTGGGTAGCAGGAGCGTGCGGAGCTGGTGCTCCAGGCTGGTCTCTCGCTCCCGGAGCGACACCAGCTCGGCCTCGGCCAGCTCGTGGAGCTCGGGGTCCCCGTCCTCACCGAGGATGTGCTCGGCCTCCTGGATGCGGGCCAGCACGTTCTTGTACTCGGCGAAGGCGGTGACGATGGCGTTCAGGTCGGCCCGGGCCTTGGCCAGCCGAGCGTACTCGGCCCGCCCCGGGGCCGACTGGACGGACGCCGACTCCGCGAGCTGCCGCCCCAGCTCCTCGTAGCGGCTCTCGATCTGGCGGAGCTTATCGAACACCGTCGGACCTCATGGAAGTCATCCGATGTCGCCGGGCGGGGGTCTCCGGAGATGGATTCGCCGTCGAGCCGAGGACCGATCCACGTCGTATGGTCACGGTCGCCCCGGCGCCGCGGGGGCGCGGCCGGCCCGTCGCGCCCGTGGCTCGTTCTACGCCTGGGCGGTCGGCTGCTTCCGGCCGTACTTGCGCTGGAACCGCTCGACCCGTCCCGCCGTGTCCACGAGCTTCTGCTTCCCCGTGAAGAAGGGGTGACACTTGGAGCAGATCTCGACCCGGATATTGGGCCGGGTGGACCGGGTGTGGATAACCTCGCCGCAGGCGCAGGTGATGGTGGTCTCCACGTACTCGGGATGGATCGTCGCCTTCACGTAAAGTCCCCCCAGATCAGGACGAATGAGAACGTGGTCCATCGTACCACAGGCCGGCCGAGGTCGGCAAGCGACGCGCCGTTCAGGCGCACTCTTGGGAGGGGCGGCTCGGAGGGGGGCACAGCCCCCCTCCGACTTCTACCCGAGGCTCGACATCGAGGCGAGAAAGTCCTTGTTGGTCTTGGTCAGCCTGAGCTTGTCGAGCAAGAGCTCCATCGCCTCGACCGGGTTCAGCTGGGAGAGCGCCTTGCGGAGCAGCCAGATCCGCTGGAGGTCGTCCTTCTCGATGAGTAGCTCTTCCTTGCGGGTGCCCGACTGCTCGAGATTGATGGTGGGGAACACGCGCTTGTCCATGAGCCGGCGGTCGAGGTGGACCTCCATGTTGCCGGTGCCCTTGAACTCCTCGAAGATCACGTCGTCCATCCGGCTGCCGGTGTCGATGATCGCGGTGGCGAGGATGGTCAGGCTGCCGCCCTCCTCGATGTTGCGGGCGGCAGCGAAGAACCGGCGGGGTCGCTGGAGCGCGTTGGCGTCGAGGCCGCCCGAGAGCACCTTCCCCGACGGCGGGATGACGGCGTTGTGGGCGCGGGAGAAGCGGGTGATCGAGTCGAGCAGGATCACCACGTCCTTCTTGTGCTCGACCAGGCGCTTGGCCTTCTCGATGACCATGTCGGCCACCTGGACGTGGCGGGCCGGCGGCTCGTCGAAGGTCGAGGAGATCACCTCGCCCCGAACGTTCCGCTGCATGTCGGTGACCTCTTCCGGCCGCTCGTCGATGAGGAGCACGATCAGGTAGACCTCGGGGTGGTTCTTGGCGATCGCGTTGGCAATGGCCTGGAGCAGCATGGTCTTGCCGGTCCGCGGCGCCGCCACGATCAGCCCCCGCTGGCCCTTCCCGATCGGGGTCAACAGGTCCATCACCCGGGTGGACATGTCCTCGGCGTCGTGCTCGAGGCGGATCCGCTCCATCGGGTAGAGGGGCGTCAGGTTGTCGAAGAGGATCTTGTCCTTCGCCGCCTCCGGCGTCTCGTAGTTGATCGCCTCCACCTTGAGGAGGGCGAAGTACCGCTCGGAGTCCTTGGGCGGACGGACCTGGCCCGAGATGGTGTCGCCGGTGCGGAGGTCGAACCGCCGGATCTGGGAGGGCGAGACGTAGATGTCGTCGGGCCCCGGCAGGTAGTTGTAGTCGGGCGCCCGCAGGAATCCGAACCCGTCGGGCAGGACCTCGAGCACCCCTTCGGCGTAGATGAGCCCGTCGCGCTCGGCCTGGGCCTGGAGGATCTTGAAGATCAGCTCCTGCTTGCGGAGGCCGGAGATCGCCTGCACGCCGAGGTCCCGGGCGATCGTGTTGAGATCGGGGATGCCCTTCTCCTTGAGCTCGGTCAGGTTCATCCCGCCGGCGGCGGTGGCCACCGGGGCGCCGCCCTCGCCGCGGTCGGCGCCTTCAGGCAGGGGGGGCCGGCCGGGATTGGGCGGCATCGGACGACGGGGACGACGGGGAGGTGGAGGTGTGCTCACGGCTCTGAATCGCTCCTTTGAGATGCGTCGTGGCGAGGACCGCCAGGGGGTCTCGGATCCTGCTTCGCCTTATATAGCATCGCCCTCGGTGGCTTGTCAAGCTTCGGAGGGCGGGGGCTGCGGCCCCCTCCGACGGCCCGCCCGGCAAAGCCGGGCCGTTCGCCGGCCAGCGAACGGATCGGGCCTGCCTCCCCCCGGCAGCGGTCGCTCCGAGACGTCACTAGAGCCGGTCGGCGATGAGCGCCCGCTGGCGCAGGCCCTGCACCCACTCCTCGAGCCGCTCCTGCGCCTTCTTCTGAACGAGGATGTCGCGGGCTTGCTGCCGAAGCTGGGCGAGCATTTCCGGCGTCAACTCTTCCCGCTCCTCGAGCCGGAAGAGGTGATAGCCGGCCCCTGACCGGAGGGGGGCGGTGACCTCGCCCTTGGCCAGCTTGAGGATCGCGTCCTCGAACGACGATTGCAGCTCGCCGCGAGCGAGCCAGCCGAGATCGCCGCCGGCCGGGGCCGAGCCGTCCTTGGAGTGCGCCCGGGCCAACTCGGCGAAGTCCCCACCCGCCCGGAGCTGGGCCCCCAGTGCTTCGATCTCGGCCTGGGCCCGCTCCCAGGCGGCCGCCGAGTCGGGGGGTTCGGCCAGGACGGCGATGTGGCGCGGGTGAAACTTGAGGTCACGTTCGAGCTTGCCGCGGTTCTCGGCCACGTAGGTATCCACCTCGGCCTCGGTGATGCTCGCTCGCCGACCGACCCGCCGGCTCCGGATTTTCTGGGCCAGCAGCGAATCGCGGAGGTCTCGCCGCACCTGCTCCCAGGTCAGCCCCTGCGCGCGAAGCTGCTCCCCGATCCGCTCGCGGTCGCCGCCGTTGCGGGCGACGAAGTCGTCCACCAGCTGCCGGATCTCGTCCTCGGTGGCCTCGATCTTCTCGCGCCGGGCTTCCTGGATCTGCAGCCGCTGGTCGATCATCCGCTGCAGCAGCCGGCGCTCGAGTTCGCCGACCTGATCGCGGGTCGGAGTCGCCTGCTGGTTGTCGCGCACGTAGAGGGCGATGGCCTCCTGCAGCTCGGACATGAGGATGACGTCCTCGTTGACCACCGCCACCACGCGGTCGATGATGGCCTGGTCCGGCGGCACCGCCGGGGGCGCGCCGGGGCTGAGGAGCAGAGAGCCGCTCGGCGGCAACGGGGGGAGGGCGGGCG
>DASYUM010000138.1:0-5833 GCA_036001225.1 Candidatus Methylomirabilota bacterium | reverse complement strand
GTCATGCACCACCCCTCGGCGCACTGGGTGCACGTGTAGGGGGCGTAGCTGGTGTGGCCCTCGAACGGCGAGACCCGGATCACCGACTTGGCCGGGTGGAACGTCCCCGTCTGCATGTACGAGCAGGCGTATTCGCAGCGGAGACAGCCGGTGCAGCGCTCCGGCACGATCTTGAGCACTTTCATGCGTGGCCCTCTGGGTTCAGGTTGCCGGGCCGATAACCGTCGCATCCCGGCGTCCTCGGTCGTCCTAGGGCTGCTCGGTTCTCGGCCCGGCTCTGGCGGGACGCACCTGAGGCGAACGGTATCGTTCTTGGTCTAACACAGTCTTGCGAGTCCTTCAACCGGCACGACAGCGTTGGCGCGCCCGGTCAGTCGGTCGCGGTGAAGACCGCCCGCTCGGGCAGCCGCGCCGCCGGGATCTCGAAGATCGGCTCCGTGAACAGCGGCGGCGACGCCCCGTCGGGATTCCAGACGACGGCGCCCTCGGAGGCGAAGAACCGGGCCACCTGCTCCTGGGCGGCGCGGGCCAGCGCCCCCGCCAGCCCGGGGGCGGTGACGCGCAGGAGGAAGGTGTGAGGGTCGGCCAGCTCCTTCGGCACGTGGCCGACCACGCGGTCGTAGCGGAGCAGCGCGGTGGCGTCCTCCAGGTGACCGGCGCGGACCAGCGCGCTCGTCGTCGGGTTGGGGACGACCCGGTCGCCCCAGGCGAACTGGACGAGGACCGGCTTGCGCGGCTGACCGGGCAGCGGCGCCACTCGGAGGTGGCGGGCGTAGGCCACCGGGTCGCCCCGCCGGCCCAGCCACTCGGCGCGGGCCAGGTACTCCTGGATGGCCAGCGCTCCGGGCGCGACCGCGACGAGCGCCGGCTCGCCGCGGAGCGGGAGGTCCTCGCGGAACTCGTTCTCGGCGTTGAGGAGCGCCGGCGTCCGCCGGCCGAGCCGGTCGCGGAGCTGGGGCCGAAAGACCGGTGACAGCCGCGCGACCTCGGGGATCGGCCCGCCGGGGACGTTCAGTACGCCGGCCGCCACCCGGGGATCGACGGCGAGCAGCAGCGTACCGTAGATGCCGCCCAGCGACTGGCCGACGTACACGATGCGGTCGCCCCGCGTGTCGGGAACGCCGTCGCCGTCCACGTCGAGGCCGCCCGCCAGCGCCCGCGTGAAGGCCATCAGGTCCACGACCTGCTGGCGGAGCCCGTCCCGGAGGCCGAGCGAGGCGAGCGAGCCGGCCGCCGGCGGCGTGAGCCCTTCCGTCGGCCCGATCGCGCCGTCACCGTCCTGATCCACTCCCCGGCCGGGGACGCGGACGCGAACCGTCTCCCCGTCGTCGCGGGTCACGAGCAGGCGGCTCTCCGGCCCGCCGCCGTGGCCGACCACGGTGATGGCGGCCGTCGCGATCCCGTGGCGGGCCAGCGTCCCCGCGATCCGCAGGGCGCTCCCGAACATCTCGCCCCCGTAGCCGTGCCCCATCAGCGCGACCGGCCAGCCTCCGGCCGGCGGCGAGCCGGCCGGGACGACGACGACGAACGCGACGGGCACCGCGAGCGCCGGCTCGAGGCGCAGCCGGACCGTCACCCCGTCCGTGATCCGGCGGTCGGGGTCGAGGTACCACGGTGACCAGAACCACCCGACGCCCAGCCCACCCACCTCGGCCGGCAGCGCGGCGAGCGGGAGCGGCTCGTCTTTGAAGGCCTCCGGCGCGTCGGCCGGCACGCGAACCTGCCGTCGGAGGATCAGCCCCTTGAGCGCCGCCCGCGGGAACCAGGCCCGGCCGCCGCCCTCGGGGGCGGTCATGACCGCCGGGGCCGGCGGATGGCGCTCGAGCGACTCCCGGGCCTGCTCGAGGAAGGCGGTGACGCTGCCGGTGGTGAAGACCGAGGCCACCACCACGTCATCCCCCTTGATCCCGCGGCGGGCGAGCGCGGCCATCAAGCGGCCGAGCCCCTCCCGGTACCCGCGGCCGGTCGGCCCGCCCGGCCGCTCGCGCAGGAACCGGCCGAAGGCGCCGGCTCGCCGGACCGGCCGCCCGCGCGCATCGCGCAGCTCGCGGGTGACGACGAGGCCATAGCGCGTCTCGGGCTCCAGCAGCGCTTCCGGCCGCGCGTAGAGCGTGTGGCTCGCGGCATCGTAGACGACGCGCTCCACCGCCACCGCCTCGGGCGGGCCCGGCGCCAACCGGACGAGAAAGACGCTGCGCGGCGTCACGCTCGCCGGATCGATGGGCCCGGTGAACGGCACCGCCAGGCGCGGGTCGAGGTCGAAGCCGTCCAGCTCGTCGACGAGCCGGACGTCCTCACAGGCCGAGCGTTCGACCGCGCAGTTGGGCCACGGCAGGGCCACCCGGAGACCGGTGCGCTGGGTGGGATCGGCGATGGTCAGGCGGTCGGAGGGAAACGGCCCCGGACCCCGGCCCTCGCCCTCGAAGCGCGGCTCCACGGCGAGGGCCGCGGTCGCGGCGGCGAGCACGAGCAAACCGGTCGCCAGCAGTCGCGCCACGTGAGTAGGAACGTGGCGGAGCAAGGGCAAGGGCACCCAGCGCGATGCTGGACCACCACGCGTCCGGTGGTCCATTCCGAGCGGCGGCTTTTGCCGCCGCAACTCTCTTGGGGGAGGCTGGGAGGGGGCCGTCGAGGCCCCCTCCCAAGAACTACCGGGCCAACTCGACACGCCGGCCTTCCTGAGCCGAGACGTAGGCCGCGTAGATGACCTCGACGGTCTCGCGGGCCAGGAGCGCGCCGGAGAGCGGCTCGCGGCCCTCGCGCACCGCGTCCACGAAGTCGGCCAGCTCCTGCGGGTAGCCGCGCATCCAGTCCTCGTCGGGGCTGGGAAACTGCCAGCCGGCGCGGGTCTCCACCTTTTCGGTGAGGTACTCCTCGCCCCACACCGCGCCGTCGGGCGCGTAGACCCGCAGCGCCGTGTTGGGGTTGATGTTCACTTCGACGACGCCGTTGGACAGGTACGCCGTCAGCAGGTTCTTCACGCCGCCCAGGCTCACGTCCGTCGCCAGCACGGTGGCCTTGGTGCCGTCCTCGAAGGTGAGGATCGCCGCCGACCAGTCCTCGACGTCGTGCCAGTCGTGGGCGAGCCACTTGCGCGGCTCGGCCTGAAACGCCGGCACCCGGGTGAGCCGGCCGATCTCGGCCACCACGGATTTCACCCGGATCGGCGCGCTCTGGCGGAGCTGGCCCTCGTAGTGCTTGAGGTGGATCACGGCGCCGATGGGATGCGAGCCCATCCGGAGGAGGGAGCCGCCGCCGGCAGTCGCCCAGCGGCGGGAGTAGGCCGCGTGGGAGCCGGAGTGGCTCTCCTCGGCCCGAAGGTCGAGGAGCGTCCCCCCGCTGGCGGCCAGCAGGCGGCGGAGCTTGGCCACCGGCGGCGCGTAGACGAAGTTCTCGGCGTAGCCGAGCGTGACGCGGTTTCGCCGGCAGGCGTCGAGGATGGCGTCGGCGTTCTGGAGCGCGGCGTCGAGCATCGCCCGGCGGGACATCGCGTCCCCATCGGCGAAGCAGCCGGTGAGCGGCTTCTCGACGATGACGTGCTTGCCGGCTTCGGCGGCGTCGATGGCGAAGACGTGATGGAGGCTGGTGACCACGGGCAAGGTGACCAGGCCGATGTCGCGCCGCGCGAGCAGCGCCCGGTGATCGGTATAGACGTGGGGGATGCCGAAGCGCTTGGCGAAGGCCTCGGCTCGCTCGCGCGTGCGCGAGGCGACGGCGACCAGCTCGCACTTCGTCCCCCGCAGCGGTGCGAGGGCGTGGGCATGGAGGTCGGCCGCGAACCCGGCGCCGATGAAGCCGATGCCGAGCGGCTCCATCAGCTCGCCGGCTCGAGCCCGAGCGCTTCCGGTCTGTCGTGGTCGGTCCGACTCATCGGTCTGCCCTCCATCGCGAGGAGGAAGGCGGGTCGCGCGGTCGCCCGCCGTCGGGGATTGCGACCATTCTAGGCGATTCCGGGACATCGCGTGAACCCGGCCGGGCCGCCGGGCCGGGTCTTGACAGAAGATCGCCCCTCCCGCTATCTAGTCCGGCACTGTCCGAGCGCGAAAAGGAGGGGTCGGTCGGTGAGACACGACCGCTGGGCCCTGGCACCCGACGAGCTGACCCTGCTGGGGAAGATCGTGACCCGGTTCCCCGGCCTGGCGTCGGCGGTGCACGCCCAGGTCACCCGGCTCATCCAGACGATGCGCTCCGAAGGCCGCCTCGCCCGGGAGACCGAGCTGGACGAGTTCCTGGGCAAGGTCGTGGACGAGGTCGTGGCACGGACCCGACAACATCGCCGGAAGCCGCCCGCCGAACTGGACGAGGCGACGGACTCGATGGTGCTGCTGCTCGCCCGGAACTCGGTGGCGCGGGCCCGGCCCCGGCTTCTCGAAGACCTGCGGCGACCGAACGCGAAGTAGACTCGGCGGTCGATCGGCGCCGCGGGCCCGCCGCCGCGCACAATCCCTAACCAGCCCGGCGGCAGCAAAGCAGCCAGCCCGAGCCCCGGCCCCGTTTTGTCCAGGCGTCCGTAATTGCCGATGGCGGCTGCGCGATCCCCGGTTCTCTGGACGTTGGTACGACCGTTGCCTCTCCTGACCGGCATGACGACCGCGGCCGACAGTCACCCGGAGAACGGCGCCGGGCTCACGGCCCGCGAGCGGGAAGTGGCCGAGCTGATCTCCCTGGGCGCCAGCAACAAGGAGATCGCGGACCGGCTGGGCATCACCGAGCGCACGGTCAAGGCGCACCTGACGAGCGTCTTTCAGAAGCTTCACTTGTCGAGTCGCCTGCAACTGGCGGTGCGGATGCTCTCGGCGTCTAGTACCAACGTTCGATAGACCGACCCCGCGTGGCCTGGTACAAGAGCCTTCCCATGACGCGGACGACGAAGGGAGGGCCCATGGACAGCTACTGCACTCGCGGGTTGACACTCGATCCGGGCCGCACGGCCCTGGCGCTTCGCGCCCTGCACGAGCGCAACGGTCATTATCCATTCCTTTATCGGTTGGGGCGCCGGCGGCCCGGCCGCGTGGCCCGCACCGCCGCGACCCTCGGCCGCGTTCGCGTCCCGTCCGACGCGCGCTCGCGGCCGTATCTCGTCGTCGTGCGGCGCGGTGAAACCGAGGTCTTCCGCCGTCTGGTCGCCCATTTCCAGGGCTACGGCGAGGTCACGGTGATCTGGGACCGCCGCCAGGGTGACCGGCGGGTGGCCGGCGGCGAGGTGCGCCTCCGGACGTCGCGGGGCTGGGGCCCCGCCGTCCGGGGCGCGCCACCCGAAGTCGGCGCAGAGCGCCGCGGCGCCGATCGGCGCGTCACGCCGGCCGCCGCATGGGAGCAGGCCAAGTTCGTCCTCGTGCCTCGCGCGTCCCTCTAGCCCGCTAGCCCGGATAATTCGCGGAACGCGCAGGCCGAACGGGTCCCGCCGCCGCGAACCGCCCCACCGTGCTCGCTCGGGCCCGAGCGCGCGGCTGATCGATGGTCCGGCGGCTGCCGCTTCGCGGCAGGCTTCCCGCGGCGGTGGCGGCGCCCTGCGCTCCGCGCGGTGGGGCTCCCCGTTCGCGGCATCACCCGTTCGGCCCCGCCTTCCTTCGTGAATGAGTCAGGCTAGCTCGCGTGCGGCTCCCCCCCGCGGGGCTAGGTCGGGTTAAGAGGCGCGGCGCGCCGCCGAACCGCCAACGGTCGGTAGTCCGCTTCGAGCGCCGGCTTTTGCCGGCGCAATCCTCGGGTGCGCGCGCCTCGTCGCGCCCCCCAGCCCCGCGACGTCCGGTGGCGCACCTCGCCGCCGGCCACCCGCCGGTCACCCTGGCGGCGGTCCCAGATCACCGTGACCTCGCCGTAGCCCTGGAAATGG
>DASYUM010000137.1:0-9038 GCA_036001225.1 Candidatus Methylomirabilota bacterium | reverse complement strand
CGCCTAGTTGCGGGGCCGCGCGTCTTTCAGGTTGCGCATCTCGTTCGGGTACGGTTCCCAGACGACCCGGTCGCTCAGCGCGTAGACGTCCTTCAGATTGACCAGGAGGATCCAGGGCGCGAAGTCGAGGGCCTCGGCCTGAAGCTTCTCGACCAGCGCCTGCCGCTCCCGGTTGCCGCGGGCCATCAGCGAGAGCCGGGCGACGTCACCCTCCCAGTTGGCCGGCCGGCCCTTCGTGTAGACCTCACCCTGGCCGCCCGGCAGGAGCCACAGCGTGAACACCCAGTCGGGGAGGAAGACCGTGTTCCCCATGCCGATCAGGCTGATCCCCGAGGCCTTGCCGGAGAACAGCGGCTGCGCGTAGCCGCCCCACTCCGAGGCCTTGAACTCCACCGTCACGCCGACCTTCTCGAGCATTCCGGCGACCGCCTCGCCCAGCTCCTTGTCGAGGGTGTAGCGCCCGATGGGCGTGTTCACCTTGATCGGCTGACCCCGGTAACCGGCCTGCTTCAGGAGGTCGCGCGCCTTCTGGGGGTCGTAGGGGTAGCCGCCCAGATTCCGGTTCAGCTCCGGGATCGTCTCCTGCATCGGCGCCCGCAGCGCGACCGCCCGGCCGCGGTAGAGTTGCTCGACCAGCGTCTTCTTGTCGACGGCGTGGTTGAGCGCCTGGCGGACCAGCTTGTTGTCGAGCGGCGGCTCGGCCGCGTTGATGACCATGAACAGCATCCGGGCGCTCAGGGTCTCCACGACCCGGGTCTTCGGGTTCCGCTGGACCTCCGGAATGGCCTCCGGCGGGACGAACTGGTAGAGGTCGATCTCCCCCGCCAGGAGCGCGTTCTTGGCCGTCAGCGCGTCGGGCAGGATCCGCCACACGACGCGCCCGAAGCCGGGCTTGGGCCCCCAGTAGCCCGGAAACGCCTCGCCGACGACGCGCTGGTTGGTGAGCCACTCGACGAACCGATAGGGGCCGGTCCCCATCGGCCGCCGCTTGAACGTCTCCTTGCCTTCGCCCTCGACGTACGCCTTCGAGGTGATGTGGACCAGGGACATGTAGTTCGGCAGGCTCCCGGTCCCGGTCCCGCCCAGCTTCCAGCGGATCGTGTACTTGTCGACGACCTCGACCGAGCCGTCCTGGACAGGCTTCGGGAGGAGACGGCGGATGACTTCGGCGGGTTGCACGGCGCGGTCCAGCGTGAACTTCACGTCCTCGGCCGTCAGCTCCCCGTACTTCGGGTCGTGGAACCGCATGCCCTGGCGGATCTTCACGATCCACTCGGTGGGGGACACGACCTGCCAGCTCTCCGCCACCACTCCGTGCAGCTCGCCCTTCCGGTCGAAGACCGTCAGCGGCTCCATGAAGTGGGCCCAGATGTCCACCGTGGCGACGGCCGTGTAGTTCCAGGGACTCATGTCCTCCGGGTTGTAGAGCTGGGCGGCCGTGAGCAGGGGGCCGGGCGCCTGCGCTCCGGCCGGTGTCCCGCCGAGTACGACCGCGACCACGAGCCCGAGCACCACCAGGAGCCGCATGACTGTCCTCCCGCCGGGTGAGCGATGGGGTTGAGGGCGGTCGACGCCTGGCCCTTGATACCGTGCCGCCTGCCGGGTGTCAAGCGGGCCGGGCCTGCCGGACCCGGTTGTCGGCGGGCCTCGCGATCGTCTATGGTGGGCCACGACATGAGTCGGGTCGTCGTCTGTCCGGAGCCTCTGGCCGCGCTGGCCGGGGCCCACGTCTTCCGCCTCGGCGGGTCCGCGGTGGACGCCGCGATCGCCACCGCCTTCGCCCAGACGGTGGTCTCCCCCGCCATGACGACCATCGCGGGCAACGGCACCATGAACGTCTTCCACGCGCCGACCGGCCGCCACTGCCTCGTCGACTTCATGGGCTACGCCGGCAGCCGGGCGGCGGCCGACATGTACGAGCGGGCGCCCGCCGGCGCCCCCGTGCGCGGGTACGCCTCGGTCCTCGTGCCGACCTTCGTGCGCGGCACCTACACCGCCTTCGAGCGCCTCGGCAGCGGACGCGTGTCGTGGAAGGCGCTCCTCACACCGGCCATCCGCTTCGCGGAGGAAGGGTTTCCCGTCGATCCCTATCTGCATCAGTACTGGCGGGCCGAGAACCCCGTCCAGCAGACGGCCGACCGGTTCGACGGCTCCGAGATGCTCTCCGCCACCGAGGCGTGCCTCGCGATCTTTACCCGCCAAGGGCGGGCCCCCGCCATCGGCGAGCGGATCGTCCAGCCCGACCTCGGGCGGACGCTCCGGGCCCTCGCCGACGAAGGGCCCGACGTCTTCTACACGGGGTCGATCGGGCGGCGGCTCGCCCGCGACCTGGAGGCCAACGGGGCACCGGTGACGGCGAGCGACCTGGCCGAGTGCCGGTGTCTCGTCGGCGAGCCTCTCTACGGGACGTACCGCGGGTACACGGTCTCGACCGACTCGGCGCCCCACATTGGGATCCTGCTCGTCGAGCTGCTGAACGTGCTCGAGGGCTACGACGTGGCGGCGCTGGGAGCGGGATCAGCCGACTACTACGATCTGATGGTGCGGGCGCTGGCCTGGGTGTTCCGCGATCGGGCGCGGTACATGACCGATCCCGCCGCTGCCGACCTTCCGGTGACGATGGTCGACCTCCGCCACGCCGCCCGGCTGCGCGGGCGGATCGACGAGGAGCGGGCAGCCGCGCCGCTGCCCGGCACCACGCAGGTATCCACGCTCGACGGGGACGGCTCGGCGGTCTCCTTCACGCACTCGGTGGGCACGGGCTCGGGCGTGGTGACCGCGGGCCTCGGCTTCATGCTGAACAACAACATGATGGCCTTCGACCCCCACCCGGGCCGGGCCAACTCCATCGCGCCGGGCAAGCGCCCGATTTACGGGGGCGGGCCGGCCATCGTCCTCCAGGGCGGCCGGGTCCGCCACGTCCTCGGCTCGCCGCACGGGGGCCGGAAGATCAGCGCCATGGGCCACGTCCTGGTCGAGCTGATCGACTTCGGGCGCTCGCCGGCCGCCGCCGTGACGAGCCCGCGCGTCCACTGCGAGGGCGACCTCGCCGACGTGCGGGTGGAGCCGTTCTTCCCGCTGCCGCCCGACGTGCGCGACGCGCTGACGGCGCGAGGGCTCGGGCTCCGAGAAGACGCCTACGGCGGGCGGGTGTGCCTGATCGCCGTCGACCCGGCCAGCGGGCGCGCCACGGGCGCCACCGACCCCCGCGGAGGCGGCGGTCTCGCCGAGGTGTGAGGAGGAACGCCATGCCCATGGAGCTGCGGCCGATGCACCCGAGCTTCGGCGCCGAGGTCGTCGGCGTCGACCTCACGCGTGACCTGGACGGGCCGACGGTCGCCGCCGTCGAGGCCGCCTGGACCCGCTACAGCATCCTGCTCTTCCGCGACGTCCGGATGACGCCGGCCCAGCACGTCGCCTTCACCCGCCGCCTCGGGCCGCTCCACGTCATGGAGCCCCTCGAGTTCAACCTTCCCACGCACCCCGAGGTCTTCGTGGTCTCGAACGTCGAGGAGGACGGCCGGCCCGTCGGGCTCACGCGCGCCGGCTGGGGCTGGCACTCGGACGGTGAGGACAAGGCCATCCCCAACGACGGGTCGTTCCTCTACGCCCTGGAGATCCCGCCGGAGGGGGGCGACACGCTGTTCGCCGACACCTACGCCGCCTTCGCCGCGCTCCCCGCCGACATTCGCCGGACGATCGCGGGCCGGCGGGCCTGCTTCAGCCGCGTCCGGCTCCACCACGTCCACTACCCCCACCTCGGGCCGCTGACCGACGAGCAGAAGGCCAACCGCCCCGACGTCTGGCATCCCATCGCCCGCCGCCACCCGCGCTCGGGCTGGACGGCGCTCTACATCGGCCGGTGGGCGTGCGAGGTGGAGGGGTTGCCCGAGGACGAAGCGCGCGACCTCATCCGCTACCTGCAGGCGTTCGCCACGCGGCCCGAGGTCGTCTATCGGCACCGGTGGCGCGTGGGCGATGCGGTCCTCTGGGACAACCGGTGCACCCAGCACTGCGCCACCGAGTTCGACGACGTCCGGTACCGCCGCCGGATGCATCGGACGACGCTCGAGGGCGAGCCACCGCTCCTCGCCGACCGGCCGGTGCCGCGGCCCGCCCGGGCCTGAGGGCAAGGATCGGATTCTCGCGTACCCCCGCCCCGGGCACCTCGGCCCTCGAATTGAGGGCCGATCGCGCCGGATGCTATAGTAGCGCGAGCGCGGAGCATGGATGGGCGCACGATCTTGCCCGCGACGCTCGACGCTCCGACAGGGGGCCCGCACTGGCCATCCAGCCAACCAGGAGGAGACCGATGAGCCTGCGTGATCTCACCGGATGGCTCGAGGGCGCGGACGCCCTGGGCGAGGTCAAGACGGTCAAGGGGGCGGACTGGGACATCGAGATCGGGGCCATCACCGAGCTCGCGCAGCATCGGGAGAACGGCCCGGCGGTGCTGTTCGACGAGGTGAAGGGGTACCCCGCCGGCTACCGGATCCTCGTCAACTCCCTGGGCTCGCTCAAGCGCACCGCGCTGACGCTGGGGCTCGACACGAACGTCACCTCCCCCATGCTGCTCGTGCAGGCCTGGCGCCAGCACTCGAAGAAGATCATGCCCATTCCCGCCAAGCTGGTGGATTCCGGGCCGGTGATGGAGCACGTGGAGACGGGGTCGGCCGTCAACGTCCTCGAGTTCCCGACGCCGAAGTGGCACGAGCACGACGGGGGCCGCTACATCGGGACGGGCAGCGTGGACATCACCCGGGATCCCGAGGAGGGCTGGGTGAACCTCGGCTGCTACCGCGTGATGATCCACGACGAGCGGACCGTGGGCTTCTACATCTCCCCCGGCAAGCACGGCCGGATCCACCGGGAGAAATGGTTCGCCTCGGGGAAGCCGATGAAGGTGGCCGTGTCGCTGGGCCACGACCCTCTCGTCTTCCTGGCCGGGAGCATCGAGGTCCCTTACGGCGTCTCCGAGTACGACTGGATCGGCGGCGTCCTGGGCGAGCCGTTCGAGGTGATCCAGGGGCCGGAGACCGGTCTCCCGCTGCCCGCGAACGCCGAGATCGTCATCGAGGGCACCGCCTACCCGGACCGCCAGGTCCCGGAAGGCCCCTTCGGCGAGTGGACCGGCTACTACGCGAGCGATACCCGTCCGGAGCCCACCATCGAGGTCGAGCGTGTGATGTACCGCTCGAACCCGATCATGCTCGGGAGCCCGCCCGGCAAGCCGCCGTCGGAGCTGACGGCGTATCGCGCGGTCATGCGCTCGGCGCTGATCTGGGACGAGATGGAGAAGGCCGGGATCCCCGACATCCAGGGCGTGTGGTGCCATCCGGCGGGCGGCACCCGGCTCCTGGTCGTCGTCTCCATCAAGCAGCGCTACGCCGGCCACGCCCGCCAGGCGGCGCTGGGCGCCATGTCGTGCCGGGCCGGCGCCTATCTCGGCCGCTATGTGGTCGTGGTGGACGACGACATCGACCCGACCAACACCTGGGACGTCCTGTGGGCGATCTGCACGCGCTCGGACCCGGAAAAGGACATCGACATCGTCCGCCGGATGTGGTCGGGGCCCCTCGACCCGATCATTCCCGCCGGACAGAAGGGGCTGAACTCGCGGGCCTTGATCGACGCCACGCGCCCCTACGAGTGGAAGGACAAGTTCCCGCGGGTGGCCATCTCCAGCAAGGCCGTCATCGAGGCGGCCCGGGAGAAGTGGGGACCCCTCCTCTTCGGCTCCTCGTAGGCGAACGGCTGGGCCACAAGGCGCTCGCGCCCGTCATTCGGCGAAGTCGCCGGGGCGCGCGGCGGCGGCGAAGCGCCTGACTCCGGCATGCAGCCGACGGCGCTTCCCGGCGGCTGATGCCCGCGTCGGGCGTCAAGGCGATGTCCCTGGACAACGACGAAACGAGGTGGGATATGCGGGCAAACACAGCCGCGGTCCACAACCAGGTGACTCGACGGACGTTTCTGGGTACGGCGACGGCCGGCGTCGTGGCGGCGACCACCGGTCCCGCCGGGGCCCAGCAGCCCGCGCCGGCGCCGGGAGGGCCCCGGGTCAAGGGGCCGCGGGTGTGGCTCGACATGGACCAGAAGGAGCTCGACGACGCCTACGACCAGAGCGTCTACGCGCCGAACCTGCAGCAGATCATCGGGCGCTACGCCACCAACAGCGAAGGCGTGCGCGCCCGCCTGGGGGCGCCGCAGCGCCACGCCTACGGGTCGACGGTCATCGAGGCGCTCGACGTCTACCCGACCAAGCGCCCTGACGCGCCGATCAACATCTTCATCCACGGCGGCGCCTGGCGGGCCGGCCTCGCCAAGAGCTACGCGTTTCTGGCCGAGCTGTTCGTGCGCGCTGGCGCGCATTTCGTGGCGCCCGACTTCGCCTGGGTCCAGGACGTGGGCGGCAGCCTGATGCCGATGGCCGAGCAGGTGCGCCGCTCGGTCGCCTGGGTCTACCGTAACGCCCGGAGCTTCGGCGGCGATCCCGGCCGCATCTACGTCTCCGGCCATTCCTCGGGCGGCCATCTGGCCGGCGTCGTCCTCACCACCGACTGGGGCAAGGATTTCAGCCTGCCGGCCGACACCGTGAAGGGCGGGCTGTGCTGCAGCGGCATGTTCGACCTGAAGCCCGTCCGTCTCTCGGTGCGCAGCCGCTACGTCAAGTTCACGGACGAGATGGAGCAGGCGCTGAGCCCCCAGCGCCATCTCGACACGCTCGACGCCCCGGTGATCATCGCCTACGGCACGCTCGAGACTCCCGAGTTTCAGCGGCAGTCGCGCGACTTCGCGGCGGCCGTGAAGGCGGCCGGCAAGCCGGTGCAGCTGCTGGTCGCCGAGGGGTACAACCACTTCGAGATCATCGAGACGCTCGCCAGTCCTTACGGTCTCCTGGGCCGCGCGGTACTGGAGCAGATGAAGCTGGCTCCGGCGTGACCCGAGGCCTGGCGCGCTACATCGCCAAGCGGCTCGGGTTTGCCGCGCTGATGCTCGTCGGCGTCTCGCTGATCCTGTTCACGCTGATGCGCCTGGCGCCCGGCGGGCCGGAGGCGGTGCTGATCGGCGGCGAGTTCTCCCAGGAGGTGGCGGCCCAGATCCGCCAGCGGCTCGGACTCGACCGCCCGCTCCTGGTCCAGTACGGCACCTGGGCGCTGGCCGCCGCCCGGGGCGACCTCGGCCGGTCGTTCAAGACGGGCGACCCGGTCGCCACCCTGATCCTCGACCGCCTCGGTCCCACGCTCCAGCTCACCGGCGCCGCCCTCGTCCTCGCCCTGGTGGTGGCGGTGCCGCTGGGCGTCCTGGCCGCGGTCCGGCGGGACACGCTCTGGGACACGCTGGCGTCGGCGGTCTCGCTCTTCGGCGTCTCCTTCCCGAGCTTCTGGCTCGGGATCATGCTGATCCTCCTCTTCTCGGAAGCGCTCCACCTCCTGCCCCCCTCCGGCGTGAGCGAGTACGGCCACGAGGCGGACCTCGCCGCCCGCCTCCGCCACGCCGTCCTCCCGACGCTCACGCTCGGCCTCATCCAGATGGCGGCCTTCATGCGCTTCACCCGCTCGAGCCTGCTCGAAGTGCTGCGCCAGGACTACGTGCGGACGGCGCGGGCCAAGGGCGTCCCCGGCGGCCGCGTGATCTGGCGTCACGCCCTGCGCAACGGCCTGATCCCGGTCGTCACCGTCGTCGGGCTGTCGCTCCCGACGCTGGTGGGCGGGGCCGTCCTCACCGAGACCGTCTTCGCCTGGCCGGGGATCGGGCGGCTCGCGGTGGGCGCCGTGTTCGAGCGTGACTATCCCGTGATCATGGGCGTGAATCTCCTGGTCGCCACCATCGTGATCGCGGCGAACCTCCTCACCGACCTCGCCTATTGCCTCATCGACCCCCGGATCTCCTACGCGTGAACGCCGCCAGACGGCTCGCCCGCAGCCGGCGCGGGGCCCTCGGGGGGCTCGTGGTGGCCGTCATGCTGGCCACGGGCACGCTGGCGCCGGCCATGGCGCCCTACGGCTACTCCACCCAGTCGCTCCTGCAGCGGCTCAAGCCGCCGACCGCCGCCCACTGGCTCGGGACCGACGGGTTCGGGCGGGACATCCTGACGCGGGTGATCTGGGGGAGCCGCGTGTCGCTCCAGGTCGGCTTCCTGGCGACGGCGCTGGCCGTCCTGGTCGGCACGTTCGTCGGGGGCACCGCCGGCTACTTCGGCGGCGCCGCCGACACGGGGCTCATGCGGGTGACCGATGTCTTCATGTCGGTGCCGGCGCTCTTCCTGATCCTGGTCGTCGTGGCCCTCTTCGGCGCCAGCCTCCTCAACACGGCGCTGGTGGTCGGCCTCGTCACCTGGGCGCCGGTGGCGCGGATCGTCCGCGGCGAGTGCCTCGCTCTCCGGACCCGCGAGTTCGTCGAGGCGGCCCGCGCGCTGGGGGCGAGTCACCGCCGGATCCTCGTCCGGCACCTCCTGATCAATGCACTCCCCGCCGTCATCGTCCAGAGCACGCTGCTCCTGGGCCAGACGATCCTCATCGAGTCGGGCCTGTCCTACCTCGGCCTGGGGGTGCAGCCCCCGCTGCCGAGCTGGGGCAACATGGTGGTCGAGGGGCGACAGTTCCTGGCCTCGGCGTGGTGGGTCTCCACGTTCCCGGGGCTGGCGATCTTCGTCACCGTCCTCGGCTTCAACCTCTTCGGCGACGGCTTGCGCGACGCGCTCGACCCCGCGCTCCGCTCGGGCTCCGGATAGGAGGATGCACATGCGCTCCCGGATCACGATCTGCCCCACGGTCCTGGCAACGCTCCTCCTGACGCTGGCGGCCGCGCTGCCGGTGCTGGGGCCCGGCGCGGCTCGCGCCGCCGGGAAGGACTTCGTCATCGGCTTCCTCGGCGACGCCACCAGCCTGAACCCGGTGGTGGCGACCGACGGCCAGTCCTACATCGCCGAGTGGCCGATGTTCGACAGCCTCGTCGAGCTGGACGAGAAGCTCGGCGTGAAGCCCCTCCTCGCCGAGTCCTGGGAGGTGTCGCGCGACGGCCTCACCTACACGTTCAAG
>DASYUM010000136.1:0-16428 GCA_036001225.1 Candidatus Methylomirabilota bacterium | reverse complement strand
GGACGTCGCGGGGCGGGGGCCCCGCCGTCCGCGGCGCGCGAACCCAAAAGTTGCGCCGGCAAAAGCCGGCGCTCGGAGTGGACCAGAGTACGCGGTTGTCCCGACAGTCTCCTCGCCTCGTGGTATCATCGCGCTGGACGCCGCGCGACCCCGCCGCACCCGGAGGACGACTGCCATGCCCGACGCCGTGATCGTCTCGACTGCCCGCACCCCGATCGGCAAAGCCTACCGCGGCGCCTTCAACAACACCCACGGCGCCACCCTCGGCGGGCACGTGATCCGCCATGCCGTCGAGCGGGCTCGGCTGGAGCCCGGCGAGGTCGAGGACGTCATCCTCGGCTGCGCCATGCCCGAGGGCGCCACCGGTCACAACATCGCCCGCCAGTCGGCGCTGCGCGCGGGCCTGCCCGTGACCACGGCGGGGGTGACCGTCAACCGCTTCTGTTCGTCGGGGATGCAGGCCATCGTGATGGCCGCGCACCGGGTCCTGGTGGACCGCGTGCCCATCATGGTCGCCGGCGGGCTGGAGTCGATCAGCCTGGTCCAGAACGAGCACCAGAACAAGTTCCGGATCCGCGAGCCGTGGCTGGACGAGCACAAGCCCGAGATCTACATGACCATGCTCGAGACGGCCGAGGTGGTGGCCCGCCACTACTACATCACCCGCGAGGCCCAGGACGAGTACGCGCTGGCCAGCCAGCAGCGCATGGCGGCCGCCCAGCGGGAGGGACGGCTCGATGCCGAGATCGTGCCGCTGCCAACCGTCAAGCTGGTCCAGGACAAGGCGACCGGCGAGTTCCGCGAGGAGCCGGTGACGCTGACCCGGGACGAGGGAAACCGCCCCGACACCACCGCCGAAGGCCTGGCCGCCCTGAAGCCGGTGACCGGGGAGAAGGGTCACATCACGGCCGGCAACGCCAGCCAGCTCTCGGACGGGGCGTCGGCCTGCGTGGTCATGGACGGCCGGGAAGCCGAGCGGCGGGGCCTTCAGCCTCTCGGCATCTACCGGGGCTTCGCCGTCGCCGCCTGCGAGCCGGACGAGATGGGGATCGGCCCGGTGTTCGCCGTGCCCCGATTGCTGGAGCGGTTCGCCCTTCGCATGGACGACATCGACCTGTGGGAGCTGAACGAGGCCTTCGCCGTCCAGGTGGTCTACTGCCGGGACCGGCTCGGCATTCCGATGGAAAAGCTCAACGTGGATGGGGGCGCCATCGCCATCGGGCATCCCTACGGGATGAGCGGCGCCCGCATGGTGGGCCACGCCCTCATCGAGGGCAAGCGGCGCGGCGCCCGCTACGTGGTCTGCACCATGTGCATCGGCGGCGGCATGGGCGCCGCCGGGCTCTTCGAGGTGGCCTAGCCGCTCAGGGCTGGCGGTCGGCTTCTTCTGGCGACTCCTCCGGCGGGGGGGTCACGCCGCCGACCTGGGACTCCCAGTCGATGGGGGGGCCGCCGCCGGATTCGCCCTGGCCCTGGGTTTGCTGCTTCCGTTCCTGCTTGGCCTCGCGCTTGGCCTTCCGGGCCAGCTCCTTCCGCCGCTTTTCTCCGCTATAGGACCGTCGCCCCATTCACACCTCCTCGCGTCAGGTGACAGAAAAGAAACGAGCCCGCCCGGAGAACCGGGAGGGCTCGTCCGATGATCGGCGTGGCCCGGATGGCGGACCGCCTCACAAGACGGGGCCGATGATCCAGGGCGCGAATTCCTCTTCTCCGACGCCGGCCGCCTCGCTCTTCGTCTTCTTGCCGGAGGCGACCGCGATGACCTCCTCGAAGATCTGCCGGCCGACGACCGGGAGCGGCGTGCCTTCCAGGATGACGCCGCAGTTGATGTCCATGTCCTCTTCCATGTGGCGGTAGACGATCGAGTTGGTGGCGAGCTTGATGGAGGGCACGGGCCGGCAGCCGAACACCGAGCCGCGGCCGGTCGTGAACACCACGATGTTGGCGCCCCCCGCCACCAGGCCGGTGACCGAGACCGGGTCGTGGCCGGGGGTGTCCATGAAGACGAATCCCCGGGTGGTGATCGGCTCGGCGTAGAGGAACACGTCCTGGAGCGGGGTGGTGCCCCCCTTGGTGACGCCGCCGAGCGACTTCTCGAAGACGGTGGTGAGGCCACCCGCCTTGTTGCCGGGGGCCGGGTTGTTGTCCATCTCGGCGCCCAGGACCCGGCAGTAGTACTCCCACCACTTGAAGCGGTCGATCAGCTTCTTGGCCACGCCTTCGTTGACCGCGCGCCGGATCAACAGGTGCTCGGCGCCATAGATCTCCGAGGTCTCGGCGAGGACACCGGTGCCGCCGTAGCGCACCAGCTCGTCGACCGCCCAGCCGAGGGCGGGGTTGGCGGTGATGCCCGAGTTTCCGTCGGAGCCGCCGCAATTGGTGGCCAGGATCAGCTCCGAGATCGGCTGCTGACTCCGGCGAGCCTCGTTGGCCACCGGCAGGAGCTGCTCCACCGCCCGGACGCCCGCCTCGATCGTCTTCCGGATGCCGCCCTGCTCCTGAATGGAGAGCACGCTGGGCCGCCCGAGTCGCTGGCGGTCGATGAGGGACAGCGTCTGGTTCACCTCGCAGCCGAGCCCGATGAGGACGTAGGCGCCCACGTTCGGATGCCGGGCGTAGCCGCCGAGCACCCGCATCAGCGCCTCGTGATCCTCGCCGAAGAGCTTGGTCCCACAGCCGGACTTGTGGGTGATGGCGATCACGCCATCGACCGAGGGGTAGTCCCGCTGGACGTCGCGGAAGCGCTCACGGATGGCCTGGCAGACGCTCGCCGAGCAATTGACGGTCGAGATGACCGCCACGTAGTTCCGGGTCCCGACCCGCCCGTCGCCCCGCTGGAACCCGTCGAAGTAGCGCATCGCGGCCGGCGGGTAGTAGTCCACCGGCCGCACGTCGGTGCCGACCTCGTACTCCTGGTGCAGCTCCCCCACCGTCAGGTTGTGGGTGTGGACGTGCTCGCCCCGGGCGATCGGCTGGGTCGCGAAGCCGATGACCTGGCCGTAGCGCCGGACCGTCTGCCCCGGGGTCCGGTCGCGCCGGGCGACCTTGTGGCCTGGCCGGACGTCGCACTGGACCGTGGTCCGCTCGCCGCCGTCCTCCAGCACGGTCCCGGCCGCGATCGGCGCCTTTGCGATGGCGACGTCGTCCTCCGGATGGAGGATGATCGCCTTCTCGCGGATGTCGTGAGTCGCCATCGTTCAGCTTCCTCTCTTCTTGGTCGTCGTCCGGTCGGCGTCGAGCTTGGCCAAGGCCCGAAGGCCGTTCAGGAACGCCACGCCGCCGCCGGGGATCAGCATCGCCTGGATCGCGCCGAGGACCTCGGCCCGGGTGGCCCCGTGGTCGATCGCCCGACGGATGTGATTGACCAGCCCCTGGGTCTCGCCGCGGAACGCCAGGATACCGAGCGCCACCAGCTCGCGGTACTTCACGGGGAGACCGCGGTCACTGGCCAGCGCCTGGCGGTAGAGCTCGTTGTACGCCTCGGTGAACTCCGTCGCCTCGCGCGCCACCAGCTCCCACTCGGGGTAGAGGTAGCCGCGGTCGCGCCGCATGGCGGCGATCAGCCGAGCGGCGCGAGTGCCGTTCGCCGCCGGTATCCGCCGCCCCGCCGGGCGTCTCGCCCGCTCCCCCACCGAGCCTTTATACCACAGGGCCGCGATGCCGGCTTGCCTAGAGGTTAGGCAACCCTGCCTCCAATCGCGGCAGTGGACGGCAGGCGGCACCGACCGCCGCGCGCCGTAACTCGGCGCCGGCGGGCGATCCGGGCTCGGCGGTGACGGACCGGCAAGCCGGGCACCGCGCTTGCTTGAGACGGCAACCGGCCGCACCGCACTCACGGCAATGGCGCCGGTTCCCGGCGCCATTTTCATTTTTGCGGCCGCGGCGCGCGGCACCGGCCGAGAAAGGGTGGCGACCATGGGGCGTTTCCGGACGTGGACGGCGGGCTCCGTCGTGGCGGCGGCCCTGCTGGCCCTCGCGGGCCAGGCGACGGCGCAGGAGACGAAGGCGGAGGAGAAGCCGAAGACGCTCCTCGAGGAGATCACCTGGTTCGGGTACGTCGAGAACAGCGGGGTCTTCAACTTGCGGGGCGACGCCACCCGCGGCACGAACGAGCTGCGCCTGTACGACGTGGACCGCGGCTACACCTTCAACATGGCGGAGTTGAGCGTCAAGAAGGATCCGTCCGACCGCTACCCGTTCGGGTTCGGCCTGGTGATCACCGGGGGGGAGGACGTCCAGTTCAACCACGCGATCGGGATCTTCCGCGACGCGAACGACGCCCCGACCGACACCGAAAAGTTCGACCTCCAGGAGGCGTATCTCTCCTACAAGGTCCCGGTCGGTACCGGCCTCACGCTCAAGGGCGGGAAGTTCGTGACGCTGCTCGGCTCCGAGGTGATCGAGTCCCCCAACAACCTCAACTTCTCGCGGTCGCTCCTCTTCACGTTCGCCATTCCCCTGACCCACGTGGGTCTGCTGGGCACCTACGCGGTCACCGACGCGCTCTCGGTGACGGCGGGGCCCATCCTGGGGTGGGACGTGGCGACCGATCGGAACGGCGCCCCCTCCGGCACCGGCCAGATCGCCTACACCCCCCTGAAGGACCTCGCCACCAGCCTCAACTTCATCGTCGGACCGGAAAAGGTCGGCGCCAACACCAACCTGCGCTGGGTGATCGACCTCGTCGCCAACTACACCGCGATCCCGAAGACCACGCTGGGCTTCAACCTCGACTACGGTCAGGAGCGCGACGGAGCCCCGGATGGCGGCGACGCGAGCTGGTGGGGCCTGGCCGGTTACGCCGCCTACGACTGGACGGACAAGCTGAGGACGGCGGTCCGGCTCGAGTACTTCGAGGACGCTGACGGCGTCCGGACCGGGTCCGGCTCCCGGGTGGGCGTCTGGGAGGCGACCGCCACCCTCCAGTACAAGATCTGGAAGGGGTTGGTCGGCCGGCTCGAGTACCGCCACGACCAGGCGGACGAGCCCGTCTTCCAGGCGGCGACGCGGAAGAGCCAGGACACGGTCACCCTGGCGCTCTACTACTTGTTCTTCTGAGGGTCCGCGTGCGCCCGGCCCGTTCGGCACTCGTCGGTCGCCGGTTGCCCGCGGACCGCAAGCTCATCGCGCGGGCCAAGCGTCTCGTGATGCGCCGGTTGGGGCTGGGAGAGGCCGCGGCGTTCCGCCTATTGCGGAAGTCGGCCATGGACCGCCGCACCTCGCTGACCGCGCTGGCCCGGATCCTCGTGGACGGCGAGGTCAGGCCCCGGCCGCCCGCCCGGCACTGAGCCCCGTCAGGTCAGCCAGGCCAGGAAACACTCGGCGACCGCTGCCGGGGCGTCGAGCGTGACGTGGTGGTAAGCGCCGGGAATCTCCTCGAGCCGCGCCGACGGGATCAGCTTGGCCATCCGCTCGGCCATCTCGCGGGTGAGGATCGTGCTCCGCTCGCCCCGCACGATGAGGGTCGGCGCGGCGATGTCGGGCAGCAGTGGCCAGGCATCGACCGGGATGCGCGTCCGCTCGCACGCCGGGTCGAAGCGATAAGCCCAGCGGCCCGACGCCAGCCGGCCGATGCCGCGCGCGCCGATCGCCCGCACGAAGTCGGGCGCCGCGGTGGTTTCGGGCGGCGACAGACGAAACCGCCGAAGGGCCGCCGCCCGGGTGGGGAACTCCGGCCGCGGGCGCTCGCCGCGCGCCCGCACTTCGAGCAGGCGCTGGAGATTCGACGCCGGCTTCGCGTCCACCACGATCAGCCGGTCCAGCGCCCCCGGGTGCCAGGCGGCGAACGCGAGCGCCGCCTGCCCGCCCATCGAGTGGCCGGCGATGACGACCCGCTCGAGACGAAGCCGCGCGATCACCGCCGCCAGATCGGCGGCCAGATCCTCGGAGCGATAGGCCGGCGGTCGTGGCCACGCGCTGCGTCCGTGCCCACGCCAATCGAGGGCGAGCACCCGCAGGCGCGGCCGCAGGGAGGGCGCGACCGGGTCCCACCAGTGGGCATGCGCCGCCGCGCCGTGAAGCGCGAGGCACGGCCGGCCACCCCCGCCCCAGTCGCGATAGCGGAGGCGAAGGCCGTTGACCGTGACGAACCGATCCCGCGCCGTGGCGGCAGGCGCCATCGGCGGCCATTATACGGGGCGCCCCCCTGCCCCGCCGCCCGGTCTACGCGACGTCCTCCAGCGAGGAGGCACTGGCCTGGGGACTGATCTGCCCCAGCCGAGCCCAGAGCCGGCGGAGGTCACCGACCGCCTGGCGCCAATGTGCCAGCATCCGGTCGGCTTCGCGTAAGGCCTCGTAGAGGCCGCCTACCTCTTGCTCGGCTCGGTCGAGCGCGCCTCGCCACTCGGGGTCGCGGCTCGCCAGCGCCTCCAACGCCCCCGGCCGGTACTCCCGGCCCACCTCGTCGAGCAGCGCGTCCAGGTCCGCGCGGGCCATTGTTTCCAAGATCCCTGTGCCCATGGGTCCGGCCCCTCCTTTGGCCGCCTGAGCAGACCTTAACACGTGATGAGTATTCTGGGCAACCCTTTCTTCGGTCGCCCCCGCCCGGTAGCATGGACGGCCGGCCGATCCCGGAGAGGAGCGACCATGGACCCTGCAGCGAAGCTGGTCTTCACGGCCAAGGCGGTTCGCACGTTTTGTTATGGGTTTCTGGGCGTCCTCTTCCCGATCCACCTGAGCCGGCTCGGGCTCGGGCCCGAGGCCATCGGCATCGCGCTGACCCTCACCCTCCTCGGGACGGCGGTCATGACCGTCGCGGCGCGCCGTCCCACCGAACGACTGGGGAGCCGAGCCGTCCTCGTCGGGCTGGCCGGCCTCGTCGCGGTGGCCGGCGTCCTCTTCGCCACCACACGGCGGCCGGGCCTCGCCATTGCGGCGGCCATTCTCGGTAACCTGGCCGTCAGCGTGGGCGAGACCGGGCCGTTCCTCTCGGTGGAGCACGTCCTCCTCGCCCGCCTCGGCTCGGGCCCGGCGCTCACGATGCGAATGAGCCTCTACAACCTGGTCGGCTACGGCGCGGCCGCCCTGGGCTCGCTCGCCGTCGTGCTGATCACTCGCCGGCCGGACGCGGCCGGCGCCGAAGCGTACGCGCCCCTCTTCTGGGGTCTTCGCGGCGAGCGGCCTCGCGCAGATGCTGATCTACGCGCGCCTGCCGGCCGGCTCCCCCGGACCGCCGACGCCGGCCAGCCAGGGGTTGCCCTCGCGCGGCCTCATCTACCGGCTGGCCGCGCTGTTCGCGCTCGACTCCCTGGCCGGCGGGTTCGTCGTCCAGAGCCTCATCGCCTACTGGTTCTTCGTCCACTTCGGACTGCAGCTCGCCGCGCTCGGCGGCATATTCTTCGGCACCCAGGTGCTGACCGCCGCCTCCTTCCTGATCGCCGCCCGCAGCGCGGGTCGCTTCGGCCTCGTGAACACCATGGTCTTCTCGCACCTGGTCTCCAACGCGCTCCTCATCGCCATCGCCTTTGCCCCCACCGCGGCGATCGCCATCGGCCTCCTGCTGGCCCGGCACCTGCTCTCCCAGATGGACGTGCCGACGCGCCAGACGTATCTCGTCTCGGTCGTGGAGGATCACGAGCGGGAGGCGGCGGTGAGTCTGACCAACGCCGCCCGGACGGTCGCTCAGGCCGTCACGCCTGCCTTCACCGGCTACATCATGCAGGCGGTCAGCGTGTCGGCCCCGTTTGTCCTCGGAGGCAGTCTGAAGATCGTCTACGACCTGCTGCTGTACGCGACGGCGCGCGGCGCGGGCCGCGCGATGGCCCGCCCGCGGTCGGGCTGAGCGACGCGGCTCAGCGGGCGCGAGCCCGCGGGCTGAGCGCCAGCAGCAGACGATCGACGAGGCCGGGGGCGAGATCGTTCATGAGGAACAGGAGGCGGGCCGGCGGATAGGGGTGCACCTCGGGGCGCGGCCGGTGGAGGGCGCCGACGATCTTCCGCGCCACGTGCTCGGCGCTCTGGATGGGTCCGCCCCGCCCCGACACGCCGAGCCGGTTCACCTCCACCTCGTGGAACTCGGTCGCCGTCCCGATCGGGCAGACCGCGGTGACGTGGATCCCGTCGGCCGCGACCTCCATGCGGAGCGCCTCCGAGAAGCCGACCAGCGCGAACTTCGACGCCACGTAGGCGGCCCGGAAGGGGCTGGCTCGCTTCCCGACCACCGAGGCCACGTTGACGAGGTGGCCGCTCCGTTGCCGTCGCATGTGGGGGAGAGCGGCCAGTATTCCGTAGACCGCGCCGAGGAAGTTCACCCGCATCAACCCCTCGAACTCCGCCGCGCTGGTCTCCGCGACCGGGGCCAGGAGGCCGGCCCCGGCATTGTTGACGAGGACGTCGAGGCGCCCCCAGGCCGCGACCGTCCCGTCCACGAGCGCGCGGACGGCCGCCTCGTCCGCCACGTCGGTGGGGACGACTCGCGGCTCCCCCCCGACGGCGCGGACCTCGTCGGCGACCCGCTGGAGCCGCTCCCGCCGGCGCGCGGCCAGCGCGACCCGCATGCCTTCCCGCCCGCAGGCGAGGGCCGTCGCGGCGCCGATCCCGCTGGAGGCGCCGGTGACGATGACCGTCGCACCACGGAGCGGGCGGGGCACGGGGGCGGGGCTAGTCCCAGCGGCCGGGGATGGCGGTGCCGCACGCGCGACACCGTCCGCCGGGACCCAGTGCGTATTCGAGGATGGTGTACCCGACGCGGCGGATGGCGGGCTGCTGGCAGGTCGGACAGTGGGTGTGCTCGAAGGGGCCGACGCGGCCGGGGAGGTTGCCGGCGTAGACGTAGCGGAGGCCGGCGGCGAGGCCGATCTCAGCCGCGCGCAGGAGCGTCTGCACCGGCGTTCCCCCCCGATCGGTCATCTTGTAGTCGGGATGGAAGGCGGTCACGTGCCACGGGATGTCGGGCGAGAGCGAGACCAGGAACTGCGCGATGTCGCGCAGCTCGGCGTCGGAGTCGTTGAAGCCGGGAATGGTCAGGGTGACGATCTCCAGCCAAAAGCCCCGCGCGTGGATCATCCGGATCCCGTCGAGGATCGTCTTCAGGACTCCCCCGAGCTGTCGGTAGTGCCGGTCGTCGAAGGACTTCAGATCGACCTTGTAGAGGTCGACGTACGGGCGGATGTAGTCGAGCACCTCGGCGGTGGCGTTGCCGTTCGACACGTACGAGCAGACCAGGCCGCGGGCGCGTCCGGCCTTGAAGATCTCGACCCCCCACTCGCTGGTGATCAGCGGCTCGTTGTAGGTCGAGGTGAGCACGCGGGCCCGGTGGCGGAACGCGAGGTCCACCACCTGCTGCGGCGTCACTTCCTGAGGCGCCACGCCCATGGCCGGATCGCGCAGCGCCTGTGAGGTCAGCGCGTTCTGGCAATTCTTGACCACGCAGAAGCCAGCCGTGTAGGAGTGTTCGCCCTCCACCTCCAGGTTGTAGACATCGCCCGCAAAGGGTTCTCGGCGCACCGACTTGACGGGAAGAACGGCGCGGTCGAACGGGCCGCGCCGGACTCGGACAAAGTGCTGTGGAGTGAGCGCGCCGGCGGCGATCTCATCCCAGACGTCGGCGGTGGCATCCGTAGTGGCCAGCCACCGATGGTCCGGCGTACAGCGAACGGCCGCCAACCCCTCGGGTTGTACGACAGTGAGACTGCCCTGATATCGGTGGCGAAAGGCCTTGATGACCGGGCGCACATCACCGCTGGCCGTGAGAACCTTGACGCCTCGAGGGAATCGCACCTCTCCGCCGGGAATCGCGAGTGGGTGGTCGGCCGCGCAGAAGATGTCGCCAATCGGGCGGTTGCCAGTGGAGGTCAGGATGGGGGTGTCGAGCACGAAACAATAAGAACAATGCAGATCGCATCCGAGCATGCCGAACGACAGCGCCTTGGCGCCCGGGTAGGCGTGGAAGAACGGCTTCTTCTCGATGGGGTCGAGCTGGAGTCCCGCCACGTAGCCCCAGGGGACGCGGAGGCGCCCATCCTGGTTGTAGCGGACCTTGCAGATGCCGCGCTGGCCGGGTGGGATCAGGCAGCGGTGACCGCAGGCGTAGCAGCGGAGCCGCCCGTCGGGCAGGGGCTCCCACAGCTCCCCTTCCCGCGTCCGGGGATCGATCAGCTGGGCGAGGGTCGGCGCATCGCTAGCCATGACTCGTCGAGCTAGCGTACGCCAGCGGCGCGCCGGCGGCAACCTCCGCGCGCGGCTACGCCCGGCCCGGCACCACCGCCGTGATCGCGCCCCGGACCGTGTCGAGGATGCGGTCCACCTGCTCCTCGGAGATGACCAGCGGCGGGGCGAAGAAGATCTGCTCGGCGACCGTGCCGCCCGCCACCGGGTACGAGCGGGTGCGGGTCACCAGACCCCGCTTCTCCATCTCCCGGCGGACGCGGAAGCCGACCTTCTGGTCGGGCGGGAACCCGGCCTTCGTCCCCCGGTCCGACACCAGCTCGGCGGCGGCCAGCAGTCCCTTGCCGCCCCGGACGTCCCCGATGGCGGACAGCTCTTTCTGGAGGCCGAGGAGGCCCTGGTGGAGCCGCGTCCCCATCCGGGCCGCTCGCTCCCACAGTCGCTCGCGCTCCATGATCTCGAGGTTGGCGAGCCCGACCGCGCAGCAGGTCGGGTGGCCGGAGTAGGTGTAGGCGTGCATCCAGCGGTTCTCGAGGGGCGCCGAGTTGATGGCGTCTTGGATCTCCTGGGAGACCATGATGCCGCCGAGCGGCTGGTAACCCGAGGTCACCGCCTTGGCGAAGGACATGATGTCCGGCTCCACGCCCCAGTGGGTCAGCGCGAACCACTGCCCGGTCCGGCAGAAGCCGGTGATGACCTCGTCCGCGATGAAGAGGACCTGGTGGCGCGAGCAGATCTCGCGGACCCGCGGGAAGTAGTCATCGGGGGGGACGATGACCCCGCCGCCGCCGATGATCGGCTCGGCGATGAACGCGGCCACCGTATCCGGGCCCTCGCGGAGGATCGCCTCCTCCAGCTCCCGGGCCGCGGCCTGTCCCACCGACTCGCCCGGCTTGGCGCCCTGGAAACGATAGGGGTACGGCGCCTGGATGTGGAGGAAGCCGGGCACCCGCGGCTCGAACATCTTCCAGTAGGGCGGCATGCCGGTCGCGCTCATGGCCTGGAGGGTGACGCCGTGGTAGGCGTTCTGCCGGGCGATGATCTTCACCTTGTCCGGCTTCCCCTTGGCCTTCCAGAAGAAGCGCGCCGTCTTGAACGCCGACTCGTTCGCCTCGGCGCCACCACAGGTGAAGAAGACCGCCGAGAGGTTCCGGTAGGCCAGCCCGACCAGCTTGGTGGCGAGCTCGACGGCGGGGATGTTGGACGACCCGACGTAGTTGGAGAAATAGGCCAGCTTCTTCATCTGCTCGGCGGCTGCCCGCGCCAGTTCTTCGCGCCCGTGGCCGACGCTCACGTTCCAGAGCCCGGACAGGCCGTCGAGGTATTCCCGGCCCTGGATGTCCTTGATGGTGGCGCCGTGACCCTCGACGACGACCAGCGGCTCCGCCGCCTCCGAGGCGTGGTGGAGCGGGTGGATCAGGTGGGACTGGTCGTTCTTGATGAGGTCGGCGGCGTTCACGGTGGCCATGCGCTCCTCCTTTGCCGGATCAACGAGAGGGCGCACCCCGTGTCGCCACGTGGGCACGCCAGTCGCCCGATTCGATGCGGGCCCCCCGCCCGGGAGGGCCGTTGTGGACGTACACCCACGCCTCGCGCGTCGAGCCGTCCCCGATCAAGACCGCCACCCGCCGCCGGACGTAGAGGCTGCCGGCCTCGTCGGCGGGATGGTACCCCTCCGCCTCGTCGAGTGCCGGCAAGCGCTTGACCATGTCGCGAACGCGGTACAGCTCCCCGGCCACCCATCCGGCGCCCTCGAGGACCAGCGCGGGGTATTCCCCGAGGTCGTACAGCGCTCCCCGGATCCGGCCGCGCGCCTCGAGGACCGCGGCTCCTCCGAGGAGCGAACGGCGGGAAATCCCGACATGAGGGTGCCGTAGGCGAAGAGCCGGCTGAGGGTTCCGCTCTTCAGGGGCGCCGCGGGACGGCTGGGCCCGACGATCCGGCGGCAGCCTCCCCGGACCCCGAGGGCGAGCAGGCCGAGTCGGGCTCCGACCCGGAGCCCGCCGGCCGGCGTCAGGTCGAGATGCCGAGCCGGGGCAAGACCCAGCGGTTGAAGACCACCCAGCCGGCCACGAGCAGCGCGAAGAGTCCCGTCTGCTCCCAGCTCATCCAGCGTCTCCTTCGCCCTCGACCGCGCGCAGCACGTTGTCCACGAACTGAGTCTCCGGCAGCGCGCCTTCGAACGAGACGCGCTCGTTGACGACAGTCTTCGGCACCGCCATCACGCTGTAGCGCTGGGTCAGATCCGGGAATTCGGTCGCCTCCACGCAGTCGCCGCGGATCCACTCCGAGGCGACCGCGAGGTGATGTGCCAGGCGCACGGCCCGGGGGCAGTAGGGTCAGGTGGGCGTGGTGAAGACCTGGATGTGGACGGGCTTGTCGAGGCCACTGAGCCGCTGGAGCGTCTCCGCGCTCAGCTTGGACTCCCCCGAGGCGGCGACCAGCATCCCATCGATCAGGTTGGTGAATTCGTAGCCCATCGGGATCCCGAAGAAGCGGATCCCGTAGTCCTTGGCGCCTTCGACGACCACCGCGGGGACCCGCTCGATCCCATAGGTGGTGGCCTTCTCGCGGTCGATGTGGAGGTTGTAGACCTCGACGGCGACCTTGTCCGAGCACTCGGCCACTTCGCGGACCAGCCGCTCGGTCTCGATCGAGTACTCGGAGCCGAGCTGGCTGCCGAAGACCACGAGCTTCACGGGCCCGGTGAGCTTCTTCAGCTCCTCGGTGACCCCCTCCCGGTCCTTGTCGGTCAGAATCGCCATCGCGCCTCCTGGAACGCCATTATACCGGAGAGCGGGTGCGGCGACCGGAGCCCGCCCGGTCGCGCGCTCGAAGCGCGCGCAGGGCCCCCGCCTGGAGGGCGAGGGTGAGCGCGGTCGCCGCGGCGAAGGCGGGCCCGATGCCCGACCTTTCGAGCAGCCCGGCCAGGACGGCGAAGAAGGCGCCGAAGGCGAAGAGACCGAGGACCAGGCCGCGCAGCACCCCGGCCCCCGCCGCTGGCCCCTGAAGGCGGTGCGCGAAGACGGCCAGGACGGCGCCGAAGAGCGGGAACGGCGACAGCAACCCCGTCAACCGCGGCCCGAGCGCGGGCGCGACGGCGGTGAGGAGCAGGACGAAGCCGGTCGCCACCACCATCCGGGCCGGGATGTCCCAGCGGGGTGACGGTCTGGCCGGGGTGGCCGGGGCCGAGGCCTTCGGCATCAGATAGAGCGCCACCACCAGAGCGGCCACCACCACGAAGAAGAGCGGGACCAGCGGGAGGCTCACAGGCTGGAGGACGACCGTCGAGGCGGTGAAGACCAACAGGCTTGCCAGGAGCGCCAGCGGCCAGCTGGCTCGAAAGGCCAGCCAGGCGTAGGCCAGGCAGAACGCGGCCTGGGAGATGGTGCCGATCAGGGTCCCGACCGCGGCGGCCGCCGCGAAGGCCAGCCCCTGGCTGACCGCCAGGAAGAAGGCGACGGGCCCGGAGGTCAGTGGGAAGCCCACGAACCAGCCGCCGACCGCGGGACCCCAGCGCCGACCGGCGAGGCTGGCGGTGCCCACCAGCGCGGGCGTCAGGAGGAGCTTGAGAGCGAGGCTATCCATGCCCCGACCGCCCGGCGTCAGCGACCTTGCCAGCGCGGAGGGCGCTTCTCGAGGAACGCCGCGACGCCCTCCTTGAAGTCCTCGCTCTGGTAGCACATGAGGATCAGCTCCTCGACCTCGTCGGGCTGACGGTGGGCGACGAGCCGGCGGATGGATTCCTTGAGGGAGCGGATCGTGAGCGGCGCGTGGCCGGCGATCAGCTCGGCCAACTCCACTGCCCGCGCCGGGAGGCGCTCGGCGGAAACCACCTCGGTGAAGAGGCCGATGGCCTTGCCTTCTTCGGCCTCGACGAACCGCGCCGTGAAGAGCAACTCTTTGGCGCGGGCGGGACCGACCAGACCCACCAGGCGGGTGAGCGCGCCCATGGACAGCGTGTTGCCGAGGGTCCGGGCGATGGGAACGCCGAACTTGACGTCGGGCGCCGCCAACCGGAGGTCGGCGGCCATGGCCAGACTCGCCCCGCCGCCCGCGCAAAAGCCGCGCAGAACCGCGATGACCGGCCTGCCGAGCCGCTCGAGGCGCTCGACGTAGCGGTTGCCGCCGCGCTCGTACGCGAGGGCGTCGTCGGGCGTCGAGAAGGCTCGGAACTGGGAGATGTCGGTCCCGGCGACGAAGGCCTTGTCGCCGGCGCCGCGCAGGACGAGGACGCGCACGCGCTCGTCGGCGTCGACGTGCTCGCAGGCGGCGTGGAGCCCCTCGTACATCGCCCAGGTCAGGGCGTTGCGGGCCTCGGGCCGGTTGAACGTCAGGAACGCGACCGCGCCCCGCCGCTCGTAGAGGAGCTCGGAAGTGGGCGGTTGAAACTCCTCCATCAGGCGAGCCGGGCCAGCGCCTTGCCCATGCGCTCGAGGGCCTGCTTGATGGCCTCCCGCGATGCCGCGTAGGAGAGTCGCAGGTAGCCCTCGCCGAACGCGCCGAACGCGGTGCCCCACAGCAAGGCCACCCCGGCCTCGTCGAGCAGGTAGGTGGCGATCTCCTTCGAGGGGCGGCGAAGGCCCTTCACGTTCGGGAAAACGTAGAAGGCGCCCCGCGGCCGCACGCAGCTGACGCCGGGCAGTCGGCAGAGGCCCTCCACGATCAGGTCCCGGCGACAGCGGAACTCCGCGACCATGGTCTGGACCGGCGTGTCGTCGCCCTGGAGCGCCGCCAGGCCGGCTTGCTGGACGAAGGTGGCGGTGCAGGAGGCCGAGTTGGTCATGAGCCGGGTCAGGTGCTCGGCCAGCGGGACCGGCATCACGCCGTAGCCGAGGCGCCAGCCCGTCATCGCGTAGGACTTGGAGAAGCCGTCGAGGAGAATGGTCTGCCCCTTCATCCCGGGCCGTTTGAGGATGGAGGCGAACTCGCCCTCATAGAGGAAGCGGCGGTAGATCTCGTCGGCCAGCACCGGGACCTGGTAGTGGACGGCCAGCTCGGCGATCCGCCCGATCTCGTCCGGCGCCAGCACGCCGCCGGTCGGGTTCTCCGGCGAGTTGATGATGAGCAGCTTCGTCTTCCGCGAGACCCGCCGCTCCAGCTCGGCGAGGTCGAAGCCGAAGCCGGTCTCCTCCAGCAGCGGAATCGGCACCGGCACGCCGCCGACGAAGTTGATGACCGACTCGTAGATCGGGAAGCCGGGGTTCGGGTAGACGACCTCGTCGCCCCGGTTGACCAGGGCCAGGATGGCGAAGAACATGATCGGCTTGGCGCCCGGCGTCACCACCACCTCGTCGGGCGCGACCGGGACACCGCGGGTCGCCTCGACGTGCTTGGCGATCGCCTCCCGCAGCTCGGGGAGGCCCGCCGAGGGGCCGTAGTGGGTGGCCCCGGCGTCGAGCGCGCGCTTGGCCGCTTCCTTGATGTGGGCCGGGGTGTCGAAGTCGGGCTCCCCGATCTCCAGGTGGATCACCGACTTTCCCTGGCGCTCCAACGCCCGGGCCCGGGCGAGCACCTCGAAGGCCGACTCGGTCCCGAGCCGTCCCATCCGCTCCGCCGCATTCATCATGATTGGCTCCCGGCTCCTCGTCTCATTCCGACTCCGTCCCTCACCTGGGGGGAGGCAGGCCCGATGCGTTCGCTGGAGAGCGAACGCCGCGGCTTTGCCGCGAGGGCCGTCGGAGGGGGGCCCGGCCCCTTCCGAAGTTTCAGAAGACCCCGAATTTCTCGTAGGCGACCAGCGGCGCCATGCCCTTCCGCACCGCGTCGCGGACCTGGTTCTCGGTATCCAGCAGGGCCTCGCACTCGAGCAGGACTTCGAGCGCGAGCTTCTTCGGCACCACCGCCACCCCGTCGAGGTCACCCACCACGACGTCGCCCGGCGCCACCCGCACGTCGCCGACCGTGATCGCGCGGCCCCACTCCACCGCCCGCCAGCGCGGCAGCGAGTCCTGCGGCGTCCGGTAGCGGCAGAAGAGCGGGAACTTCTCCCGCAGGATGTAGGCGGCATCCCGGGTGGCCCCGTCCACCACCACGCCCGCACCCCGCGCGCCTTCATGGCGACCGCGGACAGCTCGCCGAAGTGGGCGGCCACGTCGTCGTTGGCCTGGATGACGAGCACCGCGTCGCGGGGCACGGCGCCGAGCAGCTTCAGGAACGCCCGGATCGGCCCCTCGGTCTCGGTGTTCCGGCTCTGCTTGCCGCTGGCCGGGAACGCCACCCCGGCCAGGCGCGTGTCGGGGGCGAGGGGGACGATGTCGTGGGGAAGCGTCTGGTTGTAGAGGCCGCGCTTGTCGAGGACGTCGGTGATGGCGGCGGTGTAGA
>DASYUM010000135.1:0-24010 GCA_036001225.1 Candidatus Methylomirabilota bacterium | reverse complement strand
TCCGGGACAGGTCCACGACCTCGGCGGCGACGCCGCGCCGCCGTAGCCCCTCGACGAGGCGGCCCACGGTGACGGCGTTGCCCCGGACGGAGGGAAAAGCGACTGGCGTGACCAGGGCGATCCGCATCGACGTCAGGGCTCGGCCCGGAGCCTACAACGTGGCTGCGGGGCCGGCAACCGGACCGATCGATCGCGCGTCACGACGCAGCGCGGCAGCCCTCCAATCCCGCGCGACCCCGTCGGACCCGACGACAGTTGTGCTACGATCGAGTTGACCCCCGGGCCGGGTGACCGGCCCCGACTGCTCCGGCCGACGAGAGGTGACCACGCGCGTGACGTCTCACATCGCCCGCTGCCAGGAGTGCATCGACCTCCTGGTCGATTATCTGGAGGGCGAGTTACCCCCCGAGCGAGCGAGCGCGCTCGACATCCACCTGGAGATGTGTCCGCCCTGCGTCGCCTTCGTCCGGACCTACCAGGGCACGGTGGACGTCGCCCGCAATCTTCCCGTGGACGAGATCCCGCCCGAGCTCGCCCAGCGCCTGCTGGACTTCCTCCGGCGCGAAAAGGAAGGGACCCTACCCCCACCGCCGCCGGCCTGATCAATCCCGCCCGATCCTCCGATGGATCCCGCAGTCGAGTCCCGGTTCCGCACGGCCCGCGTCATCCACGCCGCCATCGTCGTCAGCCTCGTCATCTACGTCGTGCTCATCCACGTCCTGGCGGGGGTCCGGGACTGGAAGGGGACCGCCGCGACACCGGCCGTCGCGGGCGTGATGCGCTGGGTGTTCTACAGCCTCGGGGCGGCCGAGTTCCTCGGCGTCCTGGTCGCGCGTTCCCGCCTGCTCTCGAGCGACGCCCTGGTCGAGATCGGGCGACGGTCAGGACGGGACCCCGCGCTCCGGGAGCTCCAGAGCCGGATGGTGATCCTGTTGGCGATCGCGGAGTCGATCGCGGTGTACGGCCTGATCCTGTTCGTGCTCACGGCCCGGCTGGCGGACTTCTACCTGCTCTGGGTCCCCGCGCTGGTGGCCGTGCTCGCCCTGACGCCGCCGCGCGACCTGTGGACCCAGGTCGGCGGCAGGCGGCCGGGGTAGCTCACCCACCGCGGAGTCGCGCACTCCCCTCGGCTCCGGCCAGGAGGCCGCCGGGCGCATCCGCGATCGCCTGAAGGTATGGGCGATCCCGTAGGATCAAGTCGGAAATTCCTGTCGATCGTGCCCCGGCCGTGCAGAATTTGCCGAGCGCGGTCCTGCCCTCCGCTTAGCCGTCGATCCGCCACCTCGCCGGTATCGCGTTTGCCAGACTC
Organism: Candidatus Methylomirabilota bacterium; assembly: GCA_036001225.1. GTDB lineage: Bacteria > Methylomirabilota > Methylomirabilia > Rokubacteriales > DASRDR01 > DASYUM01. Next base: position 22,701 of record DASYUM010000135.1, on the reverse strand, counting down.
CGTTGATCGGTCCGGTTCGCACCCGCCGTCACTCTGTCCGTTGGTCAGCGAGGGTATGCCCATGGGACCCTGCGGGCCCTCCGTCCACCCCCGGCTGTTCCCCCGAAGCGCCCAGCTCCTGGTGCTGATCGCGCTCGGTGCCGCGATCTCGGCGTCCCGGCCCGCCGCCGCCGCCACCTGGGCGGTGACCGACTGCGGGGACAGTGGGAGTCCCACCCAGCTCCGGGCCACGCTGGCCGCCGCCGCGGCGGGCGACACCGTCACCGTTCCGGGCTGCACGATCACGCTCGATCCCGCGCAGGGAGCGCTCGTCGTGGACAGGAGCCTCACGATCGCCGGCGTGGGAGCCGCCCAGACGATCCTCGACGGGGCCGCGGCCAGCCCGATCTTCCACCTGACCGGCGGCGACGTGACCATCACCGGCGTCACGATTCGCAACGGGAAAGGCGGGTGTGGGGGCGGCGTCCTGATCGAGGGTCCCGGCACGCGGACGATCAGCCAGACCATCATCACCGGGAACACGGCGCAGGAGGGCGCCGGTGTCTGTCAGGGCTGGTCCTCGGGTAGCTTTCTCTCGGTCGTCGACAGCGTCGTCAGCGGCAACTTCAACGGCGGGAAACCCGCCGGCTGGGCGGGCGGCATCCGCACCTACTATGGCGGATCGCAACCGGCACCCGGCGACTGGGGCGCCACGGTGATCCGCAGCACCATCAGCGGCAACGCTCCGGCCGGGATCACCTACTCCGGTCCGCTCACGGTCACCGACAGCGTCATCAGCAACAACCTGGGGGACGGCATTCGCGCGTTCGGCGGGGTCACGACGCTGGGACTCTTCAACAGCACGGTCACCGGCAACGGGGGCTGGGGCGTCGATCTCAACAGCTGGGGCGGCTCGACGGCCGTCCTGTTCAACAGCACCATCAGCGGCAACGGATCCGGGGTGCTGGTCCAATGGACGTCGACAAGCACGTTTTCGTCGGCGTTCATCCGGTGGAGCTCGGTGGTCGCGAACACGAGCGTCGGGCTCCAGGCGGACGACCGGCTCGGGGTGGGAAGCAGCATCGTGGCGAATACCACCGGGGGGCCGAACTGCCAGGCCGCCAGCGGGATGCTGAACTCCGAGGGCCACAACGTCGAGAGCGCCAACACGTGCGGCTTCACATCGCCCGGTGACCTCGCCAACACCGATCCGCGGCTCGGGCCGCTACAGGACAACGGCGGCCCCACGCCGACCCACGCGCTCCTCCCGGACAGCCCGGCCATCGATGCCGGCAATCCCGGCACCTGTCCCCCGGCCGACCAGCGGGGGGTCGCGCGCCCCCAAGACGGTAACGGCGACGGCGTCGCCGTGTGCGACATCGGCGCCTTCGAGGTTGTGCCGGCGGGCTCGCCGCCGCCGGGCCCGGGGCTGACCCCCACGCTCGCCCTCACCCTCGGCAAGACGAGCTTCCACCCCGGCGAGACCTTCCAGCTCGCCGTGACCGCGGCCAACCCGGGGCCCGGCCAGCTCGTCGACGTCTTCGTCGGCGCCCTGCTCCCGCCCGACACCGGGCCCGCCTTCGGCTGCCCGGCCGGCGACCCGATCGCCTTCCTGGCCGACGGCTTCACCCGGATCGTCGTGACCTGCCTCTCCGCCCCGCCCCAGGGCTTCCCGCCGCTGTTCCAGGCGACCATGCTGCCGGCCGGCCTGCCGGCGACCAACATCCCGCTCTCTACCCTGCAGTGGCCGGCCGGCGCCCCGCCGGGGACCTACACCTTCTTCCTCGTCCTCACCCCGCCCAACGCGTTCACCGACGGGCGGATCGACGCGACCGACTTCGTGGCGTTGTCGACGTCGAATGTGGTCCTGGGCCCCTGATCGGACGACGGGCCCGAGGCGCGGACGGGAAGGTCGGCGGGGCTACCGCGACGCGAGCAGGAAGTCCAGGAAGGCCTGGCACAGAGGCGAGCGCGAGCGGCCGGCGTGGGTGACGATATAGAAGTGCCGGGTGAAGTGGAGGTCCTTGACCTTCACGCACCAGAGCAGGCCGTGGCGGCACTCCTCCTCCACCGCCCGCTTGGAGATGATGGAGATGCCGACCCCCGCCTTCACCGCCTGCTTGATCGCCGAGGTCGAGCCCATCTCCGCGATCACCCGCAGGTCGGCCAGCGTCGTGCCGGCCTCGTGGAGCGCGTTCTCCAGGGCCTGACGCGAGCCCGAGCCGGGCTCCCGCACGATCAGGGACTCGGGCTTGAGCTCGTCGAGCGTGGCCTGGCGGCGCCCGAACCAGGGGTGCCCGGGCGGGACGACGGCGACCAGCTCGTCCGGCATCAGCTCGACCGCGTGCAGGCTCCGATGCTCGGGCCGCGCCCCGACGACCCCCAGCTCCACGCGCCCCTCCAGGACCGCCTCTCCGATCCCGCGCGTGTCGGCGATCCGGAGCGCGATGGATACCTGGGGGTACTTTTCCCGAAAGGTGCCGATGAGCGGCGGCAGCACGTACTCGCCGGGGATCGTGCTGGCACCGACGGTCAGCGTTCCCGACACCTGCCCGAGAAACTGCTGGAGGGCTTGCTGGGCATCGGTGCGAAGGGCGAGCAGCCGCTGGGCGTAGCCGTAGAGCAGCTCGCCGGCCCGGGTCGGCACCGTCTCCCGTCCCAACCGGTCGAGGAGCCGCGTGCCCACCTCGTCCTCCAGGAGGCGCACGTGCTCGCTCACGGTCGACTGGGTCAGCCGCAGGGCCTCGGCGGCGCGGGAGAAGCTCCGGGTCTCGGCCACCTTGGCGAAGGCCTCGAGCTGGCGGAAGTCCACGGCCTGGATTGTACCTGATGCGGGCGCCGCGTGCGGCCGCGAAGGCCCCGCCGGCCGGCTGGGCTCGTGTCAGAGAAATCGGGCGTCGACCGTCGGCAGTACCGCCAACCGCCAGGTGTTCCGCTCCGAGCGCGGGCTTTGCCCGCGCCCTTCCTCCTGGGGAGGCCTCGGAGGGGTGTTCCGACACCCCTCCGATTGACTAGACGCCGACGCCGAGGGCGCGGGCCTCGGCCCGGAAACGCTCGACGTTGCGCAGCTTGATCGCCTCGTAGCCGCGGACGAGGTCGGGGAGGCGCGCGATCCCAACCGCGCGCTCGTGGGTCAGCGGGGACAGCTCGGCCACCGCCCGCTCGACCATCGCCCGGTACTCGCCGACCAGCGCCCGCTCGACGCGGCGCACCGCCGCGTAGCCGAACGGGTCGAAGGGTGTGCCCCGCAGGCGGCGCAGCGCCACCAGGCATCGGAAGACCCCCTCCACCCACCGGCCCAACGACAGCTTGCGCCGCCAGCCCAGCGCGCGCAGGATCGGCGGATGGAGCTGGTATCGCACGCGGAGCGGCCCCGGGAACCCCGCGGCCAGCGACCGCGCCAGCTGGGGCGCGAGGTGGAGCCGGGCCACCTCGTACTCGTCCTTGTACGCCATGAGCTTGAAGAGGAAGCGCGCCACCGCCTCGCCGAGCCGCGTCTCCCCCGGTACCACCGCCCGCTCGGCCGCCGCCACGCGGCGAACGAACTCGACGTAGGCCCGGGCATGAGCCACGTCCTGGTAGGCGATCAGCTCGGGGACCCGGACCTCCACCAGCCGCCGCAGCTCGCCGGTGGCACCAAGCGACTCGACCAGCTGTCGCGCCTCGGCTGACAGCGCCAGCGCCGGCTCGACCTGCCCGGCCCGCTGCCGCCGCACGGTGGTGACCCAGGCCGGATCGGCCACCAGGAGCCGGCCGACGCGGAACCCTTGCGTGTTCATCTCGACGCCGACCGCGTTGAGGGCGATCGCGCGCTCGATGGCGGCGGCGCTGATCGGGATGGCGCCGGCCTGGTAGGCGGCCCCCAGCACGATCATGTTGGCGGCCAGGTGGTCGCCGAACAGCGCCTCGGCCAGCCCGAGGGCGTCCAGGTAGACGTTCTCGTCCTTCCGGCTCACCCGGTCGATCGCCGCCCGCAACGCCTGGGACTCGGGGAAGGCGACCTCCGTGGATGCGACCATGGCCCCCGTGGGCACCGGCGTCGTCGAGACGACGGCGATGGTCAGATCCGGGCGCGCCCGCGCCAGGTTCACCGGCGCCGTTCCCACCAGGAGATCGAAGGCCAGGTAGGCGTCGGCCTCTCCGACCCCGGCCTTGTTCGCGAGGTCGGCCGGCTGATCGGCGAGCTTCAGGTGCGAGACCACCGGCCCCCCCTTCTGGCTGAGCCCGGTCTGGTCGAGCCCGACCGCGTAGCGCCCGTCGAGCAGCGCGGCCGTCCCCAGGATCTGGTTCACGGTGACGACACCGGTGCCTCCGATCCCGGTCAGGAACAGGGTGGCATCCCGCCGCACCTTGAGCACCGGCTCCGGCAGCGGCTGCTCGACCCGATGGGGCGGGCGCGGGCGCGGCGTCCCCTCGCCGGCCGGCTCCACGGTCAGGAACGAGGGGCAGTCGCCCAGAAGGCAGGAATAGTCCTTGTTGCAGGAGGACTGGTGGATCTGGGTCTTGCGGCCGAACTCGGTCTCCACCGGCTGGACGGACAGGCAGTTCGACTTGACCCCGCAATCGCCGCATCCCTCGCAGACGGCCTCGTTGATGACGACTCGCAGGGCGGGGTCGGGCAACCTCCCCCGCTTGCGGAGCCGTCGCTTCTCGGCCGCGCACCGCTGGTCGTAGACGAGCGCGGTGACGCCGGGAATCCCGCGGAGGAGGCGCTGGGCCTCGTCGAGCCGGTCGCGATGCCAGACCTCGACCCCATCGCCCCAGCGAGCCTCGGCCGGATACTTGTCGGGCTCATCGGTCAGCACGAGGATTCGCCGGACGCCCTCCGCTTCGAGCTGGCGGGTCAACTCGGGAACCGGGACCGCGCCCGCCGCGTCCTGACCCCCGGTCATGGCCACCGCCGAGTTGTAGAGGATCTTGAAGGTGACGTGGGTCCCGGCCGCCACCGCCTGGCGGATCGCCAGCGAGCCCGAATGGAACAGGGTGCCGTCGCCGAGCTGCTGGAACAGGTGGGGCATCTCGGTGAAGGGCGCCAGCCCGACCCACTGGACCCCCTCGCCGCCCATCTGGGTGATGCCGACCACGTGGCGGTCCATGTTCAGCGCCAGCCCGTGGCAGCCGATGCCCGCCGCCGCCGTCGAGCCCTCCGGCACCAGCGTGGAGCGGTTGTGGGGACAGCCGGAGCAGAAGTAGGGCTGGCGGGCGACCGTCGCCGCCGCCACCGGCCGCTCCCGGGCCCCTTCGAGGAAGGCGAGGCGGACCGTGGCCGAGTCGAGTCGCAAGCGCCGCTCGAGCCGGCCGGCCACGATCCGGGCGATGGCGTCAGCGTCCAGCTCGCCGTCGGCCGGGACCAGGACCCGGCCTGCCTCGTCCCGCTTGCCGACCACCCGCGGCCGCTCGAGCTGGTTGTAGAGGACGTCGCGGACGAGGAGCTCGACGAAGCCGCGCTTCTCCTCGACGACCAGCAACTCCTCCAGCCCGCGGGCGAATGCGCGCACGATGCCGGGCTCGAGCGGGAAGAGCAGGCCCAGCTTGAGCAGCCGGATTCCGTGACGGCGGAGCGCGTCGTCGTTCAGCCCGAGGTCGGCCAGCGCCTGCCGAAGGTCGAAGTACGTCTTCCCGGCGGCGGCGATCCCGAGCCAGGCGTCAGGCGTCGCCACCGTGATCCGGTTCAGCCCATTAGCGGCGGCGAAGACCTTGGCCGCCTCCAGCCGGCCGTACTGGATCTCCCGCTCGACCTCCAGCGTGAAGGGCGGCAGGAGGAGGCGCGGCTGCCGCGGCTCCCACGGCCGGCCGTCCCAGCTGAAGCCCGGATCCACGACCGGGATCCGGTCGGGCGCGACCTCGGCCACGCCGACGCCGTCGGCGACGTCGGTCACGATCTTCAACCCCACCCATAGCCCCGAGTAGCGCGACAGCTCGAAGCCGAGGCGCCCGAGATCGAGGATGTCCTGGACACTGCCCGGGTAGACGACGGGGATCAGCGCGTCGTAGAAGGCGACCTCGGAGTGGGTCGGCAGGGTCGAGGACTTGGCCTGGGGATCGTCGCCGGCCAGCGCCAGGACCCCCCCGTGGCGGCCGACGCCGGCGAAGTTGGCATGCTTGAAGATGTCGCCGCTCCGGTCCACGCCGGGCGCCTTGCCGTACCACACGCCGAGGACGCCGTCGTAGCGCGGCTTGGGGAAGAGATGGGTGAGCTGGCTCCCGAAGACGGCGGTGGCGCCGAGGTCCTCGTTGACCCCCGAGATGAAGACGACCTGGTGCTCGGCGAGGAGGTCGCGGTTCCGCTCCAGCGTCAGGTCGAACCCGCCGAGCGGCGAGCCCCGGTAGCCGGAGATCAGGGTCGCGGTGTCGAGGCCGCGGCGGCGGTCGGCCCGATGCTGGTCGAGGGGCAGCCGGACCAGCGCCTGGATGCCGGAGAGGAAGATGCGTCCGCTCTCCAGGCGATACTTGGCACCCAGCGAAAAGTCGCCCGCGGTCTCGGTCGCTCCCGCGGCGGTGGTCATCAGCTCAGATCGGCGGGAAGCCGGCCGCGACCAGCGTCGTCCGCAACCGGTCGGCGTCCAGCCGCTGGGGGTCGAACTCGACACGGACTTCCTTGGTCGGAATCGTCACCTGGGTGGCCTGGACCCCCGGCAACCCGTTCAGCGCCTTGGTGATCGTCTCGACGCAACCCTCGCACTTGATCTTGGGCACCGTGAACACGCGCTCCATGGCACCACCACCCTCGCGAGAATGAAAAAGGGGCCCGATCGGCCCCTGGGCTCTCTGCTGGCCCGGCGCGGGCGGGGTCAGCGACAGCCGCAGCCGCCGCCGGCGGCGCAGCCGCAGCCTCCGCCGCCAGCCGAGCCGGCGAAGCTGTCACCGCTCTTGAGGCCGAACTTGGACAACAAGCGCGAGACGTCGCCGGCGGCGCACCGCGGGCAGGTCACCGCCATCTGGCCGTATACGAGCTTCTCGAACTCCGTGCCGCAGGCCAGGCAGTGGTACTCGTAGATCGGCACCGCGCTTACTCGCCGCCCCGCTGGACGTAGCTCTTCACGAACTCCTCGGCGTTCTCCTCGAGAATGTCGTCGATCTCGTCGAGGATCTTGTCCAGCTCTTCCTTGATCTTCTTGCCCTTCTTCTGCACCTCGGGGTTCGCCTTGGTGTCCTCGCCCTCGGGCGGACCCTTCGGCCGTTCGGTGGTCTTCTTCTTCTGCTGGTCGGCCATGGTGCCTCCCCTTCCCCGCCCTATACCGTCGGCAACACGATGCCCTGCTGCGCCTGGTACTTCCCCTGCCGGTCGGCATAGGAGACGGCGCAGGCCTCGTCGGACTCGAAGAAGAGGACCTGGGCGATCCCCTCGTGCGCGTAGATCTTCGCCGGCAGCGGCGTCGTGTTCGACACCTCGAGCGTGACGTACCCTTCCCACTCCGGCTCGAAGGGGGTCACGTTGGTGATGATGCCACAGCGCGCGTACGTGGACTTCCCGAGACAAATGGTCATCACGTTGCGCGGGATCCGGAAGTACTCGACCGAGCGCCCGAGGGCGAACGAGTTGGGCGGAATGATGCACACCGCGCTCTCGACGTCCACGAAGGACCGCGGGTCGAACGCCTTGGGATCCACCACGGTGTTGTACACGTTGGTGAAGATCTTGAACTGGTTGGCGATCCGGATGTCATAGCCGTAGGAGGACAGGCCGTAGGAGATGCTCCCCTGGCGGACCTGCCGCTCCTCGAAGGGCTCGATCATGCCCTTGTCGAGGGCCATGCGCTTGATCCAGCGGTCGCTCTTGATCATCGACCCTCGGGACCCCGAGGGCCGACCGGTCTTCCACGACCACGGTCCGAACCCTTCCGGTCCCACCGTCATCGTAGCGGCCGACCCCGGGACAGTCAAGTCTTTTGGCCGTGATTTCGCGTTTGGGAGCGCCGGAATGGCGGTATGCGAGTTGACGGCCGGGCGGCCGGTGCTACAGTAGCGCCGTCGTGACCCGGTCGAGCGACGCCCCGCCCGAGCGCATCTTCACGCCCCGGCTCCAGATCGGCTTCGGGCTCGTCGCCTTCGGCATCGGCCTCATGTTCCTGGCCGGCAAGGTCCTGCCCCGGCCGGTCCCGGCGGCGATCGCCAGCGGCATCGCCCTCGCGCTGGCGGGCTTCGTCGTCGTGGTGGTCGAGGCGCTACGGGAGCCGCCGGCCGCCTCGCTGGACGATGAGGCCGCAGGGAACGACGGCTCGGCCCCGATCACGCGCTGAGGGTCGCGCCGGATGTGGCGCGCGGGCGATCAGTCCAGGTAGGCGGGGCTCCGGCGCGCGGTGCGGTTGCCGCGCTTCTGGAAGCACTCGCGGCAGTAGACCGGCTTTCCCGCAGTAGGCTTGAAGGGGACCTGGGTGTCCTTGCCGCACTCCGAGCAGACGGCCGAGAACAGCGGGCGAGAGGCGCCGCTCTCCTGGGCCATGCCGGCCCCGCCGCCCTTGCGGGCCGCTCGGCAGTTGCGGCAGCGGGTCGGCTCGTTCTGGAACCCCTTCTCGGCGTAGAAGGCCTGCTCGCCCGCCGAGAAGAGAAACTCCTTACCGCAGTCCCGGCACACCAACACCTTGTCCTGGAAATCCATGGTCCTCACGTCTCCTCTGCGATGCTGGTCAACGCGGTCGGTGCACGGCGAACGAGTTCTCTTCTCACCTCCCCTGAGTCGATGCGGATCGGAGGACAGTGCAGGCGGGCGCTGAGCGCAGTCTCGGGCGACGATCGCGTCACGAATGGCCAGGCGAGGCGGTGTGGCGGTTCGGTCCTCGTGGGCGGCTACGCTGTCTTGCCGGCTCTGTATCTCGGGCGGAATGCTTACCTTGATTCGACCATAGCAGCCGCCCCCGGGAGCGTCAATCGGAAAATTGCTCGGGCAACTCGGTCACCCGGGCCCCGCCGGTGTCGGCGGCCAGCACCAGCGTTCGGGCCTCGAGCCCGTCCCCCCGCAGGATCTCATGCATGGCCTGGGCCACCGCCGGGGCGTCCGCCTCGCCCACCACGGCCAGGACCGATGGGCCGGCCCCGGACAGTGCGACGCCGAGGGCGCCGGCGCTCCGCGCGGCGGCAAAGACGCGGTCGAGCCACGGGAAAAGGGCCTGTCCCCGATAGGGCTGGTGGAGGCGATCGGCCATGGCCGCCGCCAACAGCTCCCAGCGCTCGCCAGCCAACGCGGCGAGGAGGAGGGCCGTCCGCCCGACGTTGAACACCGCGTCGGCCCGGGGGTAGGTCGGCGGCAGCACGGCCCGCGCCACCGCAGTCGACGCTTCACGATCCGGGACGACGAGGGCGAAGCGGAGCTCAGCCGGGACGGGTAGACTCACCACCGCCCGGACGTCGGCGTCCCAGCAGATCACGGTGAGCCCGCCGTGGAGCGCGGCGGCCAGATTGTCCGGATGCCCCTCGTGGCGCACGGCCAATTCCATGATGGTGTCGGGCGGCACCAGGCCGCCCAGGAGCGCGTTGGCGCCCAGCATCCCCCCCAGCCACGCCGTCGCACTCGAGCCGAGGCCGCGGGCGGGGGGAATCCGATTCACCTGACGGACCCGCAGCCCCGACCAGGGGCGCCCGGCCGCCTCGTAGACGAGCCGGGCGCCGCGCACGACCAGGCTCCGCTCGTCGCGGGGGAGCCGGTCGGCACCTTCGCCTTCGATCTTCACGTCGAGGGTGTCTGCCTCGCCGACGTCGAACTCGTTGAAGAGCGCGAGCGCGAGCCCGAGGGTGTCGAACCCGGGCCCGAGGTTGGCGGAGGTGGCGGGAACGGTGACGCGGACGCGGCGCAGCGGCGGGACGCCTTCTAGAGACGCTTGAGGAGCCAGTCGGGCGTGAGACTGATCGCGTAGGAGTTGAGGACGATGAAGTAGTTGGTCAGGACCAGCAATCCCACGACCACCAGCAGGACCCCGGCCGCACGCTCGACGACCGGGATCCACGGGCGGAAGCGGCGCACCGCGACCAGGAAGGCGCCGAGGGCGAGCGAGGAGAGGAAGAACGGCAGAGCCAGCCCCGCCGAGTAGGCGCCCAGCAGGGCGATGCCGGTGGCGACGGTCTCGGCGGTGCCGGCCAGCGTGAGGATCGAGCCCAGGATCGGACCGACGCACGGCGTCCAGCCGATCGCGAAGGTCACGCCCACCAGCCACGAGCCGAGAAGGCCGGCCGGCTTCGAGCGGAGCTGGACCTGCCGGTAGCGGCCGAGCCAGCGGAGGGGCAGCACACCGGCGATGTAGAGGCCGAAGAGGATGATGAGAGCCCCGCCGACCTGGCGGATGAGATCCCGCTGCTCGATGAGGAGCTGGCCGAGAGCGCTGAACGAGGCCCCCATGCCGATGAAGACCATCGAGAAGCCGAGGATGAACGCCAGCGAATGACCGATCACCCGGCGCCGCTCGCCGCCCCGGCTGGCCGACTCCTGGAGCTGCTCGACCGACATGCCGGTGATGAAGGAGAGGTAGGAGGGGAAGAGCGGGAGTACGCACGGCGACAGGAAGGAGAAGACCCCCGCCGAGAACGCGACCAGCATCGAGACGTTCCGCATCGTGGTCCTGTTGTAGCAGACGCCCGGGGGGGCGCGCAACCCGACGAGCCGTAGCCGGGTTACCGCCACTGGCCGCGCCCTACGGCGCGAACCGCACGGGGACGGTGGCGAGGCCGAGGATGTCCGCCGCGTCGAGCCGGCCGACAAATCTTGCATTCCCGCACGCCATCTCAGGGGCCGGCTCGGCGTTCAGTCGGCGCGCAGCCGACCGCGGTTATCGCGCGGCGGCGCAGGGGTGGTCAGCTGCCCGGCAGGCCGGCGCGGATGCGGCGGAAGTGCTCCTCCAGCTCGGCGGCGGAGGCGAACTCGGGCACGGTGTCGGGGATGCTCACGTAGCTGACCACGAGGCCGGGCCGGTCGGACTGGAGGGCCGCCGCATCCCGGTAGAAGAGGACGCGGCGGCTCGGCTTGGCGACGAAGCTCTCGCGGGACATCTCCACCGTCGCCACCGGGTCGGCGGCGAGGTCGAGGGCGAGCCGCACCCACTCCCGCTCGCGCGTGAAGGGATCCACGGCCTCCACGCTCACCAGCCGCCACGGCGCGGCCGGATCGAGCCGCTCGATCCGTAGCACGACGCGGGTGCGGGCCTCGTCGGGCCCGCGGACGACGCCCCACAGGATCGCCACGCCGCGGCCGACGAAGACGGCGTCGGCCCCCGGCACCTCCTGGCCGGCCGCGCCGACGGCGAGGGTGAGGCCGAGCACGGCGCCGACCAGCCCGGCGGCCGGCCTCACTCGCGGCCCTCCGGAAAGAGCCGGATCAGCTCGCCGCGGAGGGTCAGCGTCACCGCGTCCCCCGGCCGCAGGTCGGCCAGGGCGGGGTCCGACGTCGTCACCGTGAGCCGCTCGCCGCCCGCGACCTCGACCGCGTACTCACTCTTCTCACCGAGGAAGAGCGCCTCCATGACCTTCCCGGGAATCCCGGCTCGCGTGCCGGCCCGGGCGAGGCCGACCGCCTCCGGCCGGACCAGCGCGCGGACCCGCATCCCCGGCGCCACCGGCCACTCCGGCGCCGGCACCGGGCAGACCTCGCCGAGCACGGTCAGCGCCACGCCCTCGGCCGTCGCCGTCCCGATCACCGCCGGCACCAGGTTCGCCCGTCCGATGAACTGGGCGACGAACAGGCTCCGCGGCGCGTAGTACAGCTCGTGCGGGGTCCCGACCTGGAGCAGCGCGCCCCGGCGCATCACCGCCACCCGGTCGGAGATCGCCATCGCCTCTTCCTGGTCGTGGGTGACGTAGAGCGTGGTGATGGCGAGCGCCCGCTGGAGGCGCTGGATCTCGGCCCGCATCTGGATCCGAAGCTTGGCGTCCAGGTTCGACAGCGGCTCGTCGAAGAGGAGCACCGCCGGCTCGACCACGATGACGCGGGCCAGCGCGACCCGCTGCTGCTCGCCCCCCGAGAGCTGATTGGGGAACTGGCTGTCGTACCCGCTGAGCCCGACCAGGGCCAGGACGCGCCGGACTCGCTCGACGATCTCGGGCGCCGGCCGCTTCTTCACCCGCAGGCCATAGGCGACGTTCTCGAAGACGGTGAGGTGGGGGAACAGGGCGTAGTTCTGGAAGACGAAGCCGATGTTCCGGTGGTTGGCGGCGAGACCGGTCACGTCGCGGTCGCCGATCCAGATCCGTCCGGCCTCGGGCACCACGAAGCCGGCGACCATCCGGAGGCAGGTGGTCTTGCCGCAGCCCGAGGGGCCGAGCAGGGTCATGAGGGTGCCGGGCGGGATCTCCAGGCTCACGTCGGAGACGGCCGCCACCTCGCCTTTGGCGCCGTGGACGAAGCGCTTGGAGAGTCCTTCCAGCCGAACCGCGACGCCGCGCTCGCCGCCCCTCACCTCACGCCTCGAGCAGACTCGCCACCGCCCCCGCCTCCCGCGTCCGCAAGCGACGGAGGCCCCAGCCGAGCAGCGTCAGCATCGCATACACCAGCGCGATCACCAGCATCGCGAACGCCGAGGCCGTGCCCAGCTCGAGCTCGGTGATCGCCTCCAGGATGCGGACGGTCAGCAGCGTCCAGTTGACCGAGACCAGGAAGATCGTCGCGCTGATCGCGGTCATCGAGCGGATGAAGACGACGGCCAGCCCGGCCAGGAAGGCCGGCAGCACCAGCGGCAGCACCACGCGCCGGAAGGTCACCAGGCGGCTCGCCCCCAGGCTGGTCGAGGCCTCCTCCAGCGCCTGGTCGATCTGCTGGAGGAGGGCGACGGTGGCCCGGATCCCGGCCGGGCTGTAGCGAAAGACGTAGCAGGCGATGATGATGGCGGCGGTGCCGGTCAGGACCAGCGGCGGTCGGTTGAAGGCAAGCAGGTAGCCGATCCCCACGATCGTCCCCGGCAGCGCGTAGTTCATCAGGGCCACGAACTCCATCCAGCGCCGGCCGGCCGCCTCCGTCCGCGTGACCAGGTAGCCCAGCGCCACGCCGTAGAGCCCGCCCAGCGGCATCCCGATCAGCGCGATGATCAGCGTGTCGCGGACCGCCTTCCACCCCGTGGTCACGACGACCCGGTAGTGCGCCGCCGTCAGGGCGTGATTGGCGCCCAGGGCGCGGACGATCGAGGCCACGAAGATGAGCGCGTAGAAGTACAGGATGAGCAGAGCGGTCAGGCCGCAGACGGCGATCAGCACGCTCCGGGCCAGCGCCCCCAGCCGCGGCCGCTCTCCGCGCGGCCCCGCCCGCCCGGTCACGGTGACGAAGACCCGCCGCCCGACCCAGTAGCGCTGGAGGAGGAAGACGACGAGGGCCGGCCCCAGCAGCACCAGCGACAGGGCCGCCCCGCCGTGGAAGTCGTACAGCCCCGTGATCTGGAGATAGGCCTGGGTGGGCAGCACCGGGTAGCGTTGGCCGGCCAGGATGAGCGGGGTGGCGAAGTCGGCCAGCGAGGCGGCGAAGCAGAGCAGGAAGCTGTTGGCCAGGCCGGGGACGGTCAGGGGGAGCGTGACCGTGCGGAAGATGTGGCCGCGGCCGGCGCCCAGGCTCAGGGCCATGTCCTCCAGATTCGGGTCGAGCGAGGCCAGCACGCCCCGCAGCGTCAGGTAGGCGAGGGGGAAATAGGTCAGGACCTCGGACAGCAAGGTGCCGGTCAGCCCGTAGATCTGGACGCCGCTCAGGCCGAGCAGGTGGTAGGTCAGGAATCCCCGGGGGCCGAAGGAGAAGATGATGGCGATCGCCGACACGAACGGCGGCGAGATCAACGGCAGCACCGTCACCGCGTCGAGGAGGAAGGTCACCACGCGGCCGAGCCGGGCCCGGACCACGGCGAGGGCGAAGGCGAAGCCGAGCGCGGTCCCGCCGACACCGACCAGCGTGGCGAGGACGAGGCTGTTCCAGAGCGCCTGGCGGTTCGCCCAGTGGCCGAGGACGGCGCCGACCGCGCCCAGGCTGAAGCCGGCCTCGCCATGGAAGGCCTCGGTGACGACCCGGGCCAGCGGATAGCAGACGAACAGTGCCAGCGCCGCCCACAGCACCACGGTGGCGCCGACGATTCCGGGATCCGGGTGGCCGCCCCGCGGGCCGGGCGTCGCTATAGCCGCTCCAGGTCGTCGACCGTCCGCTCGCTCACCACGTTGCCGGTGTTCACCGTGGTCTTCGGCTCCAGGAGCAGGACGTGGACCTCGTCGGTCAGGGCGAGCGGGCAATGCTCGACACCGCGAGGGACGATGATGAACTCGCCCGGCGCGACGTCGCGGTCGCCGTCACGCAGCTGCATGCAGAGCCGCCCGTGGACGACCAGGAACAGCTCGTCCTCGGTGGCGTGATGGTGCCAGACGAACTCGCCCTTCAGCTTGACGAGCTTGACGTGCATGTCGTTGACCTCGCCGACGATCTTGGGGGACCAGTACTCGGCGAAGCGCCCGAGCTTCTCGGCGAGGTTCACGACGTCCATCGGCATCTTCCCTCCCACCTGGAGATCAGCTCGGAACGCCCTCGATCTTCACGCGCGCCAGGGACTCCCGAATGAGCTGGGCGGTCTCCCCGGCCTTCCAGCGCCGCTCCGCCTCCCAGTAGTCCGTTGACCGCTTACCGGACTTCACGGCCTCGGCCGCGATGACCATCAGCGTCGCCACGATCTTGTCTTGCCGGAGGAGCTTGTATTCCATCGCCGTCCAGTCGATCACCTCGTCGATCGCCTGGCCGTTGGCGTCACGCTCGTATGGTTCGTGCCAGGCCCGTTGGTCGGGCCGGAAGGTCGTGACGATGCCGGTTTCCCTCGAGACCACGCGAATGGGCTGCGCGCCTGAGTGCCGGTACGTGACGGCCAGGAGAATGTGTCCCCGGCTCCAGGCGTAGGCGTAGTTGCCAGCCAGGACGTAGTGCTGGGCGTTGTCCTGTGACATCCCCTGGGAGACCAGAAGGCGCTGAAAGGCGCGGTTGGCCTCCATGATCGCCTGCGGCCGGTACCGACCGTAGAGGCCTTCCTGCCCGCGGATCTCGCCGGACTTCTGATCCACGCGCTGGTCGTTGATGGAGACGCCGAAGGTCGCCTTGTAGGAGTCTTCCAGCGGAACCGCCTGCGCCTGCACCAGCCCTCGGTTCAGCTCGGCCAGCCCGGTGCCGATCGTGTAGGGCAGGAACGCCAGCCCCTGGAGGATCCCCGCCGCGATCATGAAGGGTGAGAGGACCAGGTTCATCAGGCCGCGGCCGAGCGTCTCCATGCCCGTCTGGCCGTTGGGCCCTGCAGCACAACCGGCCACCAGGAGCGCGCCTGCCAGCAGCACGCTCAGGATTCGCACCATGGTCGTTCGCATCGTCCCCCTCCCTCCGTTTCGGGTTGCGCCACGCTTTCAGCGATCCTCACGGCTTGAGCACCTCGTTGACCCAGCGGTCCACGATGCGCTTGCGGTTCTCCCCCGCCCACGACTCGTCGATGGCGATGATCTTCGCCTCCTTGAGGAGGGCGGCCAGGCTCGGCTCGGTCTTCACCTCCGGGTGGGCGGGGACGAAGTTGATCTTCTTCTGGGCGTAGAGGGTCTGCATGGCCGGACTGGTCGCCCAGTCGATGAGCTTCTTGCCCAGCTCGGGATTCTTCGCCCCCTTGATCAGGGCCACCGCCTCCACCGAGGAGCCGATTCCCTCCCGGGGGAAGGAGATGACGACGTCGTACCCTTCCTGCTTGGTCTTCAGCGCGTCCACGATGAAGAAGATCCCGCCCGCCGCGTTGCCGGTGCCGACCGGGAGCGTGCCGCCGCCGCCGGACTTGGTATAGACGGCGACCTGCGGCCGCAGCTTCCGCATGTACTCGAAGGCACGGTCCTCGTTCCGTCCGTTCACCTCCAGGATGGAGAAGATCCGGGTCACCGCGGTCCCCGACGTTCGGGCGTCGGCCATCTGGAGCTGGTCCTTGAACGCCGGATGGAGGAGGTCCTGCCACGACGTCGGCGGCGGCAGGTTCCGCTCCTTGAGGAACCGGGCGTTGAACATGAAGACGAGCGGGTCGTCGGCGACGCCGATCCAGCGGTGCTGCGGGTCCTTGAAGCGCGGCGGCAGCCGGTCGGCCTCGGGCGGCTTGTAGGGCTCGAAGAGGCCGGCGGCGGCGCCGGCCACGTGGGTGTCGGCCGGGCCACCGAAGAGGACATCCACCCGCGGGTTGTCCTTCTCGGCCCGGACCCGGGTGAGCGCCTCGCCGGACGAGAAGCGGATGAAGTTGACCTTGATCCCGGTCGCCTTGGTGAACTCTTCGAAGACCGGGACCGCCCACGACTCCGGCCAGATCGAGTAGGCGTTCAGGGTCGGCTGGGCGTGGGCCGGCGCCGCCAGGCCCAACCCGAGGAAGAGCACGGCCAGACACGCAGCGCCGAGTCGCATCGGGAACCCTCCTTGGTCACGGGGCCGCATCACGAGAGCTGGCTCAGGATCACCTTGGGCAGGATCAGCCGTACCCCCATGATCGGCCGCGGCGAGGTGCCGATGACGAGGTCGCCGACCAGCGAGAGCAGCATGTACGCGTCTTCCTGGTCCATCCCCTTCTCGGTCGCCAGATAGGCGACCCCCTGCTCGACCGCGTCGCGGGCCGCGGTGTCGAGATCGGGCCCGAAGCCGACGATGTGGAGGGCCTCGGCCGTCTCGATCCGCGGCCGGGCCAGCGGCCGCGGCAGGAGCTCGAAGCGGAGCCGGGCGGTGGCCGCACACTCCACCCCCGTCCCGCAGGCGATGCCGTCGGAGATGACCGCGTGGGGATCGCCGAGGCCGAAGAGGGCGCCCGGCACGAAGACGGGGAGGAACACGCGGTGGCCGGGCGCGACCGGCTTCTGATCGAGGTCGCCGCCGTGGAAGCCGGCGATCCCGGCCCGCCCGCCGGTGGCGGGGGTGGTCGAGAAGGTGCCGAAGTTCGGGTAGACCGCGACCCGGACGCCGTCGAAGAGGACCACGCCGTCCTTGATCGTGACTCGCTTCATCCGCGGGGTGGGAAACCGCTCGGGCAGGAAGCCGGCGTTGCGCTGGATCGCCACCACGCCCTCCGGCCCGGGCCGGATCTCCAGGATGTCCACCACCAACGTCTGGCCCGGCTGCGCCCCCTCGATGAAGACCGGGCCGGTGGCGGGCGGCGTCGGATGCCCCTCCCATTCGGCGGTCCAGGGGTCGGGGACCTTGGAGATGTCGCGCTCGCCGCCAAAGGCATCCTGGACCTCGACCAGCAGCTCCTCGCCGGGGGCGACCCGGATCGCGGGCGGATGGGCGGGGTCGAAGTGGAAGAAGGTCTTGTCGCTGCCGAGCCGCTTCATGTCTTCTCGCCCAGCTCGGCCCGGGCCAGGGCGGCGCCGTGGCCGAGAGCGGCCAGCTTGCCGCTCGCCACCTCACGGGCGAGCGGCGCCATCCCGCAGTTAGTGCACGGGTACAGATGCTCGGGCGGCACGAACGCCAGCGTCCGGCGGATGGTGGCGGCGACGTCCTCCGGCGTCTCGACCCTCTCGGTCGCCACGTCGATCACCCCCACCAGCACGTCCTTGCCCGCCAGCAGGCCGAGCAGCTCGAGGGGGACCCGGGAGCCGACGACCTCGACCGAGACCTGGTCGATCCGGCTCCGGGCGAGGAGCGGGAAGGTCTGCTCGTACTGCCGCCACTCGCGGCCGAGGGTGGCCTTCCATTCGATATTGGCCCGGATCCCGTAGCCGTAGCAGATGTGGACCGCGGTCGTGCAGCCGAGCCCGGCCACCGCGCGCTCGAGCGCCTCGATCCCCCACTCCCGCACCTCGCCGAGGTACGCGTCCACGTTGAAGGCCGGCTCGTCGAGCTGGATGACGTCCACGCCGAGGCCGACCAGCTCCCGCGCCTCGGCGTTGAGCGCGGCCGCCACGTCCATGGCCAGCCGGCCCCGGTCGCCGTAGTGGGCGTCGGCGACGGTGTCCACCACGGTCATCGGCCCCGGCAGCGTGAACCGGAGGGGATGGTCGGTCTGGCTGCGCGCCCATTCGACCTCGTCGGCGTGCACCGGCCGCCGGCGCCGGACGGG
The DNA here is from genome assembly GCA_036001225.1 of Candidatus Methylomirabilota bacterium. Taxonomy (GTDB): domain Bacteria; phylum Methylomirabilota; class Methylomirabilia; order Rokubacteriales; family DASRDR01; genus DASYUM01. The sequence continues at coordinate 4,729 of DASYUM010000135.1, read as the reverse complement.
CCCGGTCACCGTGGGCACCTCGGCCTTGTAGCGATTGCCGCGGATGCCGACGAAGGTGCGCCGGCCGACGTCGATCCCCTCCAGCCCCTCGACGAAGCCGTGGACGAAGTGCTGCCGTGTCTGCTCGCCGTCGGTGACGGTATCGATCCCGGCCCGCTCCTGCTCGCGGAGGGCCAGGCGGACGGCGTCCCGCTGGCCCTCGGCCAGGGTCTCCGGCGGCAAGCGCCAGGGGGCCCACAGCACGTTCGGCGCCGCCAGCCAGGCCGGCTTGGGCAGGCTTCCGGCGATGGTGGTCCCCAGCGCGGTCGTCACCCAACCCTCGCAATGGGGCCGGGGCGAGACCCGAGCACCGGTAGGACGCAGGGCCGAGCCGAGCCGAGGCGTATGCCGCATACGTTGAGGCTCGGCGAGGCCCGAGGACGACCCGGGGCGAAGGGTATCGGCCCGGCCTTCCTCACTGGCGGGCGACCTTCTCCCACTTCGCAAACACCTTCTTCATCTCGGCCTCGGCCTGCCGGATCGAGGCCTCCGGGCTCTGCTCGCCGCGGGCCACCCGCGCGAACATGTGCGGGATCAGTGAGCGGTTGAACACCTCGTCGATGGCCGGCGTGGTGTAGCCCGGATGACCGGGAGCGGCGCTCCACTGCTCGGCCTCGGCCAAGGTGAGGTAGGCCTTGGCGTTGTACCTGTCGGCAGCCAGTTTCCCCCGCAGGTTCGTCACCGAGTGCGGGAACGCCGGGAAGTTGTAGAATTCGCTCGCCACGAACGCCTCGTCGTAGGCGGCGACGAGGTCGACCAGGAACCGCTCGGCCAGCTCCCGGTTCTCGGCGAACTTCCAGATCACGTAGGCGTGAATCACGTGGGCGGCGGCCAGCCGGGCCCGAGGCCCGGCCGGCGGCGGCGCCAGCGCGGTCTTCTTGGCCACCTCCGGATTCTGCCGCTCGGCCGTCCGGAGCGCCGAGATCGCGTTCTGGATGATGGAGCCGCGCCCGTAGACGTAGAAGCGGTTGTTCGACGAGGGGTCCCAGCTGAAAACCTCGGGCGTCATCGCCTCCCGAAAGATCGCCGCCATCAGCTTGACCGCCTCCACCGTCGCCCGGGAGTTGATGGCGACCTGGCCCGCCTCGTCCTGCTCGTGGGCGCCGTAGGACCACAGGAGGCCGCGCAGCATCATGTTGCTGTCCAGCTCCGGCGCCAGCCCGAAGCCGGCCGGCACGCCGTGCTTGGCCTTGATCTTGCGGGCCCCTTCCCGCACCAGCTCCCAGGTATCCGGTCGAACCCCCACGTCCTCCCACCAGTCCGTCCGGTAGTGCAACGGGTCCGGTCCCCAGGCGTCGCAGACGGCGAAGTATTGCCCGCGGCGGGGGTCGAACGTCGCCTTGTGGGCGAGGCGCACCAGCTTGCCGAAGCGTCGCTCGCACTCGCGCACGACGTCGGTCAGCGGGACGACGTGCTCCTGATAGCCGGCCGGCGGCTCCAGGAAGGCGAAGAGGTCGTGCCCCTTGCCGGCTCCGACTTCCACCGCGGCCCGCGTGCGGAGGTCGTTGATCGAGACGTGCTCGACGACGACGCGGACACCGTTCTTGTCCCCCCACTCGCGGACGAACTTCCGGTCGAACCACTCGTCGAAGGCGGGAACGAAGTGCATCCACTGGCAGATCTTGAGGGTCCCCGGCTTGGCTCGCGCCCGCCGCGCGAAGACGAGCGGCGCCAGCGACGCGGCCGCGCTGCCGGTCAGGACGCGTCGCCGTGTCAACCGTTCGGAGGGAGAGGTGCTCAACGGGCTGGCTCCGCCGCTATTTAGCGACGGCCTGCCGCGGACTGTCAAGGCGCCGGACCCGCGCCGGCGCGGGCGGTCCGCGGTTTGACCCTGTCGCGGCGCCGATGCTATCATCCGGCCATCCCTGGGGCGACCCGAAACGATACCGACCCCCTCCCCTCACCTCGGAGGTGTCTATGGAACGACGCAAGTTCATCGTGAAGGCGGGCGGCGCCCTGGTGGCCGCGGGCGCGGCGGCCGTCGTGGAAGCGCCGAACGTCATCGCCCAGCCCAAGTTCCAGTGGCGGATGTCCACCAGCTGGACGCCGGCGCTGGACGTCCTGCAGGGCGGGGCCCAGAGGTTCGGCAAGCTCGTCGACGACATGAGCGGCGGGCGGCTCAAGGTTCAGGTCTACGCCGCCGGCGAGCTGATGCCGGCCTTCGGCTGCTTCGACGCCACCCAGCAGGGCACGATCGAGTGTTTTATGAGCGCCCCGTACTACTGGGCGGGCAAGGAGCCGGGCTTCCAGTGGTTCTCGGCCGTCCCCTTCGGTCTCAACCCCGAGGGCATGATGGGCTGGTACCTCAGTGACGGGCTCAAGCTCTGGGAGGAGGCCTACAGCGCCTTCAACCTCGTCCCCCGGCCCGGCCCGTCGACCGGGCCCCAGATGGCAGGCTGGTTCCGGAAGAAGATCAACACGATCGCCGACTTCAAAGGCCTGAAGATGCGCATCCCCGGCCTGGGAGGCAAGGTGGTCGGCAAGGCCGGCGGTACCGTCGTGCTCACGCCGGGCGGCGAGATCTACACGGCCCTCGAGCGCGGCGTCATCGACTCCACCGAGTGGGTCGGGCCCCACGACGACATGAAGCTCGGCCTCCACAACGCGGCCCGTTACTACTATTACCCGGGCTGGCACGAGCCCGGAACGACGGGCGAATTCGCCTTCAACAAGAAGGCCTACGAGGGCCTGCCGGCCGACCTGCGCCGCATCATCGACGAGGCCTGCGCGTCCATTCAGGTCTCGGGGCTCATGGAGTACGACTACAAGAACGCGTTCGCGCTGCAGAAGCTCCGAACCGAGTACAAGGGCAAGGTCGAGATCCTCGCGCTCTCGGCCGAGACCCTGAAGGATCTGAAGAAGCTGACCGTCGAGGTCCTGAAGGAGGAGTCCGAGAAGACTCCGGTGGCGAAGAAGGTCTACGCGTCGGTCGTCAAGTTCGAGGGGCTCGTGCGTGACTGGAGTCACCTCGCCGAGGGTTCGTACCAGAATCTCATCGCCGGGGTCTGATCCCCGCCCGCGGCGATCGGCGGAAACACGAACGGCGGAGCCCACCGGCTCCGCCGTTTCTCGTCGCCCCGCCCCTACCCGCGGAAGACCCGGATCAGCGCGTACACGATCTCCGGGAACGCGATGATCAGGGTCAGGCCGATGAGCTGGAGGGCGATGAAGGGGACGACCCCGCGGTAGATGTCACCGGTCGTGATCTCGGGCGGCGCCACGCCCCGGAGGTAGAAGAGGGCGAAGCCGAAGGGCGGGGTGAGGAACGACGTCTGGAGGTTCACGCCGATCACGACCCCGAGCCACACCGGGTCGAAGTGGAAGTGGTGGACCAGCACCGGGGTCAGGATCGGGACGTGGATGAAGCAGATCTCGAAGAAGTCGATGAAAAAGCCGAGCAGGAAGATGACGAACATGACGACGGCCAGGACCCCGTAACCGCCGAAGGGGAGGCTGAGCAGCAGGTCCTGGATCAGCTTGTCCCCGTTGAGGCCCCGGAGCACCAGGCCGAAGGTGTTGGCGCCCACCAGGATGATGAAGGCCAGGCTCGTGATCCGGGTCGTCGTCCGCATCACGTCCTTGAGCATGGCCATCGAAAAGCGACCCTTGGCCATCGTGAGCAGCAGGCCACCGGCCGCCCCCACTGACGCGCCCTCGGTCGGCGACGCGATCCCCCAGAAAATCGAGCCGAGGACGGCCACGATCAGGATGAAGGCCGGGGCCAGCGCGATCGCCACCCGCCTGACCGCCTGGGCCCGGAAGGCTGCGACCTCCTCCCGAGGGATGGGGGGCGCGAGGTGCGGCTTCCACTGCCCGAGGATGGCGAGGTACACGATGTAGAGCCCGACGAGCACGAACCCCGGCAGGAACGCCCCGATGTAGAGGTCGCCCACCGACACGCCCAGGATGTCCCCGAGCAGGATCAGGATGACGCTGGGGGGGATGATCTGGCCCAGGGTCCCCGACGCGCAGATGGTTCCGGTGATGAGCTGTTTGTCGTAGCCGCGCCGCAGCATCGTCGGCAGCGACACCAGGCCCATGGTGATGACGCTGGCCCCGACGATCCCCGTCGAGGCGGCCAGGATCGCTCCGACGACCACGACCGAGATCGCGATGCCCCCGCGCAGGCGCCCGAAGACGAGTGCCATCGTCTCGAGCAGCTCCTCGGCCAGCCCCGACTTCTCGAGGGCAACGCCCATGAAGACGAAGAGCGGGACGGCCAGCAGCGTGAAGTTCGTCATCGTCCCCCAGATGCGCAGGGGGAGGATGTCGAAGAACGGAAGTCCGAAGCCGATCAGGCCGAAGAGCAGTCCGGTGAAGGTGAGGCTGAACGCGACGGGAAAGCCGAAGAACAGGAAGACGATCATCCCCAGGAACATCGCGGCGCCCAGCGTCTGGTCCCAGGGGAGCCCGAACATCAGTGGATCTCGGGGACGCGCCGCTCCCGCTCCTCCCATCCCATCGCCCAGTAGAAGTTCTTGATGGCCTGGGAGATGCCCTGGAGGACGAGCAGCGCAAAGGCGACGATGATGACCGACTTCAGCGCCCAGCGAGCCGGGATGCCGCCCGGATCCGGCGAGCCCTCGTTGACCGCGAAGGAGTTCCTCAGGAAGGGCCAGGTCGTGTAGATGATGAGCAAGCAGGACGGAAAGAAGAGGACGAAGAGCAGGACGAAGTCGAACCACGCCTT
>DASYUM010000134.1:0-9112 GCA_036001225.1 Candidatus Methylomirabilota bacterium | reverse complement strand
GCCGCGGCCCGAGCAGATCGAGGACGCAGGCGCGAGGCACGCCGAGGCGTATGCCGCATACGTTGAGGCGTGCCGAGGGCCGAGGACGACCCGGGGCGACGCGTATCGGCCCGGGCCTATGAGTCAGCCGGCCGTCGCCGTCCCGCCGCTGTCCGCCGGCAAGATCCTGCCGGTCCGCGTCGCGGTCCGCCGCCGTCGTGTTCCCCGGCTGATCGTGGCCGCCGGCGTCTTCGTCGCCGTCCTCGTCGTCATCGGCGCCGCCGCCCCCTATCTGGCCCCCCACGATCCGGAACGTGGCTCCCTTCGGGCCCGCCTGACCGCCCCCACCCGGCAGGCCGCCGACGGCAAGGCCCATCCGCTGGGGACGGACCACCTCGGCCGCGACGTCCTCTCCCGGGTCGTCTACGGGACCCGGGTCTCGCTGACCGTCGGGTTCGCCGCCGTCGCCATCGGGGGGCTGGTCGGCGGCGCGCTGGGACTGGTCGCCGGCTTCCGCGGCGGATGGCTGGACGAGGTCATCATGACGGTGGCCGACGCCCAGCTCGCGTTTCCCTTCATCCTGCTCGCCATCGGGATCATCGCCGTCCTGGGTCCCTCGTTCCCCAACCTCGTGGTCGTGGTCGGGCTGTCGGGGTGGGTGACCTACGCGCGGGTGCTCCGCTCGCAGGTGCTGAGCCTCCGCGGGCGGGAGTTCGTGGCGGCCATCCTGGGACTCGGCGGCTCGGTGCCGCGGGTGATCGTCCGCCACATCCTCCCCAACGTCGCCTCGACGCTCATGGTCATCGCCACGCTCGAGCTGGCGCGCGCCATCGTGCTGGACGCGACCCTCTCCTTCCTCGGCCTCGGCATCCAGCCGCCGACGCCGTCCTGGGGCGGCATGATCCAGGAGGGGCGCGAGTACCTCGATACCGCCTGGTGGATCTCGGTCTTCCCCGGTGCCGTGCTCATGCTCACCTCGCTCGTGGTGAGCCGAGCGGGCGACTGGCTGCGGGACGTGCTCGACCCGACCCTGCGGGGCGAATGAGTAGGCCCACCCCCTCCCCCCTCAGGGTGGGAGGGGGCCGGGGGGTGCGGGGGGACCCGAACATCGACTGGCTGCGGGACGTGCTGGACCCGACCCTGCGGGGGGAGTGACCGTGGTTGTCATCGTGGGGGGCGGGGTCATCGGCGTCTGCGCGGCCTACTATCTCGCCGCCGCCGGCGCCCGGGTGAGCGTGCTCGAGCAGGGTGAGATCGGGAGCGGCAGCTCGTACGGCAACGCCGGGCTGGTGGTCCCGAGCCACAGCATGCCCCTCGCCGCGCCCGGCGTCTGGCAGCAGGGGCTCAAGTGGATGCGGGACCCCGAGAGCCCCTTCTACATCAAGCCGCGCCTGGACCCGGCGCTACTCGCCTGGCTGTGGCGATTCCGTCGCGCCTGCACGGAGGCGCACGTCCGCCGCGCCCTGCCGCTACTGCGCGACCTCAGTTACCGGAGCCTGACGCTCTTCCGCGAGCTGGCGGCGCTGGACGGCGTCGAGTTCGGCTTCCGCCAGGACGGCGCCCTCGCCGTGTACCGGACGCCGGCCGGCTACGCCCACGCCCAGCACGAGGCCCGCCGACTCGAGGCGAGCGGCCTGCCGGCCAAGATCGTGGACGCCGCCGGCGCGCGCGACCTCGAGCCCAGCCTGGCCCGCGACGTCGTCGGCGGCGTCCTGTTCCCCGACGACGCCCACCTCGTGCCCGACCGGTTCGTGCGAGGGCTGGCCCGGGTGGCGGAAGCCCGCGGGGTCGCGCTTCGCCCGGGGACGGAGGTGCTGGGGTTCCGGACGGCTGGCCATCGCGTCACGACGGTGGAGACCACGCGGGGCCCGGTCGCCGCCGACACGGTCGTGCTCGCTGCCGGCAGCTGGTCGGCCGGCGTCGCGCGGGGGCTCGGCCTCCGGTTGCCGATCCAGCCGGCCAAGGGGTACAGCGTCACCTACGCGCGGCCGGCCGCCGGACCGCGCCTCCCGCTCCTGCTCGGAGAGGCGCGGTTCGCCGTCACGCCGATGGGCGAGCAGCTGCGCTTCGCCGGCACCCTCGAGCTGGCCGGGCTCGACTTCTCGATCAACCGGCGGCGGGTGGAGGCGATCGTCCGGGGGGCGGCTCGCTATCTGGTCGGCGTCGAGGGGCTGCCGCTCCGCGAGATCTGGCGCGGCCTCCGCCCCTGCACGCCCGACGGACTGCCGCTCGTCGGCCGGCCGGCCGGCTGGGAGAACGTGATCCTGGCGACCGGCCACGCGATGATCGGCGTCTCGCTCGGCCCGATCACGGGCAAGCTGGTCGCTCAGCTCGTCGCCGGCTCCGCACCGGAGATGGACCTCGCCTTGCTCGACCCCGATCGCTTCGCGTAGTGCGGGTCCAATTGACTTCGCCTAGCTTGGCGTTGACAACGTGGCGCCGGCATGGTCTGCTGGCGCGCGCGATGTCGTTCCTCCTGCCGTGCCCGCAGTGCGGGCCGCGCGACGTCTACGAGTTCCGCTGGGGCGGACCCCGGTCGCAGCGACCCGCCCCCGACTCGCCGCGAGAAACCTGGGTCGCCTACCTTTATCTGCGCGACAACCCGGCCGGCCGCTTCCAGGAGTGGTGGTACCACCGGATGGGCTGCCGCCGCTGGTTCCTGGCCGTCCGCGACACCCGCACCAACGAGGTCGCCCACACCTTCTGGCCGCCGCGCCCGAGCGACCCGACCGAGCCATCGGAGGGCGCCCCCGCCGAGAGCGCGGAGCCATGACCACCCCCCGATTGCCGCCGCACCCGGCTCAGCGCGCCGACCCGACGCGCCCGCTCACCTTCACCTTCGCCGGCCGGCCGGTGCCCGCCTTCACGGGCGATACGGTGGGCTCGGCCCTCCACGCGGCCGGCGTCCGGATCCTGAGCCGCAGCTTCAAGTACCACCGGCCCCGCGGGCTCTTGTGCTGCGCCGGGCGTTGCCCGAACTGCCTGGTCAACGTGGACGGCGTCCCCAATGTCCGGGCCTGCACCGAGCCGGTCCGGGACGGCATGCGGGTGCGGTCGCAGCACGCGTGGCCCTCGGTCGAACGCGACGTCTTCGCGGTGTTCGACCGCTTCCACCGCCTGCTCCCGGTGGGCTTCTACTACAAGACCTTCATCCATCCCCGCCGGCTCTGGCCGACTTACGAGGCCGTGCTCCGGCGCCTGGCCGGGCTGGGCGAGCTGGCCGGGTTCGACGAACCCCCCGGCGACTACGAGCGCGAGCACGCCTTCGCCGACATCGCCGTCGTCGGCGGCGGCGCGGCCGGGATGGCCGCCGCCCTCGAGGCGGCGCGGGCGGGCGGCGGCGTCGTGCTGATCGAGGCCGAGCCCGTGCTCGGCGGCGCCCTCCGTCTGCGGACGCGGCCCCTCGCCGACGGCGCTCGCGGGCGCGCCGGCTGGGAGGTCGCGGCCGAGCTGGCCGCCGAGGTCGCGGCCGAGCCACGCATCCGCGTCCTGAGCGGGGCCACCGCCTTCGGCCTCTACGAGGACAACCTGCTCGGCATCCTCGACGACCGCCGCTTCGTCAAGCTGCGCGCCCGCCAGGTCGTGGTCGCCACCGGGGGCGTCGAGCACCCGCTGGTCTTCGAGAACAACGACCTGCCGGGCGTCATGCTGGGGTCGGGGGCGCAGCGGCTCATGGCGCTGTACGGTGTCCGCCCCGGCACCGGGGCGGTCGTCGCCGCCGGCGACGACCGGGGGCTCGAGGTCGCCCTCGACCTGGCCGCGGGGGGCGTGAGCCTCGCCGCCGTCCTCGACGTGCGGGTGCAGACCCCGGAGTCGCCGGTGGCCGCCGCGCTCCGGACCGCCGGGCTGCGAATCCTGAATGGCCGGACGGTCCTCGCCGCCCTCGGCCGTGGCGGCCGGGTCCGCGCGGCCGTGGTCGGCGGCGCCGGCCGCGACGCCGGCGCCAGCGAGCTGGCCTGCGACCTGGTCTGTGTCACCACCGGCTTCGAGCCGGCGGCGGGACTGCTCGGCCAGGCGGGCAGCCGGCTTGGGCCCGACGCCGCGACGGGGAGGCTCGTCCCCACGACGCTGGCGCCCGGCGTGCTGGCCGCCGGGGAGGTGGCGGGGGTGGCCGGGCTGGCCGCCGTGCTCGCCTCGGGTCGCCTGGCCGGCGCGCAGGCCGCGCTCGCCCTCGCCGGCGGGCGTCTCGCTGCCCGGGTCGCCGAGCTGACCGAGGCGCTGGCGCTGGCGGCGCGCCCGCCGGCGCCCCGCGCGACGCTGGCGAGCGCGCCCCGGGCGGGGGCGAAGAAGTTCGTCTGCCTGTGCGAGGACGTCACCGAAACCGACCTTCGCCGGGCGGTCGCCGAGGGGTTCGACCACATCGAGACGCTGAAGCGGTACACGACGGCGACGATGGGGCCGTGCCAGGGGAAGATGTGCCACCGACCGACGATCGACCTCTGCGCCGCGCTGACCGGGCGGACCGTCGGCGAGACCGGCACCATGACCGCGCGGCCGCCCGCGGTGCCGGTGCCGCTCGGGGCGCTGGCCGCCCGGCTCCACGAGCCGGTCAGGTACACCCCGATGCACGGGCAACACGTCGCCCTCGGCGCGACGGCGATGGACATGGGGGCCTGGAAGCGCCCCCTGGTCTACAGCTCGGTGGAAGAGGAATGCCGGGCGGTCCACGAGGCGGTCGGGCTCATCGACGTGAGCACGCTCGGGAAGCTCGAGGTCGCCGGGCGCGACGCCGCCGCCTTCCTCGACTGGCTCCATCCGAACCGCTTCTCCGACCTCAAGCCGGGGCGGGTGCGGTACCGGATCCTCTGCGACGACGCCGGCATCATCCTGGACGACGGCACCGTGGCCCGGCTCGGCGACGAGCGCTTCCTGGTCACCACGACCACCGGCGGGGTGGAGGCGATCGAGCAGTGGTTCACCTGGTGGCTGGCCGGGACCGGACGGTGCGCCCACGTGGTGAACGTGACCGGCGCGCTGGGGGCGGTCAACGTCGCCGGCCCGCGCGCGCGCGAGCTCCTGGCGCCCCTCACCGACGTCGACCTGGCGCCGGCGGCGTTCCCCTACCTCGGCGCGCGGGAAGGACGCGTGGCCGGCGTCCCCGGTCTGTGGCTCCGGATCGGCTTCGTCGGGGAGCTCGGGTACGAGATCCACTTCCCGGCCGACTACGGCCCCTATCTCTGGGACGCGCTCCTGGAGGCTGGCCGGCCGCTCGGCATCCGCCCCTTCGGCGTCGAGGCCCAGCGGGTACTCCGGCTCGAGAAGCAGCACCTCATCGTGACCCAAGACACCGACGCCCTGACCAACCCGTTCGACGCCGACCTCGAGTGGATCGTCAAGCTCGACAAGGCGGACTTCGTGGGACGGGACGCGCTGCGGGGGGCCCGCGCCCGCGGCTCCCGGCAGCGGCTGGTCGGCTTCACCCTGGCCGGCGACGGCCCGCTGCCCGGCGAGGGGGCCGCGGTGGTGACCGATGGCCGGCCGATCGGCCGGGTGACCAGCGCCAAGTGGAGTCCGCACCTCGGGCGCGTGATCGGCATGGCGTGGCTCCCGGCCGAGCTGGCGCGCGACGGCGCGAGCTTCGACGTGCGGGTGGACGGGACGACGCGGCCGGCGACCGTCGTGACGCGCCCCTTCTACGACCCCGCCGGCGCCCGGCTCCGGATGTGAGGGCCATGGCCGGCCGCCCGTACCGCGTCAGCGCGTTGCACGAGGCCCACCGGGCGCTGGGGGCGACGTTCCGGGACGACGGCGACTGGCGGGTCCCCGACGCCTACACGACGCCGGCCGAGGAAGCCGCCCGCGCGCGGGCGGCCGTCGGGCTCGCGGACACCAGCGCCGGCGGCAAGCTGTCGGTGCGCGGTGACGCCGTCGAGACGCTGGTGGCCAAGCTCGGCGGGACGGCGCCCCTGGCCGTCGGCGCCGCAGCGCGCCTCGGCGTCAACGGCGCCACGGTCCTGGTCTGCCGCCTCGCGGCCGACGAGCTGCTGGTGCTCACGGCCGTCGTCGATGCCGCCGCCGTGGCCGCCGTCCTCGCGCGGGCGGCCGCCAGCGCCGGCTGCGCCCACCTCACCGACCTGACCTCCGGCCTGGCGGCCGTGGACCTGATCGGGCCGCGGGCGCCCGCGCTCCTGGCGAAGCTCTCGCCGCTCGAGGTGGCGCCGGTCCCGCCGCTCGGGGTGGTCCAGGGAGAGCTGGCCCGGGTCCACGCGATCCTGATCCGCCTCGACCGCCCCCCGGGGCCGGCGTTCCGCGCGCTGGTGGCCCGGGAGCACGGGGCCTTCGTGTGGGAGGCGCTGGTGGACGCCGGCGACGACCTCGGGGTGGTCCCGATCGGCGCCGCCGCCCGCACGCTCCTCGACGAGGAGCTCCGCTGACGATGCACCAGCTCTTCCGCACCTCGCGCATGTGGACGGCGCGGCCGCTGAAGGAGCGCTACGACGTGGTCATCGTCGGCGGCGGGGTGCACGGGCTGGCCGCCGCCTACTACCTCGGCCAGCGCGGGGTCCGCGACGTCGCCGTCCTCGAGAAGTCGTACATCGGGTCGGGGGCCAGCGGGCGGAACACCGCGATCATCCGCTCCAACTACCGGACGCCCGAGGGCGTCGCCTTCTACGACGAGTCGGTGAAACTCTACGAGGAGCTGTCGGCGCGCCTCGGCTACAACGTCCTCTTCTCCCAGCAGGGGCACCTCACGCTCGCCCACACCGACAGCGCCATCGTGGGGCTCCGCGTCCGGGCCGAGGTGAACCAGCTCTGCGGAGTGGACAGCCGACTGATCTGGCCCGACGAGATCAAGCGGATGGTCCCGGCCCTCGACTGCTCCGATCGGCCGCGCTATCCGGTGCTGGCCGCCCTCTACCACGCGCCGGGCGGGATCGTCCGCCACGACGCGGTCGTGTGGGGCTACGCCCGCGGCGCCGACCGCTACGGGATCCACATCCATCCCTTTACCGAGGTCACCGGCATCGACGTCGCCGACGGCCGGGTGACCGGCGTCCGCACGACCCGGGGCGACGTGAAGACCGGCCGCGTCTTGAACGCGACCGCCGGCTTCTGCTCCACGATCACCCGGATGGTGGGGCTGCGGCTGCCCATCACCACCCATCCGCTCCAGGCCTTCGTGACCGAGCCGCTGACGCCGTTCCTCGACAAGGTCATCGTCTCCTCGAACCTCCACGTCTACGTGAGCCAGACCGACCGCGGCGAGTGCGTGATCGGCTCCGAGATCGACCCCTACACCTCCTACAGCCACCGCTCCACGCTGCCGTTCCTGGAGGCGACCGCCCACCACACCCTCGAGCTGTTCCCGTGCCTCAAGCACGTGCGGGTCCTCCGGCAGTGGGCGGGGATCTGCGACATGACGCCCGACTACTCGCCGATCATGGGCGAGGTCCCGAGCCTCCAGGGGTTCTACCTCGACGTGGGGTGGGGGACCTACGGGTTCAAGGCGGGACCGGTCTCGGGCCGGCGGATGGCCGAGCTGATCGCCACGGGCCGCACGCCCGACCTGCTCAAGCCGTTCTCGATCACCCGCTTCGCCGACGACGAGCTGGTCGGCGAGAAGGCGGCCGCCGCCGTCTCCCACTGACGCGGGCGCGCCGCAGGCCGGTTTTTTCCTCGAGCCGGGCGAGTCGCTGGCCGTGCTGGAGGCGGAGACCCTGGACGGGCTCGCGATCCGCGGTCAGGAGACAGTTCGCATCATCGGGCCGTCCACGAGGAGGGCTATCAGGTCACGCGGGACAGCGACGGCACGCTTCGCTTCCGCCGGCCGGATGGGCGGCCGCTTCCCGACGTGCCACGGCCGCCGGCCGTCCCGCGCCACCCGACCGACGCACTCGCGCCTGGAGGGCCCGCCGGAGCGCCGGCGGGATCGCCCGCGTCCGGCGCCCCACATCGAGCACATGGCCATCTCCCGCGTGGTGCATGATCACCCGCGTCGCGTCACAGGCCAGCCGGCGCGACGTTTCAGCTGAAACGTGGAGGCCGTCCTCCAGCGCTGACTGGCCGGGCTGTTCGGGATCAGCCAGCACGGCGGCGTCCACGTGGACGACGATCTGGTACCGCTCGCTTTCGTTGCCGGGATCGAGTCCCTGCGCGAGGGCCGTCTCCGCCACCAGGGCGAGGGCATCGGCCTGTTGCTGACCGTGCGTCGGCGGCTCCGCTTCTGGCCCATCCGCCCGCCTCCGCTGGTACAGCACCTCCCGCGCAGCGTCTAGCGCGCGCATGAGCATCGCGCCGACCTCCGGCTCGACCCGGCCGCGCACGACCACCATGCCGTCCTCGTCCGGATACACCTGGAGCGACCGCCGCGCGTGGCGTGCCGCGGCCTCCTGGGCCTCCGCCAGCCGGTCGAGGCGTCGCCACGCCCGGACGATTCGCTCGACGTGGGCTGTCGTCCCGGCCTGCCCTACCGCGAGGAGCCGCGCTTCCGTCTCAGGAGTGGCGACCCGGGTCAGGGCACGGACCTTAGAGTAGGAGAGCTCTCCCCGCGCGAGGGCGGCCGCCAGTTGCGGCAGCTCGCCCAGCGCCCGCGCCACCCGCACGCGCTCCCGGGCCGCTCCCAGATCCAGCCCCGCGCGCCAGCTCAGCCACTCGGCGCAGGATCGGCAGCCCTGCTGGGCCCAGCCGCCTTGCGCGTCGAACTCACGGATCAGGGTCAGGAGCCGCGCGGTGGCCGCGTCGAGGTGAGCCGAGAGTTCGGCGATCTCGTCGCCGAGCCGGTCGAGATCCGTCCCGGTGATACTGGCGAGCATGGCAGTCCTCCTCCTGCCCGGACTCTATCACCCGAATCGCGGGCCACCGGGGAGGCCGCATGACGGTCGATCGAGCGGTCGGGAATGTTTTTCGGCTCGGTGCCCGCTCTTCCGGCGGCTGCGGGCCGGCGCGCCTCGCTGGATAGCACTGGAGCGCGAGGCCGCGACCGCGGTCCCATGCCTGCCGGAGAACCTGTCAAGCGGAAAATGCGGCCGAGGCCCGTCGCGGCGAGCTGGAGAGGACGTCCACGACCATCGCCCCTCAGGCGGCCTGGCGGGCGAGGACGTCCCGGAGCCCGTCGGAGAGCATCTGGAACGTCAGGACGATCAGGAAGATGGCGGCGCCGGAGGCGATGGAGATCCAGGGGGCCAGGAGCAGG
>DASYUM010000133.1:0-17961 GCA_036001225.1 Candidatus Methylomirabilota bacterium | reverse complement strand
GAAGCCCTCCTCTCCTTCGTCGGGCTCGGCGTCCAGGCCTCGGTCCCGTCCTGGGGCGCGATGATCGCCGAGGGTCGCGGCTACCTGATGGTGGGCTGGTGGGGAATGGGGATGCCCATGCTGGCCCTGACCTTGGCCGTGGTCGGGTTCAGTCTCCTCGGCGAGGGCCTCCGCGAGCACCTCGACCCGCGCCTGCGGACGACCGCGTGAGCGCGCAGAGGCCGGCAGGCTCGTGGGCGGCGGCCTGATCGAGCCCGACTCGCTCCTGTCCATTCGCGCCCTCACCGTCCGTTACGGGAGACGGCTCGGGGTGTGGGGAGTGGACCTGACGGTGCGCCCGGGCGAGGTTCTCGGTCTGGTCGGCGAGTCGGGGGCGGGGAAGTCCACGGTCGGACGCGCGATCGTCCGCCTCCTCCCCGACCCGGGGCGGGTCGAGGCCGGCGCCATCCGCTTCAAAGGCCGGGACCTCCTCGCCCTCGGCGAAGCGGCCATGCGGGAGCTGCGCGGCGCCGAGATCGCGCTGATTCCCCAGGATCCGCTCTCGGCGCTGAATCCGACCTTCCGCATCGGCGTCCAGGCGACCGACGCGTTGCGGCTCCACCGCGGGTTGTCCCGGCCGGCGGCCGAGGCGGCGATGGCGCGGCTGCTCGTCCGGATGGGCATCGCCGACTCCGTCGGCCTGCTCCGCCGCTATCCGCACGAGCTCTCCGGGGGCATGCGCCAACGGGTCCTCATCGGAATGGCGTTCTCGTGCGAGCCGAGCCTCGTCATCGCTGACGAGCCGACGACCGCGCTCGACGTCACGACGCAGGCCCAGATCCTCCAGTTGCTCGAGGGGCTCCGGGCCGAGCGGGGCGTCGCGACCCTCTTCGTCACCCACGACCTCGGCGTGGTGGCCCATGTGGCCCACACCGTGGCCCTCCTCTACGCCGGCTGCCTGGTCGAGGTGGCACCGACGCCGGCCTTGTTCGCCGCGCCCGCCCATCCCTACACCCAGGCCTTGCTGGCCCAGGTCCCCCGCGCCGACCGAACCGCCGACATCGCCGAGACGCGCGAGGGCCTGATGCCGACGTTGACCGTCCCCCCCGGCTTCTGTCCGTTCCGAGAGCGCTGTCCCAAGCGCATGGCGGTCTGCGACGAGCTGATGCCGGCCCTCCGCCCCGTGGGACCGGACCATCGCGTCGCCTGCCACCTCTACGAAGCCCGGCCGTGACGAACGGCGCCCTCCTCGCGGTCGAGAACCTCCACACCCACTACCGTCTCGGCGGCTGGCTCGGGCGACCGCGCTGGCTGCGCGCGGTGGACGGCGTGACGCTCGCGATCGAGCGCCAGGAAACCCTCGGGCTCGTCGGAGAGTCGGGGTCGGGAAAGACCACCTTGGGCCGCACGGTCCTGCGCCTGGTCGAGCCGACGGCGGGCCGCATCCTGCTCGACGGCCGCGACGTCACCCGGCTCTCCCCGGCGGCCTTCCGACCACTGCGCCGGCGGATCCAGATCGTCTTCCAGAACCCCTACGCCTCGCTGAATCCGCGCAAGACCGTCGGCCAGATCGTCGGCCAGCCGCTGACGGTGCACCGCGTCCCCGGCGACCGGGCCGGGACGGTGGCCGCGCTGCTCGATCGGGTGGGGCTTCCGGCCGACGCCGCCCGGCGCTACCCGCACGAGTTCTCGGGCGGACAGCGCCAGCGCATCGCCATCGCCCGCGCCCTCGCGCTCCGGCCGGACCTGGTGGTCGCGGACGAGATCACCTCCGGCCTCGACGTCACGGTCAAGCTCCGCGTCCTCGGGCTACTGCGCGAGCTGCAGGCCGAGTTCCGCGTCGCCTACCTCTTCATCTCCCACGACCTCGCCGTCGTCCGTCAGATCGCCGACCGGGTGGCCGTCATGTACCTGGGCCAGATCGTGGAAGAGGCCCCCACCGTGGCGCTCTTCGAGCGGCCGCTCCATCCCTACACGCAAACCCTGCACGCGTCGGTGCCCGCCCCCGATCCCACCCGTCCCTGGCGGCCGCCGGTTCTGCCCGGCGAGCCGCCGAGTCCGATCGACATCCCGGCCGGTTGCCGCTTTCATCCGCGCTGCCCGTTCGTCGAGGCCCGCTGCCGGATCGAGGTGCCGACCTTGCGGGAAGTCGTGCCGGGCCATCGGGTCGCCTGTCATCTGGCCCCCGGGGTAGGGTACGATACCCGCTGAGCCATTCTCGGAGTCGTCGGATGTCTGATCCCGAGGCCCGCAAGCGCGCCACCGAGCTCTGGCAGGACGCCTACCGCCACCAGATGGCGGGCGACCTCGAGCGGGCGATCGAGACCTACAAGCGCTCGATCGAGGCGTGTCCGACCGCCGAGGCTCACACCTATCTCGGGTGGACGTACAGCTTCCAGAACCGGATCGAGGAGGCGACCGCCGAGTGTCTCAAGGCGATCGAGATCGATCCCGACTTCGGCAACCCCTACAACGACATCGGCGTCTATCTGATGCAGCGCGACCGGCTGGACGAGGCAATCGGCTGGCTCGAGAAGGCCAAGCGCGCGCCCCGGTACGAGCCGCGCCAGTTTCCGTACATGAACCTGGGACGCATCTATCTCAAGCAGGGGAAGTGGTGGGAGGCGCTGCGGGAGTTCGAGGCGGCGGTGCGGGTGGCCCCGACCGACGCCGACGCCCGCAAGGCGCTGCACACCTTGCGCGGCCGGCTCAACTGAGCGTGGCATGGCCGAGCGCGTCGCGTTGATCACCGGCGGCGCCCGAGGTATCGGCCGGGCGATCGGGCTCGACCTCGCCCGCGCGGGGTGGGCGGTCGCCTTCTGTTACCGGACGAGCGCGGAGGCGGCGGCCGCGACCCAGGCCGAGATCGAAAGGGCGGGCGCCCGCGCTCTCGCCGTGCAGACCGACGTCTCCGATCCGGGCGCCGCCGAGGCCCTGGTCCGGCGGGTGGAAGAGCGCTGGGGTCGGCTCGACGCCCTGATCAACTGCGCCGGGCCCTATCATCGCGTGGAGCTCTTGCAGGAGACCCCGGACGGCTGGCGCGCGATGTTCGAGAACAACCTCCACCCGGTCTTCTATCTGAGCCGCGCCGCCGCCCCCGGGATGATCGCCCGCAAGTCGGGGCGCATCCTCGCCTTCAGCATGGCCAGCGCCGACCAGTTCACGGCTCAGCCCAACGTCACCGCTCACTACATCGCCAAGGCCGGCATCCTGATCCTCGTCCGCTCGCTCGCCCGCGCCCTCGCCCCCCACGGGATCACGGTCAACGCGATCTCCCCCGGGTTCATCGACTCCGGCAGCGCGCCCAAAGCGGAGCTGGAGGCGATGCGGCCACGGATCCCCGCCGGATACGTGGGCAGCGTGGACGACGCGGTGGCGGCCGCGCGCTTCCTGCTCTCCCCGGAGGCGCGCTACGTCACGGGCGGGAACATCCATCTGAGCGGCGGGTGGGGAATCTGAACCGCCGGGCCGATGCCCTTCGCAACTCGGCGTCCTCGGTCGTCCTGGATCGGCTCGGCCCCGGCCCGGCGGGATCCTGACATAGAATGATGAGCGCCATGGCGCCGATGTTCCAGCCGGCCGAGGAAACCCGGACCCCCGAGGCCCTCGAGGCCGTCCAGCTCGACCGCTTGCGCGCGACCATCGCCCGGATCGCTGTCCACAACCCCCGCTACCATCGCCACCTCGGTGGCGTCGCCCCCGGTGACCTCCGCGCGGTGCGGGACCTCGAGAAGCTCCCCTTCCTCACCAAAGACCAGCTCCGGGACGCCTACCCCTACGGCTTTGCCTGCGCCGGCCCCGACCCGGTGCTCCGTCTCCACATGTCCTCGGGAACGACCGGCGCCCCCATCATCAACCCCTATACGCCGGCCGACGTCCAGCAGTGGCGGGCGGTCATGGCCCGCTGCCTGGCGGTGGCGACGGTCACCGCCGGCGACGTGATCCAGATCGCGGCTTCCTTCGGCCTCTTCACCGGCGGCTTCGGCTTCCACTACGGCGCCGAGGCGCTGGGCGCGATGGTCGTCCCGATCGGGGCCGGGCGGACGCTGCTCCAGCTCCAGCTCATCCGCGACCTCGGCGTCACCGTGCTCGCGGCCATCGCCACCTATCCGCTCCGGCTCATCGAGGCCGCCCGGGAGGAGGGCTTCGACTTCGGCGCGACCAAGCTGCGGGTGGCCGTCCTCGGGTCCGAGATGTGGTCGGACGAGCTGCGGCAGCGAATCGAAGCCGAGATGGGCATCCGGACCTTCGACCTCGTCGGCATGACCGAGACTGGGGGGCCGGGTCTGGGGGTGGACTGCGAGGCCCGCGAGGGCATCCACGTCTGGGACGATCATTACCTGCCCGAAGTCGTGGATCCCGCGACCGGCGCCGTCCGGCCCGACGGCGAGGTCGGCGAGCTCGTGGTGACGACGCTCACCCGGGAGGGGCTGCCGCTGATCCGGTATCGCACCCACGACCTGACCCGCATCCGCTCGCACGAGCGTTGCCGCTGCGGGCGCACCGGCGTGCGGCTGGATCGCCTCCAGGGCCGGACCGACGACATGGTGATCTACAAGGGGATCAACTTTTATCCGCGGCAGGTCGAGCAGATCCTGCTCCGCCAACGCGGCTTCGGCCACGAGTACCAGATCGTGCTCGAGCGGGATGGCGGCGGCGAGCGCATGGTGCTCTGGGTGGAGGCCGGGGCCGGCTGCGAGCGAGAAGCCGAGGAGCGGCTGGGGCGGGAGCTGCGTGACTTCGTCGGGGTGACGCCGGAGATCCGGCGACTGGCGATCGGCGAGATCCCGCGGCCGCAGGGAAAAGCGGTCCGGGTGGTGGACCACCGCGATACGAGAAAGGACAGGTGACATGAAGAAGGCCGGGAAGTCGAGACAGTCCAGCCGCACGAAGAAGGCCGCCCGCAGCCGGGCCAAGACGACGACGAAGCCGCGCGTCCAGGCCGTCCCGTCCGGCTTTCGGAGCATCACGCCCCAGTTGACGGTCCAGGGGGCGGCCGACGCCCTCGCCTTCTACAAGCGCGCCTTCGGGGCCCGGGAGCTCATGCGGATGCCGGGCCCGGGCGGGAAGATCATGCACGCCGAGCTGAAGATCGGGGACTCCATCTTTTTCGTGAACGACGAGTTCCCGGACATGGGGCCGGGGCCGCGGGCCCCGCAGGCGCTGGGCGGCACCACCGGCGCGCTCCACGTCTACGTCAAGAACGTGGACTCCGCCTTCAAGCAGGCCGTGGATGCCGGCGCCCAGGTGCGGATGCCGGTGGCCGACATGTTCTGGGGCGACCGTTACGGCAAGGTCTCGGACCCCTACGGCCACGAGTGGGGGTTGGCGACGCACAAGGAAGACCTCTCGCCGGCCGAGCAGAAGAAACGGGCCGACGAGTTCACCCGTCAGATGGCCCAGCAGCATGGTTGAGACTCCGAGCGGCGCCCTCCTCCGGTTTGTCGTCGCGACGCGCCACGAGGACCTCCCCAAGCCCGCGCTGGAGGTCGCGCGGCTGGCCGTGCTCGACTGGTGGGGGGTGACGGTGGCCGGCGCCGCCGAGCCGGTGGCCCGGCTCGTCCGGGAGACGCTGGGCGGGGCCCCCGGGCCGGCCTCGGTCCTGGGAACGGCGGCGACGGCGCCGCCGGCCGACGCCGCCTTCCTCAACGGTGTCGCCGCCCACGCCCTCGATTACGACGACGTCACCCTCGCCCTGCCCGGTCACCTCACCGCGCCGGTGCTGCCGGGGCTCCTGGCGGTGGCCGAGGCGCGCGGGCTCGGCGGCCGGGCCCTGCTGGCCGCCTTCGTCCTCGGCGTCGAGGTGGCGTCGCGGGCCGCCCGCACCCTGGCCCCCGGACACTATCGGGCGGGCTGGCACGCGACCGCCACGCTCGGCCGGTTGGGCGGGGCGGCGGCGATCGGGCGCCTCCTCGAGCTGGACGCCGGGCGGCTCGACACGGCGGTCGGGTTGGCGGCGGCCCAAGGCGGCGGCATCCAGGAGGCCTTCGGGAGCATGGCCAAGCCGTTCCAGGTCGGCCGGGCCGCCGCCGACGGGCTCGTGAGCGCCGTCGCCGCCGCGGCCGGCGTCACCGGGCCGCGCGGCATCCTCGACACCCCGGGCTGGGCTCGGCGGCTGTCTCCCGACTGGTCGCCGGGGCGACTCGGCGAGGCGCTCGGCCAGCGCTACGCGGTGACCGAGCTGATTTTCAAGCGCTACCCGTGCTGTTTCGCCACCCACGCGGCGATCAGTGCGCTGCTCGCGCTCCAGCCCGGCCTCGCTGTGCCGGCGATCGAGGCCGTCGAGCTGGAGGTCGGCCCCACCACGCTCCAGGTGGCCGACCAGCGGGCGCCGACCACCGGCCTCGGCGGAAAGTTCAGCATGACCTACTGCGCGGCGGCGGCGCTGGTCCGCGGCCATATCCGCGAGGACGACTTCGCCGACGCCGCCGTCGCCGACCCGGCCGTCCAGGGCCTGGCCGCCCGCGTGCGGCTGACCCCGAATCCAGCGTTCATCGAGACGCAGGCGCGGGCCGTCGTGCGGCTCGCGGGCGGCCAGACACGTGAGCGGGTGGCTGACCTCGGCGCCGACCAGGACGGAAGTGCGCTGCGGCGCGATCTGGCCGCGAAGTTCCGTCAGCTCGTGGCCCCGCGCCTGGGGGATGGCGCGGCCGACCGACTGCTGGAAGCCATCGGGTCGCTCGATGAGGTGGACGACCTGCGAGACCTCACCCGCTCCAGGGCATGAACGCGGATCTCACGCCGCTCTTCGCGCCGCGGCGCGTGGCGGTCCTCGGCGTCTCCCGCAGCCCGGACAAGCTCGGCCACCGGCTGCTCAAGAATCTCCTCGACTGGCAGTTCGCGGGCGACGTCTTCCCCGTCAACCCGAGCGGCGAGGCGATCCTCGGCCTGAAGACGGTCCCCCGCGTCCGCGACCTGCCGGACGACGTGGACCTGGCGCTCGTGAGCCTGCCGGCCGCCGCCGTCGTCGACGCCGTGCGCGACCTCGGCCACCTGGGCTGCCGGGCCGCGGTGGTGCTGACGTCGGGCTTCGGCGAGAGCGGCGGCGCCGGCCCCGCCCTCCAGGCGGAGCTGGCGGCGATCGCCCGCGCGACCGGCATGCGGATCGTCGGGCCCAATTGCATGGGGGTCGTCAACGTGCCGGGGCGGCTCAACGGATCCTACTTCTGGGACGTCCCGCGCGCGGCCGGCGGCATCTCCTTTCTCTCTCAGAGCGGCGCCTACGGCGGGCTCTTCTTCCGCGAGGTCCGGTCGCGCGGGCTCGGGGTCGCTCGCTTCCTCTCGATCGGCAACCAGGCCGATCTGGGGTTCGCCGAGTGCCTGGCGTGGCTGGCTGCCGATCCCGCGACCCGCGTCGTCGGCCTGTTCGTGGAGGGCGTGCGCGGGGACGGCCGGCGCTTCGTGGAGGCGGCCCAACAGGCGGCGGGCCGGAAGCCGGTCGTCGCCTTCAAGGTCGGCCGCGGCGGCGCCGGGCGGCGGGCGGCCGGCTCGCACACCGGCTCGCTGGCCGGCGAGTACGCGACCTATCAGGCGGCCTTTGCCGCCGCCGGTGTCGTCCTCACCGAGGAGACCGAGGCGTTCTTCGACGCGCTGGTCGCGCTCGATGCTCAGGGCGAGCGCCGGCCGGCCGGTGCGGCGATCGCGATCCTCACCGTCTCGGGCGGCCCGGCGGTGGCGGCCGCCGACGCCGCCGAGGCGGCCGGCCTGCTCGTGCCGCCCCTGCCCGACGGGCTCCGACATCGGCTTCGGGCCCACCTGCCGAGCTTCGGCGCCGATGGCAATCCGGTGGACATGACACCGCAGATGGACGGGCCCGCCTTCGCCCCGGCGGTGCGGCTCGTCCTGGAGGCGCCGGAGATCGCCGGCGCGGTGGCGATCGACGTCGGGCTCGACCAGCCGGCGTTCGGGGAGGCGCTGGCCACGGCCCAGGCGGTCACCGGCAAGCCCGTCGTCGCCTGCACCGCCGACACTCCCGCGGTGGACCACCGCCTCCGCGCGGCCGGCATCCCGATCTTCCCGACGCCCGAACGCGCCGTCCGCGCCTACCGGGCCCTGTGGGCCGCCGCGGCCGGCGGCCGCGGCCACGGGATGGTCGGCCCCCGCCCGGCGCCACCGCTGCCGGCGCCGCTGGCCGCTGCTCTCGGCCGGACCGCTGGCCCGCTCCCGTATGGGGTGAGCCGGGCGATTCTCGAGCACTACGGGGTGACCTTCCCCGCCGAGGGGACCGTCGCCTCGGTCGAGGAAGCCCTGTCGGTCGCGGGCCAAATCGGCTACCCTGTGGTGGTCAAGACGGCCGCCCCCCACGTGGTCCACCGGACCGACGTCGGCGGCGTGGTGCTCGGCATCGGCGACGAAGCCGCGCTCCGAGCGGGGGTCGCAGCGATCGGCCGGCGGCTCGGCCCGGGCCCGCTGCTGATCCAGCGGGAGGTGGCCGGTGGCATCGAGCTGCTGGTGGGCGGGCGTCGCGATGCCGTCTTCGGCCCCGTGGTCGCGGTCGGCCTCGGCGGCGTCCTGACCGAGGCCCTGGATGAGGTCACGCTGCGCCTGGCGCCGTTCACTCCCGTTGCGGCGATGGCGATGCTGCGGGAAGGCCGGACGGCGAGACTGCTCCAGTGCGTGCGTGGGGGCCCGCCGGTTGACGAGGAGCGGCTGGCCGCTCTCGTCGCGGCCATCGGCGACCTGCTGGTCGCTCACCCGGAGATCGTGGAGCTGGACGTGAATCCCCTGATCGTCCACGGCGACCAAGCCGTCGCGGTAGACGCGCTCATCATCGTCGAGCCAGGCCGCCCCAAGGAGGAGACCCATGCGTGAGGAACCGACCGAGCTGAGCCGCCGAAGCTTCCTGCGCGCCGCGGGCGCCGCCGCGGGGGCGGTGGCGGCCGGGGGCTGGCCGCGCCCGGCCGCGGCCCAGGGTGCCAAGGGCAAGGTGCGCTTCGCCTACCTGCAGCTCGGCTGGGCCGCCTGCGAGATCATCCACAAGGAGGACCTGCTCGGGAAGCGCGGCTGGCAGGCCGAGTACAACGTCGTAGCCGGCTCGCCGGCCGGGCTCGTCAACACGTTCGCCGCCGGCAACGTCGATGCCATCGACATGTCGTTCGCGCTCGCCGCCAAGATGTTCGAGGATCAGGTTCCCCTCAAGATCACCGGGGTCGCCACCGCGGTACTGGGCGCGATCGTCGCCCGCAAGGATGCTGGGATCACCAAGGTCGAGGACCTGAAGGGGCGGAAGATCGCGGCGGTGGTGGGGACGACGACCTTCTTCGACATCCGCACCCTCACCCTCAAGGGCTACGGGTTCGACATCCAGAAAGACACCCAGCTGGTGACTGCTCAGTCGCCGCCCGACATGGCGACGCTGATGGCCAAGAAGGACGTGGACGCCATCGTCGCCTGGCAGCCGATCTCGGACCAGGTCGTCCTCCGCGGCGACGGCGTCTACCTCGCCAAGCAGATCGACCTCTGGCGGAAGGCGACCGGCCGCGCGACCGGCTATCCGGTCCACGTCTGCTACGCGGTGAACCCCGCGTTCATCGAGAAGAATCCGGCCTTCCCGCGCGATCTGAACGAGTCCCAGAAGGACGCGGTCGAGATCTGGTACAAGAACAAGCCTCGGGCGATCGAGATCGCGACCGAGATCACCAAGCTTCCCCGGGAGGTCGTGGAGTACGCCTATGGGCAGACGGTGCAGATGCTCTGGGGGCTCTCCGACGAGCAGATCGACACGCTGGTGCTCCAGCTCAAGCTCCTCAAGGAGTCGGGCTTCCTGAAGTCGGACCTCTGGGAGAGTCCCGACCGGATCAAGAAGGAAGTGTTCTGGCGGGGTTGACGGCCCGGGCGGACGGGAGCGGGGGGTGGGAAGCCTGGACGCGCCGGTTGCGGCTCCCCACCGTCGTCGTCTTCGTCGCCGTGCTCGTCGGGTGGGAGCTGGCCTCTCGGCGCTACGGCGCCTACGTCCTGCCGTCTCCGGAAGCCGTCGTGGCCGGGCTGGCGATCATCGTCCGGTCGGGCGAGCTGTGGACGCACACCGGCGCCTCGCTCTACCGCATCGTCATCGGCTTCGGGGGCGCGCTCGGCCTGGCCATCGTCATGGGTCTGGCCTCGTTCCTGTGGCGGCCGGCCCGGGTCGTCGTGCGCGATGTCGTCACCGTCCTCAACTCGACCTCGGTCTTCGTCTGGATCGTGGTCTCGCTGATCTGGTTCGGCCTCACCGACCTGGCGCCGATGTTCACCACGTTCATGATCACGCTGCCGGTGGTCGCCGCCAACGTCGTGGAGGGCGTGGAGAGCGTGGACCGGCGGCTGCTCGAGATGGGGCAGGTCTACCGCCTTTCGGGGTGGGAGAAGTTCCGGGCCATCGTGATCCCGTCGACCGTCCCTCACCTGGTGGCGGGGATGAAGGTGGGCTTCGGCCTCGCCCTGAAGGTCTCGGTGGTGGCCGAGATCTTCGGCGTCACCAGCGGGATCGGCTACATCATGAACTACAGCCGGGAGATCCTGGCCACCCAGATGGTCTTCGTGTGGGCGACCGTCATGATCGGCATCATGCTGCTGACCGACAAGCTGCTCTTCGAGTCGCTGACGCGCCGGCTCGAGCGGTGGCGGTAGGCGCCCGGTGAAGGTCGAAGTCGACGCCATCACCAAGAGCTATGCCATCCCGGTCCTGGCCGGCGTGACCTTTCAGGCGGCCGAGGGCGACTTCATCTGCCTCCTCGGCCCCAACGGGTGCGGCAAGACCACGCTGTTGCGGATCGTCGGTGGTCTGGAGCCGCCCACGGCCGGGGAGGTGCGGCTGGACGGGCGGCCGGTCCTCTATGGCGGCGCCTCCAACCTCCACGTGGGCGTGGTGTTCCAGGAAGACCGGCTGCTGCCCTGGATGACCCTGGAGGACAACGTGGCCCTGGTCCTCAAGCCGCTCGGCGGTGACGCCCGGACCCGGCTCGCGACGGCCCGGCGGTACCTGCGCTTCGTGGGCCTGCAGGGGTTCGAGACCTACTACCCCAACCGGGTCTCGGGCGGGATGCGGCAGCGGGCGGCTATCGCCCGCGCCCTCGCCATCGAGCCGGGTCTCCTGCTCATGGACGAGCCGTTCGCGGCGCTCGACGCCCAGAACCGGCGGATCATGCAGGCCGAGGTGCGGCGCATCTGGGCCGACACCGGGAAGACCTTCGTCTTCGTGACCCACTCGATCGAAGAGGCGGTGGCGATCGGGACCACGCTGGTGATGCTGTCGGCCCGGCCCGCCCGGGTCCGGGAGCTGATCCGGAACGACGGGACCCGTGACCCCCACGCGCTGGTGGACCACCTGAATCAGGTGATTATGGAAGAAGTCGAGCGCCAGCAAGGGGAGCCGTGCCGATGACCGTCGCATCCCGGCGTCCTCGGGCCTCGGCCGGCCTCAACGTTGGGTGGCTCGCCCCGGACGGCGGGGCCCCAGCCCCGCGACGTCCGGTGCCGCGCATGCGCGGCATACGCCTCGGGCGCGGTCTTGGGGACAGCGCGCCCCGGGCGGCGGGGCCCCAGCCCCGCGACGCCCGGCGGCGCGCATTCCTGCGTCCTAGGGCTGCTCGGTTCTCGGCCCGGCTCCTAGAGCGCGAGGCGTAGAGCCGATGAAGGGCCACGTGGCGGTCTTCACCGGACCCGGGAAGCCGATGGAGATCCGCGAGTACGGCGTCCCCGATCCCGGGCCCGATGATCTGGTGGTGCGGATCCGCCGCGCAAACATCTGCGGCTCGGACCTCCACATCTGGCGCGGGCACGGCCCGCCGTTTCCCCGCCACCTGGCGGTGGTCTCCGGCCACGAGATGGTGGGTGAGGTGTTCCGGCTCGGCCGCGAGGTCAAGCACGACTGCCAGGGTGAGCCGCTCCGGGAAGGCGACCGGATCGCCTACGCCTACTTCGTCCCCTGCGGCGCTTGCGGCGCGTGCCTGGACGGCTCGCCGGCCTGCCCTAACCGCTACCGCCACTGGCTCGGCGCCGGGGCCGAGACGCCCCCTCACTTCCGCGGCGCCTACGGAGAGTTCTACTACCTGCGCAAGGGCCAGACGGTCTGTCGGGTGCCCGAGGAGCTGCCCGACGACATGGTCTCCCCGGCGAACTGCGCGCTGGCCGAGGCCCTCTACGGCCTGGATCGGGTGGGAGTACGCCTCGGCGACACGGTGGTGATCCAGGGCGCGGGCGGCCTCGGGCTCTACGCGACCGCGCTGGCCAAGGACATGGGGGCGGGCCAGGTCATCGTGTTCGACCGGCTGGCCACGCGGCTGGAGCTGGCCCGGGCATTCGGGGCCGACCTCACGGTCAACGTGGACGAGCGGTCGGAGGCGGAGCGGCGCGGCATCGTGCGGGACCGGACACGCGGGCAGGGGGCCGACATCGTCGCCGAGTTCGTCGGGGCGCCTCACGCCGTCGAGGAAGGCGTACGGCTCCTTCGTCCGGGCGGGCGCTACTTCTGGGTCGGCAACATCACGCCCGACCTTCCGTCGGCGCTCGACCCCGGGACCGTCGTGCGGGGCGGGCAGACCATCCGTGGGGTGATCGTCTACGAGCCGTGGGCTCTCCCCCGGGCCCTCGACTTCCTGCGCCGGCGGCGCGGGGTGTATCCCTTCGAGCGCATCGTCTCCCACACCTACCCGTTCGCGCGCATCAACGACGCCTTCGGCTTCGCGAGCGAAGGGCGGGCCATCCGCGTCTCGCTCGCAATGGAATAGCCACGATGATCGAGCGGGGGGGAGGCAGGCCCGATGCCTTCGCCGAAGGGCGAAGGCCGCGGCTTCGCCGCGAGGGCCGTCGGGGGGGGGCGCAGCCCCCCGCCGACTGGAACGACGCCTTCGGCTTCGCGAGCAAAGGGCGGGCCATCCGCGTCTCGCTGAGCATGGGGAGCGACCGATGATCAAGAAGACCGCCAAAGGCTACGTGCTCTATACAAAGGATGGGTCGCGGAAGCTGGGGGGGCCTTACAAGACGCGGGCGGAGGCGGTGAAGCGCGAGCGGCAGGTCCAGTTCTTCAAGCATGCCAAGGGACGGCGAGGCTGAGACGTCGGCGTGGTGCCCATCCCATTCCTGAGGCGGCGGCCCGAGCGCTCTGGAAAAGGCTCACTGTTGGGGCGGGCATGATCGGTTCACGACACGTCCTCAGGACGATCCTGATGCTCGCCCTCCTCGCCGCACCGCTCGGCGCCGACGCGCAACCGCGGGGGAAAATCCCCCGAATCGGGGCCCTCGCGTTCGGAACGCCCGCCCTCGAGCCGATGGTCGAGAGCTTCCGGCAGGGCCTGCGCGGCCTCGGCTACGTGGAGGGCTCGACCGTCGCCGTGGAGGTCCGCTACGCGGAGGGACGGGCCGATCGGTATTCCCGGCTGGTCGGCGAGATGATCGGGCTACAGCCCAACGTCATCGTGGTCTGGGGGACGGAGCTCGCGCAGGCTGTGCGGCGCGCGACCTCGACCATCCCGGTCGTTCTCGCGGTCGCCGACCGGCCGGTGGAGATGGGGCTGGTCGCCAGCCTGGCCCGGCCCGGCGGGAACGTCACGGGGCTCACGAGCCTCAACTTCGAGCTGAGCGCCAAACGCCTGGAGCTCCTGAAGGAGGTGCTGCCGAAGCTCAGCCGGGTGGCAGTCCTCTACGGGCCGGACCCCCGCGTCCCGCCGACGCTCGAGGAAATGCGGGCCGCCGGGCGCCGGCTCGGGATCAAGCTTCAGCCCCTGGAGGTCCGGGGACCCGAGGACTTCGACCACGCGTTCGACGAGATGGTGAGAGCGCGCGCGGGCGCGGTCGTCGTGCTACCGTACCCAGGCCTTGCCACCCACCAACCTCGGCTGGCCGATCTTGCCAGGAAGCGACGGCTCCCGATGATTGGGGGGGGACCCGATCGAACGTCGCCCTGGGGTTCCTGATGGGTTACGGGCCCGATACCGTCGAGATGAGCCGCCGGGCCGCGACCTTCGTGGACAAGATCCTCAAGGGCGCGGCGCCGGCCGACCTGCCCGTCGAGCAACCGACGAAATTCGAGCTGTCCATCAACCTGAAGACCGCCCGGGCGCTCGGCCTGACCATTCCGCCCGCGGTGCGGATGCGCGCGGACGAACTCATCGACTAGCGGGAGGGGGGCGCGATGATCAAGCCGTACATGGCCGTCGGGCTGGTCCCGACCGTGCGGGGGATCCGCAAACGCAGCGACATCAAGATCAACCTCGAGCACCTCACCCACCTCGTGAAGGCCGCCGCCTGGCTGTCGAGCCTGTCCATCCCCGTCCGGTTGATCGCCTTCCCGGAGGGCGCTCTCCAGGCCTTCAACGACGAGGTGCTCGACCTCGACCACGCCAAGTTCGCCCGCGAGTGCGCCATCGACATCCCGGGTGAGGAGACGGAAGCCCTCGGCAAGATCGCGCGCGAGTACAACGTCTTCATCGTGGCCCAGGCCAAGGCCCGCCACCCCGACCTCAAGGACCGCTTCTTCAACGTCGGCTTCATCCTCAACCCGCGCGGCCGGGTGATCCTCCAGCACTACAAGGTCTCCCCGCTCTTCCCGGTCGAGCACTCGGTCTGCCCGCACGACGTCTACGACTGGTGGATCGAGAAGTACGGCCGCAGTCTCGAGGCCTTCTGGCCGGTGGCCGACACCGAGATCGGCCGGCTGGGAATCATGATGGCCAACGAGGGCTCCTACCCCGAGAATGCCCGGGCGCTGGCGCTCAACGGCGCCGAGGTGGTCTATCGCGCCTCCTATCCCCACCCCGCCACCGGCAACGAGTACTTCGAGATCCAGAGCCGGGCTCGCGCCCTCGACAACAACATGTACATCGTGGCGCCCAACATGGGGACCTACTATCTCTTCCCCGAAGAGACGACGCCCATCGACACTTTCGGCGGCCGCTCGTTCGTCATCGACTACAAGGGCCGGATCGTCGGCCGCCAGGACTACGGCGCCGGCTCCACCTACGTCGCCGGCGTGATCGACATCGAGGCCCTCCGCCACCACCGGGCGTCCGCCCAGTGGGACAACTGGCTGAAGGACGTGCGGACCGAGCTCTACCAGCTCCTCTACGAGCGGCCCATCTACCCAAAGAACCTCTACCTCAAGCGGGCCCCCATGAAGCACGCCGAGTATCGGCAGAAGGTGAACCGACGCCAGGTCCGACTGCTCCATGACCGGGGGATCTGGAAGAAGCCGAGCGCATGAGATGAGGACGCTGGGCCTCACGTTTGCCCGCTCGCTGATGCTCGTGCTCCTGGCCGGGTGCGCGGCGCTCTGGCCCGTCCCCCTCGACGTCCCGCCGGGCCACCGGGCGGTGCTGGGGCGGGTGGACCTCGCCGGCTTCGAGGTGCCGGAGGCGACGCTGGACATCCTCAAGGAGGACGGCACCTTCAACGCCACCGTGTCGGCCGGGCCAGGCCGGCGCGACTTCGCGCTGGCGCTGCCGCCGGGGCGCTACCGGGTGACGCGGATCGTGGCGATCAAGGATCGCTCGACTCCCAGCGTCAGCGGCTGGCCCCTCAATCTCGCCTTCGAGGTGGGACCGGAGCCGGCGGTCTACATCGGCACCCTCCGCGTCGGATCGACGCTGGGGTCGGCGGTGCGGGTGTCGGTGGTGGACGAATACGAAGACACGCTACGGGCGCTGCGCGCCCTCTACTCCGACCTCCCCCAGCCGGTGACGCGCCGGCTCCTGACCCCGGCGTGAACCCCACGCCGTGACCATCACGCCGAGCGCTTCCTACAGCCTGACGGTCCGAGTGGAGATCCGGAACCGGCCCGGCATGCTCGGCAAAGTGACCTCGGCCATCGGCGAGGCCGGCGGCGACATCGGGGCGGTCGACATCGTCGGGCTGGTCAGGGACATGATCACTCGCGACCTCACCATCAACGCCCGGGACGAGCGGCACGGCGACGACATCGTCACCGCCCTCCGGCAGCTGGATGGGGTGCGGGTGGTCAACGTCTCCGACCGCACGTTCCTCATGCACCTGGGCGGAAAGATCGGCATCCACAACAAGGTGCCGGTGAAGACGCGGGACGACCTCTCGATGGCCTACACCCCCGGCGTGGCCCGGGTCTGCCTGGCCATCAAGGAGGATCGCGAGAAGGTCTTCGCCCTCACCATCAAGCGGAACGCCGTGGCGGTGGTGACCGACGGGACCGCCGTCCTCGGGCTCGGCGCCATCGGGCCGGAGGCGGCGCTGCCGGTGATGGAGGGCAAGGCGCTTCTCTTCAAAGAGTTCGCCGACATCGATGCCTTTCCCCTCTGCCTGGCCACGACCGACGTGGACAAGATCGTGGAGACGGTCAAGCTGATCGCCCCCGTCTTCGGGGGCATCAACCTGGAAGACATCGCGGCCCCGCGCTGCTTCGCGGTCGAAGAGCGTCTGCAGGGCGAGCTGGACATCCCGGTCTTCCACGACGACCAGCACGGCACCGCCGTCGTCGTCCTGGCCGCTCTCCTCAACGCCCTCCGGATCGTCGGCAAGGAGGCTGCCGAGATCGCGGCGGTGGTATGCGGGGTGGGCGCGGCCGGCACCGCCACCATCCGCATCCTTCGGGCCGTCGGGGTGAGCCGGATCCTGGCCGTGGACGAGCACGGCATCCTGGCGCCCGGCCGGGCGGGCCCCATGGACGCCACCAAGGCGGGGGTCGCCCGGGAGACGAATCCGGCCGCCCGGCAGGGGAGCCTGGCCGACGCCGTCGAGGGGGCTGACGTCTTCATCGGCCTCTCGGTCCCCGGTGTGCTGACTGCCAAGGACGTCCAGCGGATGGCGCGGGACCCGATCGTCTTCGCCATGGCCAACCCGGTGCCGGAGATCATGCCCGAGGAGGCCGAGCCCCACGTCCGGGTGATGGCGACCGGGCGCTCCGATTATCCGAACCAGATCAACAACGTCCTCTGCTTCCCCGGCTTCTTTCGCGGCCTGCTCGACTGCCGGGCCAGGCGGGTGACCGACGAGATGAAGATCGCGGCGGCCCAGGCCATCGCCTCCATCGTGGGGCGGAGCGAGCTGCACGAGGAGTACGTGATCCCGAGCGTGTTCAACAAGAAGGTGGCGCCGGCGGTGGCCCGCGAGGTGGTGCGGGCTGCCCACCGTGGCGGCGTGGCGCGCCGCCGGCAGCCGTCGGCCTGACCTGGGCCCCGGCGAGCGTCGACCCTGAAGGGGAGCCGGATGGCCGAAGGGTTCGCCGAGGTCGCCAAGCGGGCGGAGGAGATCAAGCCGTTCCTCGCCGTCGAGGTTTTCGAGCGGGCCGAGGAGCTGGAGCGCCAGGGCCACGACGTGGTCCACCTCGAGTTCGGCGAGCCGGACTTCGAGACCCCGGCGGTGATCCGGGAAGCCGCCGTCCGCGCCATCCGGGAGGGCCGGACCAAGTACACGCACAGCCTCGGCATCCTGCCACTCCGGGAGGCCATCGCCGAGCATTACCTCAAGACCTACGGGGTGGCCGTCGCGCCCGACCAGGTCCTGGTGACGGCGGGGACCTCGCCGGCGATGCTCCTGCTCTTCACCACGCTGCTGGCGGCCGGGGACGAAGTCGTCCTCTCCGATCCCCACTACGCCTGCTATCCGAACTTCGTCCGCTACGCCGACGGCGTGCCGGTTTACGTGCCGGTCGCCGAGACCGACGGCTGGGAGCTGCACCCGGCGGCGGTGCGCGAGCGCCTGGGGCCGCGCACCCGGGCCATCCTGCTCAACTCGCCGGCCAACCCGACCGGCACCGTGCTCCCGGCCGGCCGGCTGGCCGCCATCGCCGACCTGGTGGAGCGGGCGCCGACGAACGCGTGGCTCGTCTCCGACGAGATCTACCACGGCCTCACCTACCAGGGGCGCGACCACACGATCCTGGAGTTCACCGACCGGGCCTTCGTCCTGAACGGCTTCTCCAAAGCCTACGCGATGACGGGCTGGCGACTCGGCTACCTGATCGCGCCCAAGAGCTACATCCGCACGCTCCAGAAGCTCCACCAGAACTTCTTCATCTCCTCCCAGGAGGTCTCCCAGTGG